>CAZWMJ010000001.1:0-87772 GCA_964635045.1 uncultured Gammaproteobacteria bacterium
TTTCGCCATTTGGAGACTCATATGTTTTAACAGCCCACTCTTCCATAAATTAAGCTTAACATAAATGAATTTAGGATTTGCAGAGGGTGGATTGGGAGCCGGATTTTGAATCTGCCGGAGGCAGGGATTTAACTTTGGTGCTATCTTGCGCAGGCAGAAGGTCAAACCAGCAGATGGCATTATCCCGGGGACTTGAGAAAATTTTACCCCTTGAATCATATACCCCAAAATCCACAAAAACATTCAAATTATTTTTAAATCCCACAGCTGTAGCGATAACCTCTCCTTGCTTTACCATAATTGGCTTGACATTGGTTGTTCTTGAGTCATCGGGTTTTGGCTCGGGTAAATTTTTTGCCATTTCTGCAAACTTAGGAGAAAGAGTTAGCAGATGATCAAAGCGATATCTGATGCCGCAATCATTTTGAAAATCAAACATATACTGCACCTCACCCATTTCAATATATCTGCTGGCATCCTGAAGTTCGCTATCTATTGGAGCTCTAACTTCTATCTCGTTACTTTGGGCATTATCAAATCTAAAACCTCCATGTGGTTTAAAATCCCCGCCCCGCACTTGTCCCGGGTATAAAATAGCGGTAACTTTGCTTAAATCAACCGGAGTTTGCAATATCAAAGGTTCCGGACAGGGAGCATTGCCTTTTGGTTTAATATTTTGCAAAATTTCATCCTTATGACCAAGAAAACCATTAACAACAAAAACAGAACCTACAAGCAGTGCAGCAGCTATTAAAACCTTAGGCAGCATATATCTAGTGTAACATGAAAGAACTAAAATTTGCCGCTCCTATATTCCAGCCGTTTCTTGAGAAGTTTTTCTCTGTAGCCGCCCTCTCTTTGGTGTTTTTCCTCAATTGCGTTGATTTGTTTATCAAGGAGGTAGCCGCTTCTTGTCAGAAGATCAATTAGATAATTAACTACTGCCTCTATTCCTTCTTTTCCTTCCTCGCCCGGCGTAGCCTTGGCGAAGCGGGGGTAATCCTCCTAATACTTTGGCACAAAATCCCAACCCAGATCAAAAGCAATTTGAGCCAGTTTATAGGAAATTAGCTGTTTGTACCCAGCTTCTGCCATAAATTAAGGATAACATAAAATAACCCCCGGCCAAAAAAGAGGACTTGCCCTGAGCCTGTCGAATGGGTCGAAGGGTGTCAACTTAGTTCAAATGAAGGTGGATTCTTTCACACATTGCAATTATTAGGTAACTATTTTCCAGATTTGCTATACTTGTTTTATGAAGTTCTTGTTAGATAAAATTCGATTGAATGTAAGATTTATAGTAATTGTTACTTTTGTATCTTTCTTAGCAGGACTTACTGTTTATACACTTAAACCCCTGACGATGAAACTTCCTTATCCAGCTATTAATAAGCTTAATGCTCAAAATCATTATGTCTGTGAACATGTAGGTGGGGCTTTTTTAAGCGGAAGGAATAGTTGTTATGATAAAGAAATATATGGTAAACTTTCAAAAGCTCGAAAGCTAGCCACTATTGATATAAGTATTAACGGGAATAAATTGATTCTAAAAGGTAGTAGAATTTTAAGAGTTGGTATAGAAGGGGAGGAATGGAATATAGTTTCAAATAATGATAAGCAAATTATTGCTACATTATTTAATGAGCATGATCAACTTGCTACTACATCTGCATCTTTAATTATAGATAAGCAGAAGGGGATAACTATTTTTTCAGATACTTATTCCAGTCTTTTTTGCGATGAGAGTTTAGTTTCTAGTTCAGATCTTTTCAGCTGTAATGATGAATAAATCTTTAAAAGAAAAGCTTATAACACGATGAAAAAAGATAGGGGTATATTCTTAACCATAATATTGCTCTTGCCACTTCTTGGAATATTAGTTGGTATCCCTGGTTTATTCGACCCTGATCGTATGAAACAAAGTGCTGGGCTTGGTAATTGGTACCCCGTATTTATTTACTTCAATGTCTTTTTAACTCCCTTTTTAGTCTGGAAGATGTGGATGTGGAAAAAATGGGCTGTTTATGTTACCTTTATTAGCAGTATTGTCGGATCATGGATTTCATTCATAGTCCAGCAACATATTCAAATCCAGTATAATATTTTTTCTCCCTTTTCTCTAATTTCCACAATATTTACATTGATTTTATCAAAAGGATTATGGCTTTGGGCAGTCTACCGCAAATGGAGATATTTTGAATAAAGATTAGAACCAGTCTTTTTTCTCGGAGTATCCTAGAATTGCAATACAGTTGGGACGGGGTGAGGGTTTTTTACTCCATGATAACTTCCGGCAGGTTTTGATCTTTGGGGATAAATGTGATTGATAATGAGTTAACACAATGGCGAACATCCTTTTCAGTTAAATGTTCTCCGGTAAATTCATGGCCAAGGTGGGCGTGGCAATTTGAACACTGGATTTCTGTTCTCTCACCATCTGCATCGGGCAAGCGCCGCAAAGAATTGGGAAATTCTTCATCAAAAGAGGGCCAACCACATCCGGCAGCAAATTTTGCTTGGGATGAAAAAAGAGGAGCATTGCACTTCTTGCAAATATAGGTGCCGTCTTTGTAAAAATCATCATATTCACCGGAAAACGGAGTTTCAGTCCCTTTGTTTTCAATAATCTCCTCTTCTTGAGGGGTTAATTTGTTATAATTCGAACGATGTGAGAATTTCAAGCTTTGTTTATATGGCATAAGGTTAATATAAACTACATCTTCTAAGTAGGGTTTTTAGTTTTTGGATTTTCTGGCGGTTGATAGGTACAGCAATCTTGAGGCAATGCATAAAGTTTTTTAAGTTCTTCCTCAAAAAGTCCTCTATTGTTTTCTCTTACGGCTTGGTCGTAACCTCTATCTATATCAATATTGAAATATTCTTTCCCTGTTCTTTGTGACACTAGTCTACCTAGTAATATATCTGCAATATTGGTGGGTATTTCCCTATTAAATCTATCCTCATCAGAATCAGGTGGATAAAAAGGTTGGTAAAATAAATGAAACCCTTCATGGTAAAACCATCTTGCCAATTCTGCGGGCGGGTCATTTGCCATAGACGGCGGTATATAAATATATACTGATCCATCTTCTCCCTTTTCTGGTTTAGAAATTCTTGGATTATTAGAAGTTCTTATAATTTTTTTTATTACGCTTTTTGGCTCTTTTTCTTGAATTATTACTAACCATCTTAACCCATTATCTCTGGTTTTTAGTAAAGCTTCTTTGTACTTTTGAGCTATTTCTCTGGTTGAAGGAAAGGTAAAACCATACAGGGGATCTTGTGGTAACTGCAAATCTTCTTCTAAAAATTTAATCACATCAGTGATATTTTTTGGCTCATTTTCGTATTCTTCAATAAATTCTCCTACTCCTCTCAGGGTATCTAATGCTAGAGTACCTCCAACAACTCCACCCAACAAGGCAGTTTTTTTCAAGAAACTTCTTCTGGTTAATCCTTTAACGGGCGCTTGAGGTTCTTCTGTATGAGCTTTGCTTACGGAAATAGCTGGGGGTAAACTCGTGACCATTCCTAATAATTCCCTGCGTGTTCTTTTATTCACTCTTGCTCTTTCTCTAAACCCGCGAGGTTGTTCTTCTGGATTAAATTCACTCATGTTTTTATTTTATCATTTTGTACGAGGTTAATACAAACATGCGTATTTTATGTAGAAGTGAATTTTATTAAAATTTTATCATTTTGTTTAATTTCTTTGTCTAAAAGATCGGGAGTTTCAATGTCATTGAGGAAAAATTTCAAGGTTTTGCCCTGGCCCTCACAAAGAGTTTCACCATCTCCGGTTATTAAACAATCTTTAGAGAGTTTCATGGGCAAGGTTTTGAAAAAATCATCCCAGGTAATGCCGGCTTTTTTAACATGGACAATTGACGGGTTATCCGCTTGGATGTAGACATCAGCTGACTGGTTGTGGTATTTAGGATTTGTAAAACTTCTGGTAATAGAGTCGGTAATGATTGTAAAAGAAGCTGTAACGTTAATATTTTCTTTTTGAATAGCAGGAGATGTGGGAATTGCAGTTTGGGGAGCTTGAGATTTATTAAAAAATGTAAATGCCAAAAATAGAAAAAGAATAATAACTCCACCAAAAATTACTAACTTCTTCACAAATTAATTTTAACATAAATAGAAGTTAGAATGGTGGAGATTATATATTGAGTGTCGTCTTGACCAAAGCCTCATTTTCTGTTACAATAAATATTGGTAGGAAGGGAGTGGTGGGAAGTTGCCCACCACTTTTAATAAGTACTAAGCACTAAATCCTAAAAATGTTTAGAATTTAGATATTAGAATTTAGAAATTTAGGAGTATTATGCCGGCAGTACAAAGAAGCGAATTTGCGTTAGCTCTTAATCAAGTCGCCAACGAGCGGGGAGTTGATCCTTCAGTGGTTTTGGAAACGGTCAAAAATGCCATTCTGGCGGCCTATCGCAAAGATCATCCGGGAGTTGATGTAGAGGAATATTCAGCCAGTCTTAATCAAAACACCGGGGAGGCGCGCATCTTCCATAAAGAAGAAGACGTGACTCCGCCCGGTTTTGGCAGAATCGCCGCCCAAACCGCCAAACAGGTAATTCTTCAGAAGATCAGAGAAAAAGAAAAAGAGGCAATACTTTCCAGTTATAAAGTCCGAATAGGATCTATAGTAAACGGAATGGTGCTTCGATTTGCCGGACCAAATATTATTGTTGATGTCGGTAAGACAGAAGGGGTGATGCCGCCTCAGGAGCAAATTCCCAACGAGAAATATCACCTTAATCAGCGATTGACAGTACAGCTTTTGGAAGTAAGAGAAGGAGTAAGAGGTGAGGAAATTATCGTATCCAGAGCAAGCAATGGTCTTTTGGAAGGATTATTTAAAAGAGAAGTTCCTGAAGTCGCTCAAGGATCTGTTGTTATTAAAGCCGTTGCCAGGGAACCGGGCAACAGATCAAAAGTAGCCGTTTTTTCCTCACAAAGCGGAATTGATCCGGTGGGAAGCTGTGTCGGACAAAAGGGCGTCAGAGTGCAAGCGGTTATTGCCGAGTTTGGCGGTTTGGAGAAAATAGATATTATCCAATGGCAGGAAGATGCCAAGAATTACATTGCTGCGGCTCTTTCACCGGCCAAAAACCTTCGCGCGGTAGTTAACGAGGAAAAAAAGGAAGCTTCGGTATTTGTTCCGAAGGATGAACTTTCTTTAGCTATCGGCAGAGATGGGCAAAATGTCAGACTTGCTTCAAAGCTGGCCGGATATAGAATAGAAATAGACGAGGAAAAAAATGCGGAGGCTAAAACAGAAAAAAGAGAAGAAACCCTTCGGCAAGCTCAGGGCAAGCAAGAAGATAAAGAAAGCCCTTCAACTGCCCTTCGACAACACTCAGGGCAGGCGCTCAGGGTAAAAAAAGCAAGAGCAAAGAAAGCAAAAAATTCCTAATTAAAAATTAGAAATTTTTGTATGAAATTCATTTTTGTATATTTTAACTATGACAAACAAAGCTACAATAGCCCGCATAAAATCTACATTCTTTCCTCCCGTAGTGGCGGTTTTAGGCCACGTTGATCATGGTAAAACTTCGCTTCTAGACGTTATTAGAAAGACAAACATTGCTCAAAAAGAACACGGCGGGATAACACAAAGAATTGGCGCATCAATGGTGGAGATTATCCATGACGGCATAAAAAGACGGATTACTTTTATTGACACGCCGGGACATGAAGCATTTTTGAAAATGAGATCGCATGGAGTTAAGGCGGCAGATATCAGTTTATTAGTTGTTTCTTCAATTGATGGCGTTATGCCCCAAACTCGGGAAAGCATACAACTTTTGAAAGATACCAAAACACCATTTATTGTTGTTTTGACCAAGTCAGACTTGGCAGAAAAAGATGAGATGAAGGTAAAACGTGAATTGGCAAAAGAGGATGTTTCCCTTGAAGGCATGGGCGGAGATGTGCCTTGTATTTCTGTTTCTGCCAAAACGGGAAAGAACATAAAGGAGCTGTTAGAACTTATTCTTTTGGTATTTGATATGAATCAAACGGCGTCTCGTTCAGAGGGATCAGCTTTTGAAGGAGTTATTATTGAAGCAAAAATTGACGCAAAAGTTGGACCTAAGGTAACAATGGTGGTAAAAAATGGTACTGTTTATATCCGCGATGGACTTACCTCCGATAATATTAAAGCAAAAGTTCGTACTCTGATTGATGATAAAGGCAATTATAAGCAGTCAGCAAGTGTTGGCGAGGCGGTTGAAGTTTTGGGCTTTGAAAAAGTGCCTAATGTCGGAGGGATTGTTTCACATTCGGACACAAAAGATCAATCCTTACCTCCCAATGCCGCTTCGGTTTCTCCCGATGCCAATTTGCCTTCTTCCTCGCTGCACGCTAAGGACCGGCCTCTTTCTATCATCCTTTCTGCGGATACAGTGGGATCTTTAGAGGCAATTGTAAATTCACTGCCAAAAGAGGTACACATTCTTGTTCAAAAAACAGGAGAAGTAACAGAAGCAGATGTTTTTCTTGCCAAATCAACTAAATCAATTATCGTTGGTTTCAACACAAAAATAAGAAATGAGGTTGTAAGGATTGCCGGCGCGGAGCGGGTATTATTAAAAAATTATACTCTGATATACGAACTTATTGATGAGATAAAAGACGTTTTGGAGGGGAAAAGATTGGCATTGGTGGAGAAGATTTTTGGTACTGCCAAAGTCTTGGCTTCTTTTCCTTTTGATAAAACAAAAGTTTTAGGCGTGATAGTGCTTGACGGGAGAATTGCCAAGGGTGATAAGGTAAGACTGACTAGAAATGAGGAAGTGGTTGGAGAAAGTATTATTACATCTGTCCGCCAAGGTAAAAATTCTATATCAAAAATGGAAAAGGGACAAGAAGCGGGAGTGATTATTTCTCCTCTTCTTGACTTTACTATAGGTGATATGTTAGTATGTCATGGCTAAATATGGATGATACAGTTCCTCAAAAGATAAAAGATATTATAGATGCGGATGGCAACATTTCTATTGTTGTTGGCGCCAATCCAAATCTGGATGCTATGGCCGCAGCATTAGGTCTTTACCTAAGTCTTGAATCTTTTGGTAAAAATGTCACAGTTGCCTCACCAACAGAACCCATAGTAGAACTTTCCTCTCTGGTTGGTATAGATAGAGTTAAAAATAGCATTAATGGGGCAGAAGGCGGAGATTTGACTGTTTCCTTTCCTTATAGAGAAGGAGAAATAGAGAAAGTATCTTACACTCTGGAGGATGGTTTTCTAAATATTGTCGTTAAGGAGGGGAAGAGCGGATTATCTTTTTCGGAAAAGGACGTGAGATTTAAAAGAAGCGGAGGAAATTTTTCCGGCTCGCTTTTTATTGTTGGTACTAAAAGAATATCTGATTTGGGTAATCTTTTCGATCCGGAAGCGCTCAAAAATACAAAAGTTGTAAATATAGATAATGGGGTAGATAATCAAGGTTTTGGAGATGTTGTTTTGGTGTCTCCTCGTTTTTCCTCAGTCTGTGAAATAGTGGCGAATTTAATCAAATCCTTTAATTTAACTCTTGATATTGATATTGCCCAAAATCTTCTGTCTGGAATTGCTTACGCAACGGATAACTTTCAAAAAATAAATACCAGTTCTTTAGCCTTTGAAATGTCAGCTTTTCTTATGAAAAAAGGTGCGGTGAGATTAAGAGAAACAATAAAGAAAGATCAAAAATTTGAAGAAAATTCTTTCTTTCCTTCTTTCCCAGCTCCAGCTCCCTTGCAATCAACTGTAAAGACTCAAGTAAGACCTAATGTTTTTGGTAAAATGAAGCCTCAAAGAAGCGCTTTCCCTCAAAAACAACAAAGCGAAGACGCAGCTCCGTCTGACTGGCTGGCCCCCAAAATATATAAAGGCTCGACCCTGATTTAACTCGTTATTGCTAATTAATAAATAAACTGCTATAATCAGTAGAATAAATTTTAACTATTTTAAATTTGAATTTTTGTTATGCCGCTTAGTCCAACTCAGAAAAAGCAGATTATTAAAGAATTCCAAACGGTGGAAGGCGATACTGGAAGTCCGGAGGTACAAATAGCCCTTCTTACCAAAAGAATAGATCGCTTAACAGAGCATTTGAAGCTTCATGCGCATGATGTTCATTCAAGACGAGGGCTTCTTTCTATGATAGCGAAAAGAAGAAGACTAATTAACTTTTTGGCAAAGGTAGATAAAAAACGTGTTTCTTCAATCTCCAAAAAAATTGGAGTAAAAGATTAGGTAAATTAATGCAAAAAACTTCTTTAACATTAGATCTTGCCGGTAGGACACTTACATTGGAGACCGGAAGCCTTGCTAAACAAGCAACAGCCTCTGTTTTGGCTCGTCTTGGCGACACCATGGTTTTAGTAACTGTGGTGGCCGGTGGGGTGAGAGAGGATCTTGGTTATTTTCCGCTGACTGTTGAGTACGTAGAAAGACTTTATGCGGGAGGAAGAATAAAAGGCAGCCGTTGGGTCAAAAGAGAGGGCAGACCGTCAGATCAGGCTGTTTTAACGGCGCGGCTTATCGATCGTTCCATCAGACCGCTTTTCCCAAAAGAATACAAAAATGAAGTGCAGATAGTGGTGACCGTTCTTTCTGTAGATGGAGAGAATGAACCGGATGTTCTTTCTCTCATTGCGGTGTCAAGCGCGCTTTCTATTTCAAAAATCCCCTGGAATGGGCCGATAGGCGCGGTTCGAGTAGGACTTATTAAAGGAAAAGAAAATGAGAATTTGGAGTTTTTAATAAATCCGGCAAGTTCTGAAATTGCTCTTTCCGAACTCGATATGATTATTTCTCAAACGGAAGAAAAAACGGTGATGATAGAGGCGGGAGCGTTACAAGTGTCAGAAAAGGCAGTTTTTGAGGCGGTGGTTTCTGCAAGGATGCAAAGTAGCGCAATTATAGCTCTCATAAAAACACTTACAAAAAAAGTTGGACAGAAAAAAGAGTCGGTAACTCACGATAATAAACTTAGAGAACTTTCCGCCCGCATTGAGAAATCATATAAAGAAGAATTAATAGCTTTGATTAACTCGCGTTTAGGAAAAGAATCAACTGGCAGGGAAACAGAAGATGTAATTAATAAAATTTTTGAAGACGAGCAAACACAGGGTAATGAAGGAGCAGACAAAAAAACAATCGCTAAAGCAGTAGAGCAGGTATCTTTCAAAATTATTCGTGAGAATATTTTAAAACACGCAAAAAGGCTGGATGGAAGAAGCATTGATGAAGTTAGACCAATTTCTGCTTCAGCTTCGGTTTTGCCCAGAACGCATGGCTCGGCTATTTTCCAAAGAGGCGATACACAGGCTTTAACGGTGGTAACGCTTGGATCGCCAAGACTTGAACAGCTTATTGAATCCGCAGAAGGAGAAGAGTCAAAACGCTACATCCATCATTATTCTATGCCTCCATACTCTGTAGGTGAAACAGGAAGAATGTTTGGTCCATCTAGGCGCGAAATAGGACATGGTGCGTTAGCGGAGCGAGCGCTTGAACCGGTAATACCGGCGCAAGAAAAGTTTCCATATACTATTCGGGTGGTTTCTGAAATTTTGTCTTCAAACGGGTCAACTTCCATGGCAGCCACCTGCGGATCAACGCTTGCTCTGATGGATGCGGGTGTTCCAATTGAAAAGCCGGTGACCGGAGTTGCCATGGGCATGGCATCAGATGATCAAAAATACGTTATTCTAACCGATATTCTAGGACTTGAGGATTTTGCGGGCGATATGGATTTTAAAGTGGCCGGAACTGAAAAAGGCATTACCGCCATTCAGCTTGATGTGAAAATCTTAGGTTTGACAGATGCTCAGATTAAAGAAACTTTGGAAAAGGCAAAAGTGGCAAGGCTTCATATTTTGCAAAAAATGCTGGAGGCTTTACCAGTGACTCGCAACAAAATTTCCGAGTTTGCTCCCAAAATTGAAGTTGTTCGTGTACCGGTTGAAAAAATTGGAGAGGTGATTGGTCCCGGAGGACGGGTAATTAGAAATATTATTGCGCAGACCGCCGCCGCGGTTGATGTTGAAGACGATGGATCAATTACCATATCCTCGACCTCACAGGAAGCAGTTACCAAAGCGGTAGACTGGATTAAAGGATTAACCCGTGAAATTGGCGTTGGCGAAATTTTTGAAGGAACCGTGAAGCGTATTTTGCCGTTTGGCGCCTTTGTTGAAGTGTTACCGGGCAAAGAGGGAATGGTGCATGTTTCTCAAATGGGCAGCGGTTTTGTGAAAAGCCCAAGCGATGTGGTACAGATTGGTCAGAAAGTAAAGGTGCGCGTTAGAGAAATAGATGAGCAAGGGAGAATTAATCTTTCTCTTTTTCAAACAAATGAACAAAGTATTAATCACAGCCGAATTCATCATGAAGGAACAGATAGCAATCAGCGGGAAAACACGCCTCCCCATCCTCTTACCATGCAATTTAGAAGAGAAAGGTTTGCTAAAAGCAGAGGGCCCTCCCGCTTCCGCCGCAACCCCCGGAACGTCTGACGTTTCCCGCTAAAATTACAAGCAAATATTGTAGTTTTTTGAAATAGTTGTTAGTATAGATATATGGAGCCAATAAATGGAGCAGCAGGTACTCAGCAACAGGGTAAGACTATAGCAGATGAGCAAATCCAAAGACTTCAAGAATTGATTAAACAACATCCGCTGTCATCGGATCTTGCCCAAAATCTTAACGAACGGGTACAAAGACTTGCTCTTCTTCGTTCGTCTGCGGGATATCTTAGCTCAACTTACATTATTGAATACGAGACAACTTTTTCTTACATAAATTGGGCGGTGAGTTTGCCATGGAGTAGTCGGACCAAAGACATCCTGGATCTTGAAAAGGCAAAAGAGATTTTGGATGAGAATCATCACGGACTGACAAGTATAAAAGAAAGAATAATTGAATATCTGTCTGTTATTATTCTTAACTTGAAATCGCAAAATTTTGATCACGTTTCGCATGCTCCGATTCTCTGTCTGGTTGGTCTGGCCGGAACGGGAAAAACTACTCTGGCTTTTTCCATTGCGCAGGCTTTGGGCAGGGGATTTGAAAGGATTCCCTTTGGGGGCATGGGAGATTCAAGGGCGCTTCGGGGACAATCTAGAGCTTTTCCCGATGCGGAGCCGGGACTTATTGTCAAAAAACTTGCTCACGCAAAAAGCAAAAATTGCGTAATTTTGCTGGATGAACTTGACAGAGTTTCTCAGGAGGCTCGATCGGATATTATGGGAGTTTTAATTGAACTACTGGATCCTGAACAAAACAGGGCGTTTACGGATCATTATATTGATTATCCTTTTGATCTTTCAGAGGTTTTGTTTATTGCCACAGCCAACAATACCACCAATATTTCCACAGCGGTATTGGATAGACTGGAAATTATTCAAATGCCGTCTTATACTGATCCTGAGAAAATAATTATTGGAAAAGATTATCTTTTTCCTAAAATTCGTCAGGATACCGGATTATCAAATACTCAATTAATTGTTGATGATTCTGTCTGGCCGGGAATTATTCGGCCCTTAGGTTTTGATTCAGGCATACGTAGTCTTGAACGGACGATTGAGGGAATATGCCGTAAAACAGCGCGTCTTGTCGTTGAAGAAAAAGCGCAATCGGTTCACATTACAAATGAAAATGTTAAAGAATTTCTAAGAATGTAAGTTTATGATGAATAGTGAGCTTTCCCTTATCCCCTTAGGTGGTGTTGGCGATGTCACCAAAAATATGTATCTTTATCAATACCAGGATCAGATACTTATTGTTGATTGTGGTTTAGGTTTTGCCGACGAAACGATGTTGGGAGTGAATTTACTGTTGCCGGATATTTCTTATCTTCTAAAAACAAATAAAAAAATAATCGGCATGTTGCTTACTCACGGGCATGAGGATCATATGGGCGCTTTGCCTTTTATCCTACCTCAACTTAAAAGTTCGTTTCCAATTTTTGCCACCCCTTTAACGGCGGCGCTTGCCAATGCCAAACTGAAAGAATTTGGCATTTCTCATGGTGTTCAAACTGTCCAATTTGATAATCCAAAGGTAGAGATCGGTAATTTTATCGCTTCTTTTATTAGAGTGACCCATTCGGTGCCGGATAGCGCTCATATTTTTATTCAAACGCCTGTGGGTAATTTCTATCATGGTAGTGATTTTAAGTTGGATCAAACACCTTGGGATAGCAAAAAAACAGACACGAACCGCATAGAAGAATTAAGTAAGCTTGGCGTGCGTTGTTTGCTGTCTGATTGTTTAGGCGCGGAGAAGAAAGGATCTACGGCTTCAGAATTTTTTTTATATGATAATTTTGCCAAAGTGCTTGCCAATTGCAAAGGCAAGCTTATTGTTACAACCTATTCTTCGCACATTGCCAGGATTAATCAGATAATAAAAGCAGCCACGGAATTCAAGAGAAAAATTTGTTTTATTGGCCGTTCTATCGTAAAGACCAAAGAAATTGTCCAAAAATTGGGATATCTGAAGTTAGATGCCAACGTAGAAGTGCAGGTAAAAGAGCTTTCCCGCTATGCCGACAGCGATCTTGTTTTATTAGTGGCGGGAAGTCAGGGACAAGAAAATTCTGCCATGAGCAGGATTGTTAACGGTGAACATTCTGAAATTAGACTGAATTCTCAGGATACGGTTATTTTCTCATCCGATACTATTCCGGGAAATGAAGTGCTGGTAAATTCTTTGATTGATGCCATTGCCAAAAAAGGAGCAAAAGTGTTGTATTCAGAGCTGGGTACGCAGTTTCATGTGTCGGGACATGGATCAAGCGAGGATTTGATAAAACTGATAAGTTTAACAAAGCCCAAGAAAATTTTACCAATCGGGGGAAATTTTAGACACATGGCGGCCTATAAATCAATCGCCCAAAATCTAAATTACAAAGATAACGATGTTTTTTTGGTGGATGATGGGCAGGAGATTATATTTAGTCAAGACGGAGCGAGAATTGGTCGGAGTCTTAAAACAAAAAATGTTTATGTTGATGAAATTACCGGCCGGGAGGTAGAAAGTTTTGTTATCCGCGACCGACAAAAAATTTCCGAGAGCGGCATTGTGATTGTATTGGTTGAAATAGATGCCACAAACGGGCGAATTGTTGATAGTCCTGATATTATTGTTAGAGGATTTACGATGGATGTTAAAAAAATAAAAGAGGCAATTGCTAAAGATTTAACAAGAAAACTTAATGCCAAAAATAAAAGCTCTCTTGTTAAAAATTGGGTTTTTATGCGAAGACTTGTTGGAGAAGTAAGTACGGAAGTAATATTTCGCACCTTTCGCCGAAGACCCCTAGTCTTACCGGTGGTGATTGAGGTGTAACAAACAGGTCTTTCTTGAAATACTTGTGCTCCTGTAGTTTTACTCCTATAATAGTTGTTATGGGACGAAGATATTATAGAAAACGAGGTTTTTTGAAGCTTAAACTGAAAAAAGAAACAGTTTACAGTATTTTTTCTTTTGGACTCATTTTGATGGGAGTACTTTTAATTCTGTCTTTTACCAAAAGAGCGGAAATGTTTATTGCAATTAACAATGGTTTAACAAAAAATTTTGGTTGGGGAGCGTTACTTTTTCCATTCATTTTAATATTTTTTGGACTTCTCTTCTTACGTATCCGAATGTTTATTTCTCGTCCCAATGTAGCTATTGGCTTTTTGCTTTTCTTTCTTTCTATAATTTCTTTGACCAAAGCGGGATCTGTGGGAGAGAAATTTGCCAATACCATGTCGGATATGCTGACGGGAATAGGCGCGGACATTGTTTTTATAGCGGGGATATTTGTGGGCGTTATTGTTTTTTTTGATACATCGATTGATGAAATTTATAACACCTTAGTTTTTGTCTATAAAAACGCCTACAGATTTTTCCCAAAGAAAATTTTATCTATTTTTAAAAGTAAAGAGCCGGTGGTCATGCGAGGCAAACAGAATATTGCAATAAAAGGCGGCAAAATTGATTTACCAATCAGCCATGCTTCGGCCGAGCCGGTGGTAATCAAAAAAGAACCCGTGGTTCTCTCCGATAAATTAGTCAGCAATCAACTTTTGACTAATGGCATTTGGGAATATCCGCCGCTTAGTCTTCTATCTGATAGTCCCGATCAAAAAGCAGACAGAGGGGATGTAAAACGGGTGGCCTCGATTATCGAGAAAACCCTGCAAAGTTTTGGTATTGACGCAAGAGTTTCCGAGGTTAATTTGGGTCCGGCAGTTACGCAGTATGCTTTGGAAATTGCTTTAGGAACAAAAGTTTCCAAGATAACATCTCTGGCAAACGATTTAGCATTGGCAACCGAAGCGCCGACAGGTCAGATACGTATTGAGGCTCCAATACCCGGCAGAAGTTTGGTTGGCATAGAAATTCCCAACAGATCGCTTGAGATTGTGACATTGAAGACTATGCTTTCATCAAGCGTTATGCAAAAAAGTCGTTCAAAGCTGACCGTTTCTTTGGGGCTTGATGTCAGTGGTAATCCGCTGGTGGCCAATATTGCCAAGATGCCCCACGTTTTGATTGCCGGAACGACAGGATCTGGAAAGTCTGTGTTAATTAACTCTTTCATCTCATCCCTTTTGTTTAGAGGTTCTCCTTCAGAGGTAAAGTTTATCATGATTGATCCAAAACGAGTGGAGCTGACCGGTTATAACGGCATACCGCATCTTCTGACTCCTGTTATTGTGGAAGTTGAGAAAATTCTTTCATCTCTTAAGTGGGCGATGGGAGAGATGGACAGACGGTATAAATTATTTGCCGAAGCCTCGGTTCGCAATATTGATTCCTATAATGAACTATCCGGTTTTCAGGCGCTTCCGTACATTGTTATTCTTATCGATGAATTGGCCGATCTGATGGCTTTTGCTCCGGTTGATGTAGAGGATGCCATTGCCAGACTGGCCCAAATGGCCCGAGCTACGGGAATTCATCTTGTTGTGTCAACACAGCGTCCATCGGTTGATGTTTTAACGGGGCTTATTAAGGCAAATATTCCTTGCCGGATCGCTTTTAATGTTTCTTCAATGATTGACTCCAGAGTCATCATCGATATGCCGGGGGCTGAGAAACTTTTGGGCAGGGGAGACATGCTTTACATCCCGCCCGAACAGGCAAAACCAACCAGAATTCAAGGAGCTTTTGTTTCAGAAAAAGAAGTAAAAAAATTAGTAGAGTATCTTAAATCAAAGACTCCGGTAGTTGAGTACACGGAAGAAGTAACAACGCAGCAAATAGCTCTTCGCAAAGGGGTTGCCGTAAGTTCGGATGGCCATGATCCGCTTTTTGATGAAGCGGTTCGGATTGTTTGTCAATATGACAGGGCTAGCGCGTCTCTTCTTCAGAGAAAATTATCAGTTGGTTATGCCAGAGCCGCTCGAATAATTGATCAACTGGAATCTTTAGGAATTATTGGTCCGGGAGAGGGTTCAAAACCAAGAGATGTTTTGAGAAGAAACGCTGAGGAGATTCTTACTCAGGTTCAGGGAGGACAGTAGAGCGTATGATTGGGGTTGGCCAGCAGTTGTTAGAGGAGCGCATCAGAAAAGGTCTGACATTGGATGAAATAGCAAAAGCAACAAAAATACGCAAAGAATTCCTCTTGGCAATTGAAAAAGGAGAATATCACAAACTGCCATCAAGCGCATATGTGCAGGGGTTTGTCCGAAATTATATTGAATTTTTAGGGTTGCCTCAGAGGAAGATGATGGCGTTATTCAGACGGGAGTTTGATGACGATAAGGCGTTTAAGGTATTGCCGGAAGGGTTTGCCAGAGAAGATTTTTCTTTGCGAAAAAGTTTGTTTGGTCAAACCGCGCTGTTTTTAACTTTTGCTTTTTTAACCCTTCTTTTTTATGTGCTTTTTCAATATCGCTACGCAATTATCAACCCGCCGCTTGAGATTTACTCACCGAAAGAAGGATTTATTACCTCACAGCAAACAATTACAGTTTCCGGTAAAACAGATTCAAACGCCACAGTTTTTATTAATGATCAGCCTGCTTCTTTAGATAATGAGGGTAAATTTACTAAAGATATCACGGTATTTCCCGCCAAAGCGACTATAAAAATAAGAGTTGAGAATCGTCTAAAGAGGCAAACAATAATAGAACGACATATAGAAGTAAAGTCTTGACAGAAGATTTTAATTAGGTTAATCTAAATATTGTATGATAGATACTGCCCAAGCAGTTTTGCTTTTTGTGCTTGTTATTTTGACGATTCTTCTTCTAATTTTGGGAATCCAAATTTTTTTTATTCTCAGATCGCTGCGGGAAACGGTCTCCAAAGCGAATAAACTTTTAGATGATGCCGGGATTATTACCGAGAGCGTTTCAGGACCAATTGCGACTCTTTCTTCTGTGGCAACCGGCGTCAAAACCGGCGCATTGCTGGCCGGTTTGTTTAAAAAACGAAAGAAAAAGGATAAAGAAGATGAATAATCATGGTTCTAATTCCGGGGGAGGAGGATTTTTGAGCGGTTTTCTTTGGGGCGCTATCTTAGGCGGCGGGGTGGTTTTTTTACTTGGTACCAAAAGAGGCAAAAAACTGTTAAAAAAAGTAACAGAAGAAGGCTTGGAAGGAATATCCCAAATTGAAGAACTTGTTGAAGAAGGCAATGATGAAGAAAAGGCGACAGAACAACATTCAAACGGAGAATTAAAAAATCATGAATCGGTGGTTGGTAAAATCACAAAATCCACCAAGCGCCTCTTCAAAGGAATACAAAAGAGAAAATAATTTTTATTATAACCCGTATTTCTTGATGTTGTTATTGTGTCCTTCCAGAGTTTTGGCAAAGTGCAGAAAGCCGTTTTTATCCGATATGTAATAAAAATAGTCTGTTTCCGAAGGGTTGGCCGCGGCTTGAAGCGCTGCCAGACCGGGATTGGCAATGGGAGTTACCGGCAGTCCCGCATTTTGATAGGTGTTAAACAGCGAATTAATTTTTAGATCGGCTGCGCTTAAATCTTTTTTCCACCATGATTTTTGGTCAGCTTGATATCCTAATGCATACTGTACGGTTGCGTCCACCTGAAGAGCCATGCCAATATTTAGACGGTTGGTCAAAACAGAACCAACCAGCGGTCTATCTTGCGCATGCTTTGCTTCGCGCTCAATTAACGAGGCCAGAATGACGATATCGTTTTTTGTAAGATTGTTACTTCTATTTATTTTTATTTGGGCAAATTTCTTTTCAAAATTATCTCGCATAAGGGAGACAATCAGATTTATATCGGCGTCTTTTGGAATAAGATAAGTGTCGGGAAATAAATATCCTTCGTTGGCTCGAAGTTTTACTCTCCAGGATGGTGTATAAGTTGGGATTGTATTTTTTAAAATGTCGGCCATTTCATCAACTCTTTTCCCTTCAGGGATGGTTACCCAGATATCCAATGTTCCGTGAGTTAAGCTTTCGGCAATTTCCGTTACATTCATGGAGGGAGAGAGACGAAAATCTCCGGCCTGAATTTTTCCATCCAAGCCAAGCTTTCTAACAAGTAAAAAAAACACCACAGGATCTTTAATAAAACCCTCTTTTTTCAGTTTATTGGCTATTTCTCTAACGCCTTCTCCTTTTGCCACCACAAAAATACGGTTGGTTTTATCACTGGCATCAATTGCTTTTAATCCGTTCTCAAACCAAAGGGAAAAGAGAAGAATTAAGGTGAAAACAGCACCCAGTACGATAACAAGTTTTTTCATATCATAAATCAACTACCGGAAAATTTATAAGCGACTGTTTTGCTTTCTTCAAATTATACACGTTTTCACTAAATAATGTATAGAGCGCTTCTTCTTTTTTAAATTTTTCCCCTGTTTTTTTATTAAGATAAATTCCGCTACCTTTAAGTTTCGGCGCTCCTAATATCTTGGCGATAGTTGTGGCATTGCTGTTATACGCACCCTTAATTTGCCCGTTTTTTACAGCAAGGACTTGGTAATGATATTTCCCGGGTTTTAAATCTTCGCTGTCTATATTTGAATTTCCCCCTTGAGCTTTGATAATTTCTGTCATTTTTACAAACGCTTGCCCGCTTTGCAAAATTTTTGTCGCCCATCCGATACAATTTCCATAAGTTTTTTTTACATGTTCTTTAAGTTTTTTTGGCGAATCACCAAGACAGAGTTCTAATAGAGTGCCTGCCAGGTTCAGGCTCCTTATTTCTAAATCAAGTGAACGATTATTTTTTTGTTGCAGCACTCGCATAGCATCTCTGGTTTCAAGAATTGGACCAATTCCCCGGCCGGCCGGCTCATCGGTTTTATGAATAAGCGGGCGAAGTTTTATGCCAAACCTACGCGCTACGTACAAAAACTTTTTGCTAAGATCCTGAATGTCTTTTAGGTGATGAACTTTTACCATCGTTCCGTATGGGAGATCAATAATTACATGGGTTGCCCCAAAGGCAATTTTTTTGGCCATAATTGAAATGACAATTTTGTCAAAACTTTCAAGAACCAGCGGTTCCTCAACTTTTATAATTTCATCATCGGCAGGGGCGATATTAAAGCTTCCACCCCAAACAATACATCCGTTTGTTTTTTTTACTATTTTATAAATTTTATCTTTGCTGAATGTAACATTGGCTAACACTTCCATGTCATCTGCCGTGCCGCTGGGTGTTGTTATCGCTCTGGACGAACTCTTGGGTATGGTAAATCCTGCCGCAGCCACAATAGGCACAAGGATGAGGGTGGTTCTGGTGCCCGGTATTCCTCCAATGGAGTGTTTGTCGGCAACAATTCCCTTAAAATGTAATTTCTCGCCGGTTTCAACCATGGCGCGGGTTAGATAATATAGCTCTTGATTGGTGAACCCTTTTGAGTAACCGGAGGCGGTAAAATAGGTAGTCAAAATGTCGCCCAGCCGCTTGTTGGCAATTTCTTCTATCACGGCATAGATTTCTTTGTAGGTCAATTTTTTACCGACAAGTTTTTTTCTAATTGCCTCAAGAGCAAGTTGTGAAGATTGCATATCAAGATCCAAAAATTTGTCCAAGGCTTACTTTTATAACGGCTTTTATTGTGCGAAGAATTAAAGATATAAGATTGTTGATGAACCGATATATTTTAGGCCAGATAAGAATAAAAAGAGATTTCATGATATTTTTTTAATCCTTGATTTAATTATCAGACGTTTCCAAGTTGTGCCCGGAGGAGTGCAGGTTACCAGAGTTAAATAAGAATCGTCAAGCGCTTGCGATAGCGCGGAGGAATCTTCAGGATCAATGACAACAATATTAAATATTTGATACTGGTATAAAACATTATTAACCGAGGCAAATATTTCATCTCCAACCTTAAGTCTATATGCGTTGGCAAAGATTGTTTTATAGTCTTTTTGGTTAAAGAGTTGGGGTAGAGTTGAATGACCAAAAATGACAGCATTCCCCCTTTCTCCCGGAATTGCCGTGCCGGGATAATTGACCAGATGTTTTGCTAAATCATAGTCGTTGGTTGACACGGATGCATTTTTGATTGAAAGGGCGGGAATAGAAAGGGTATAAGAAGATATTTTTGAAAGGGTCTTTTCTCCATTATCAATTTTCAAGTTTGGAAACCAGTTTTGAGCGTTTGTGTAATCAACGCCTTGTATTGTTTGCGCTCCGGCATTAATAAGACTTTTTATGGTGGTGGAATTGACAACGGTTGTTTTTGGAATTGGCACTTCAATCTTTTGCGAGGAAATAATCGGCGCAAAATATATTTGCCAGGAAATGAGCGGGAAACCGACATAGAGTACTGCCAATAAACCAAAGCCGGTGATGACAAGACTTAAAAATTTAAAAATTTTTCGGTAATTTTTTTTCTTGGCCTTTTTGTAATAGTAGTTAGTCATTTGTTTTTATCATGACGGATATGTTGTTGGTTAAACGGGGAAGAATTTTTGGCAGAAAGGGGATATTGGGACGAAGCGATATATCAACTTGTAAAACCTGAGGAATTTTTAAAAGTATTTTTTTAGCATCGTTAAGTGATTTTCCGGCAATATTGCTTGTTATTTTTTTATCATCTACTTTTGGAATAAGAATAGCTTGAAGATTAAGTGTTGCCGTACTGGTATTTAGATCTTTTTTCTTTACTTCTTTGATTTCTGTTTTGACTTCGTTGTTTAAAAGCGTAAGGTCGTTTGGAAAACGATTAGTTAAATTCGTTTTTGAGACAGATTCAAGCTCTGTTTTTTTGTATGCAAGAGTTTCGAAAACAACAGTGGCATTGAGAGTCACTGTTGCGCTTTCGGTATTTTGGTTTTTATCAAACTCCTTTTTACTGAAAGTAGTGTCCGTAAAAATTGGCAGGATATTTTTATCTTTGGATATTTTTTTAGCAATCTCGTCTTTTGCTTTAGCCGCAAGATTTTTCGGCAGGTCGGATGTTAATTTATCCAAATCGTCTTTTGAAACAACCGTTACTTCTTTTTTAGTGCCGCCGGAAAAGGCAGATTCGTTTTTGGCGATAATGGTGCCCGTATCAAAATTTCCTACGGAAAACTTTACTCCTGATGGAAGATTAGATTCCTTACCAATTTGGCGCGCTGTCACTGATACTTTTGCTGTGGACGGTTGCGCGCTTGCATCGGCGGAGGCGGAGGCAAGTGTTGTATCTTTATCAATAGTGAATTCCAAATCCAGCGTTGATGCTTTAATGACAGTGCCGGCTGAGATGGTTTTTTCTTGAGTAAATCTGCTGTAGAGCGTGACATTTCCTTTTGCCTTGTCTCCTACTTCCTTTGTTCCGCTGGCTTGAGTTGAAAGACTGCCGTCTTCTGAAACAGACACGGTTTCCGCCGAAATCTGACTTTTGGCAAGATCTGTAGGAGACGACGTTGTAAAGGTTACTTGTCGATTATCTTGAATAATTTTTGGCTTAACTCCAATGGTTATTGTTGCCTTAACTGTAAAGATGTATAAAAAAATGAGCAAGACGCAAATAGCGACAATCGATAATGGAGCTAAAATAAATTTATCTTTTTTTATAGAAAAGGGGAGATTTGGCAGATGAAATTTCCTTATAATAATGCTTATATTTTTTAATATGGCCTTGGATATCATAAATATGATATGCAGATGCTTTGTTATATTTATTTTCTTTAATAAGGATTGAAAGGATAGAGCTGGTTTTTTTTCATAAACCGGTTCTTCCTGCATAATTTCATCACTTTGAACAATTTCTTCCTGGACAATTTTCTCTTCTTTCAACTCTTGGTCAGCAACGTCCACATCATATAAAAATCCAAAATTTTCCAGCGGTTGTTTTTCCAATGTTTCCACCTCTATTTTTTCTTCCGTTTTTTCTATTACTTCTTCTCGTTTTGTTTTCTCTTTCAACACATCAAATCCCATCTGTGATGCCGCGCCAAAAATCACGGAGCGAATATCAAAGTCTTTTGATAAGGCGGTTATTTGCGGTACATGAAGAAACGGCAGACTCTTGCTCCATGAATGACTAATAAGTTCTTGAGAAAGTTTTTCGCCATCTTCGCCATCTAACAGAATAATTCTGGATGGCAGAACTTCATAGTTTATAAAATGATGAAGAAGTCTGTCAGTTGTTTTAGAGAGTGAATCTTGAAGTTTTGCGCCTCTGCTTTCCATAATTCTACCGGCTCTAATAATTGATAATGAAATGTTTTCTCTGCCTGTTTCAATAAGAATAGCCGAAACAGGCGCTCCTTCTTCTTTTTCCAGTAGATTTGCCACCGCCTCGGTTATTACCAAAAATCCCACCGGAACAAGACCAAAATCGTCGCTTATTCTTTTCAGTTTTGTGAGATACTCTTTTTTAATGCGAGTGTCTGTAACCCAAGTTTCTTTCAGTCCGAAGATAGTTTTTTGCACCTCAATATTTTGAGGAAGATTGTTTTCTGCGGTTGAAATCGCTCTATCTAAAACTTCAAGCAGTTCATCTAAAGACACTTCCTCAATTGTTTGACTGAACTGTTTTTCATGGCGTCCAATAATTTGGATTTTTCCTAACAGTTCTTCAAAAATAACAGCGGTGACTTTTTCATTTCGCAGGATCAAAGCTAAAAAAAGTTGCGGTTTCCCTTTTTTGCTAAATGATAATGAAAAAGGTAATTTCATAATTAGCCTACGATAGCGTAGATTCTTCTTTGTTTATTTCCAATATTTTCCTGCTTGATTATTTTAACCTTTTTTATCCTGCCTGTAAAATCCACGTGCGGTCCGCCGCAGAACTCGACTGAATAATTACCAACAAAATATACTTTTACTTTGTCGCTATATTTTTCATCAAAGAGTCCAATGGCGCCGATTTTTTTTGCTTTATCAAGGGGCAGAATTTCAAAATGGACCGGAAGATTATCTGCTATTTTTTCATTGACAATTTGTTCAATTTTTTTTATTTCCTCATCTGTTAATTTTTTATCATAATTAAAATCAAAACGTATTCTTTCGGTTGTAATATTTGAACCTGTTTGGTGAACACTTGTTCCTAAAACGTCTCTTATTGTCTGATGAAGCAGATGAGTAGCCGTGTGTCCCATGATGGTTTTTTCACTATGGTCAGCCAGCCCCCCTTTGAATTTTTTGGCAGCGCCAGTTCTGGAAATTGCCTGATGCTCTTTCATTTTGTCCACAAATTTTCTGTCGTTGAAAGTATAGCCTAGGCTTTTAATTTGAGCGGGGGAAAGGCCATGGCTTGTATAAAGCTCAAAGGCATCATCGGCGGAAATTTCTGTTATTCCCATAAGTTCGCTGCCTTTAGCGTACTTTTTTCCGATGAACTGTTTTGCCTGCGTTAGTGTCTGTTTATAGTTTTGGGCTTCTTCAAGAATAACTCCCTTAACATGTTCAAATTTTTCAACCAAAATTGAGTCTGTCTGTTTGTATTGTTCAATTATCGCTTCTAATATCGGTGTTAACTCTTTACCTCCAAGCTGTTCAAAATTATCCAAGGCCCGTCTTATCAGCCGGCGTAATATATACCCTTGTTCTTTATTGGATGGCATGATGTTTGTCGCCGAAATAAAAACAGAGGCAGTCAGGTGGTCGGCGATAATTCTCATTGGACGTGGTTTTTCTTGATAGCTTTTGTTTGTTTGTAGTTCAACAATTCGAATTATTGAACCAAAGAGAGTTGTTTGAAAAACATCTGGTTGATTTTCCACTGTCGCCAACAGCCGTTCCAATCCTCCGCCAAAATCCACATTTTTCTGGGAAAGCTGTTCAAATCCTTTGTCGGTTTTTCTATATTGCATAAAAACCGAGTTGCCGATTTCCAAAAATCTGCCGCAGTCGCAATTGGGATGACACTCTTTTCCAAATTTTGGATTATGGTTGATATCAAATTGATAGAAAACTTCCGAAGCTGCCCCGCCGGGTTCGCCGGCTGGCATATTTTCAGGAATGCCTGCTCGCGACCACCAGTTTTTGTCGTTGCCGTAGAAAAAAATACGACCGTTGTGGTCAATGCCGGCCTTTGTAAAAATTTCTTTCCAGATTTGCTCCGACTCGTTGTCGCGCGGGATGCCGTTTACTCCTTCATAAATGCTAACATAGAGTTTTTTGGGGGGAAGGTTTAGTTCTTTTGTGAGAAATTCAAAAAACCAGGGGAGCTGTTCTTTTTTAAAATACCCGCCCAAACTCCAATTGCCCAGCATGCGGAAAAAGGTGGTATGACGATTATCTCCCACTTCATCAATGTCTTGAGCGCGAAAGCAGTTTTGCACGTTAACCAGCCGTTTGCCTTGCGGATGTGATTCGCCAAGAAGATAAGGCACAAGTGGCTGCATGCCGGAACTGGTAAAAAGAGTGGTGGGGTCGTTTTGCGGCACAAGCGGACTATTGGCAATTCTCTGATGTCCCCGTTTTTCAAAAAAAGAGATATATTTTTCTATAATTTTATTTGCCGTCATAGCTTGATTCTATCATGATGGCAAACCATGAGCAAGACCGCTTTCTTTACTATAGGTTATTGACATGAGGAGGTTGTGTATGATATACCAATCTCACTCAAAGAAAATAATAGGTTGATAAAGGGTAAGTTACCTGTGATTTTTTTGTTGTATAAAACCTACTGAATTTATTGTCAAATGCAAAAAAACGATAAGGATGGCATTATTAGGCAAAATTGGGGAAGAACTTATTCCACATTGCCAAAATTAGATCTTTTATTAATACAGAAGAATTCTTATAAGTGGTTTCAGGAAGTTGCCATTGGTGAAATTTTACAGGAAATTTCGCCGATAGTTGATTTTACAGAGAAAAATTGGAGTTTGACGTTAGATAGTTATCGTTTTGGCAAACCATCTACAAATCCCAATACTGCTTTAATCAAAGGTCTTACATTTGATTCTCCTTTGTTTGTCACCACAACATTGACAAATAAAAAAACCGGAAAAACCCAGAAAACAGAAGTTTTTTTGGGTGATATTCCGCAAATGACGGACAGAGGCACATTTATTATTAATGGGATTGAAAGAGCGGTTGTTAATCAACTGGTTCGATCGCCCGGAGTATTCTTTATAGCTTCGCAAGATCCTGTCACCGGTAAAACATTATTCAACGCGGAAATAAGACCGGTTCACGGTTCCTGGCTTGAGTTTTTGACAACAAGACATGGGACAGTGACGGTAAAAATTGACAGAAGAAGAAAGTTTTTGGTAACAACATTTCTTAGAGCTCTTGGTCTTTCTACCAATGAGCAAATAAAAGAAAAATTCAAACAGACAGAAACAGACGATAATGAATCTTATATTGATGCCACTCTTAAGAAAGACGAAATACAAAATGAGACAGACGCTCTTATTGAAATTTTTAAAAAGATGCATCCGGGAGAACCCATCGTGGTGGAAAAAGTTAGAGAAAATTTCCAAAGTCTTTTCTTTAACAACAGAAGATATGATTTAGGCGATGTCGGCAGATACAAAATTAACAAAAAACTCGCAGAAATACCGGAGTTTTTTGCATCGGAGAAAAGGGTGTTGACAATAGAGGATATTATTTCAACGATAGGTTATCTATTGAGACTTGCCCATGGTCATGGGGGTATTGATGATATAGACAGTCTTGCTAATAGAAGGGTAAGAAGTGTGGGAGAGTTGGTGGCGACAACTGCTTTTAGGGTAGGCGTACTTCGTCTTGAACGAAGTGTAAAAGAAAGGATGAGTCTTATTCAGCCGGATGTGCCGGTATCTGTGGCGGGTCTTATCAATGCCAGACCAATTGTAGCTTCAATAAATGAATTTTTTAGAACATCTCAATTATCAACAATTTTGGATCAAACAAATCCTTTATCTGAAATTGATAATCTTAATCGCTTGACGGTCATGGGAACGGGAGGGATATCAAGGGAGCGCGCCGCTTTCTCAATAAGGGATATCAATAGTTCACAGTATGGGAGAGTTTGTCCCATTAGATCTCCGGAGGGACCAAATATTGGTTTAGTTACATATATGGCTTTGTATTGCCGCATTAATAAACATGGTTTTTTAGAAACTCCTTACCGAAAAGTGGCAACTAGAAAAAATGGCAAGAAACAGGAAATTTTTGCAACCGAGGAAATTGTTTATCTGGATCCGGAAGAAGAAAAAAAACATTATATTACTCACGCGATGGTTCTTTCAGAAAAGGATGTTATTGAAGAAGAGCGAGTGCCGGCCCGTTTTGAAGGAGAGTTTTTAGAGGCTGTAAAAGAAAAAATTGAATATGTAGACGTGGTTCCCCGTCAGGTGGTGGGAAGCGCGGCTTCTCTTATTCCATTTGTTGCTCATGATGAAGCCAATCGGGCTTTGATGGGTACTCATATGCAGTGTCAGGCAGTCCCGTTGGTAAAACCGGAGAGTCCGGTTGTTGGTACCGGTATGGAAGACAGCATTGCGCAGGTTATGGGTAGAGTTGTGCCAGCCCCGCTTAATGGGAAAATATCATTTGTTGATTCGAAAACTTTAGAATTTAAGGGTCAAGACAAAAAAAATATCACCTTTCCAATAGAATCTTTTAAGAGAACTTCTCAAGCAACGTGTTATACACAAAAACCAATTGTGAAAATGGGTCAAAAAGTAAATAAAGGAGATATTCTTATTGATGGACCAGCGGCCAATGGCGGAGAACTTGCTTTGGGTCAGAATTTGCTTATTGCTTATACCTCTTTAGACGGATTAGGATACGAGGATGCAATAGTCATTTCAGATAGATTAGTTAAGCAGGATACTCTTTCCTCTATTCATATTGAAAAATATGAGGCGTCGGTTGTTGAGACAAAACTGGGTCCTGAAGAAACCACCCGTGATATTCCAAATGTTGCGGAAGAGGATTTAGCGCATTTGGATGAAGACGGTAT
Organism: uncultured Gammaproteobacteria bacterium; assembly: GCA_964635045.1. Lineage (GTDB taxonomy): Bacteria > Patescibacteriota > Microgenomatia > Levybacterales > UBA12049 > CAZWMJ01. The sequence continues at coordinate 26,345 of CAZWMJ010000001.1, forward strand.
TGTGGTTATTGGCAGCGAGGTTGAACCGGGAGATATTCTTGTTGGTAAGATTGCTCCTAAAGGAGAAACAGAGTTGACGGCAGAAGAGCGTCTTCTTAGAGCAATTTTTGGCGAACAGGCAAGAGAAGTTCGTGATACCAGTCTTCGTATGCCTCATGGAGAGAGGGGAACGATAATAAACGTGCAAATTCTTGATAGAAAACATGGAGACGAGTTAGATCCCGGTACCATTCGTAAGATAATCGTTGAAGTGGCGCAATTTCGCCACGTTGTGGTAGGAGATAAATTAGCCGGAAGACATGGCAATAAAGGAGTTATTTCGAAAATACTGCCGGAGGCAGACATGCCGCATATGGCTGATGGAACAGTGATTGATATTGTTATTTCTCCAATTTCGGTTTTGGCCCGCATGAATTTGGGCCAGCTTCTGGAAGCCCATCTTGGTTGGGCTTGTCAGAAATTGGGGATGAAGGTGGCAGCGCCTGTTTTTGAAAATATCAAAGAAGAAAAAATTATCGAACTTTTGAAAAAAAGCGGTTTACCAACAGATGGAAAAGCCGTTCTTTTTGATGGAAGGACAGGAAAAGCCTTTGAAAATCCTGTGGTGGTGGGAACGGAGTACATCATGAAACTTATTCATATGGTTGAGGATAAAACTCATGCCCGCTCAACCGGTCCATATTCATTGGTGACACAACAGCCTTTAGGCGGGAAAGCCCAGATGGGAGGACAGAGGCTTGGAGAAATGGAAGTTTGGGCGCTGGAGGCGCATAGAGCCAGATATACATTGCAAGAGATGCTGACAATAAAATCGGATGATGTAGTAGGCCGGGCAAAAGCGTTTGAAGCAATTGTTAAGGGAACCGATATTCCAACTCCCAAGGTTCCGGAATCTTTCAAAGTGCTTATTAAAGAACTTCAAGCCTTGGCCCTCAATGTTGTGCCGGTTGAGGCAACATTTGAGCCCGGCCCAAACGAGTTACGGATAGAGGAGAAAGCGGAAGAAAAGATTGAAATACAAGCAAAAGAATTGGCAAAAACTTTAGGAGGAGAGGAAGTCGCATTGGAGCAAGTTTTAACTCAGAATATCGAACAAACGGAGGAATCAAATGGACAATAAAAAACTTAAAGATCCAACAATTTTAGATTTTAGATCGCTTAAAATAATGCTGGCCAAGAAAGAGGATATTATTGCTTGGTCGTATGGCGAAGTGATAAAGCCGGAAACTATTAATTATAGAACGCTTCGTCCGGAAAAAGACGGACTTTTTGATGAGAGAATTTTTGGACCTACAAAAGACTGGGAATGTTATTGCGGAAAATATAAAAGAATACGATATCGAGGAATTGTTTGTGATAAATGCGGTGTTGAAGTAACGCTCTCAAGAGTTAGAAGAGAACGAATGGGCCATATCACTCTTGCTACCCCCATCGCTCACGTTTGGTTTTTTAAGGGCGCTTCCTCTTCCTTGTCGCTGGCTTTGGATATGTCGCAAAAAAGTCTTGAGTCGGTAATATATTACGCATCGTATTTGGTAATACGGATTGATGAAGAAAAGAAAAAACACGCTTTTGATGTATTTAAGAAAAATATTGATAAAAGAAGAGAGTTGCAAGAGGAAGAAAAAAAGCAAGCGATAGAGAAAATAGAAGATGAGATAAAAGATCGTAGAAAGAATCTAAAAGAACGAGGCAGCAAAAAAGAACAAAAGGCTTTAATAGAAGAAGAGTTGGATTTAATGAGACGACAGCAATTAGTAAGAATTAATGAGCGTTTCAACTCCGAGGCTTTGAAACTTAACGATATTGAACAAGCGCTGGTAAAACTGGTAAAAAGTCTTAAGGTGGGAACCGTACTTTCCGAGGATGAGTACTTCAAGCTTTTGGAGTATGAAATACCGATATTTTTTGATGTGGGCACCGGTTCGGAAGCAATGCTTAATCTTCTTGAAAAAATTGATATATCAAATTTAATTGTTTCTCTTCGAAGTGAAGCGGAAAAAGCAACCGGCGCTCGATATCTTAAAGTGATAAAAAGACTGCGTCTTCTTGAGGCGATGAAAAAGGCTGATATCTTAATCAATTCGCTTATTTTGACAGTTCTTCCGGTGATTCCACCCGATCTTCGTCCAATGGTTCAGTTAGCCGGCGGTCGTTTTGCAACTTCGGATTTAAACGATTTATATAGAAGAGTCATCAATCGTAATAACAGACTTAAACACCTGATGGTTTTGGGAGCTCCGGAAATAATTTTGCGAAACGAGAGAAGAATGCTGCAAGAAGCAGTAGATTCACTTATCGATGCGTCGCAAAGAGGCAGCAGTACCGTAGTGTCGCCATTGCGTTCCCTTTCCGATATGTTGAGAGGCAAACAGGGAAGATTCCGTCAAAACTTATTGGGCAAGCGGGTGGATTACTCGGGGCGATCCGTCATAGTTGTCGGGCCCGAACTTTTACTTTCACAATGTGGATTGCCAAAAGAGATGGCCTTGGAGATGTTTAAGCCGTTTGTGCTGCGGGAGGTTATTGTTCGCGGTTTTGCCCCAAACATCAAATCCGCAAAACGATTTATTGAGAGAAGACCGGCGGAAGTATTTGATATTTTGGAGGAAATTACAGTTAATCACCCGGTTCTTCTCAATAGAGCTCCAACTTTGCACAAACTTGGTATTCAAGCATTTTACCCAATTCTGATAGAAGGTTCTGCAATTAGATTACATCCCTGTGTCTGCGCAGGATATAATGCGGATTTTGACGGAGATCAGATGGCAGTACATATTCCTTTATCAAAAAAAGCGCAGGAAGAGGCAATTGATCTGATGATGCCAAGTCATAACTTGCTTAAGCCGGCAGATGGTAATCCAATTACTCTTCCTAATAAAGAGATGGCAGTGGGGGCGTATTTCCTAACCACCATTGAGGAATCTTTACGAAAAAAAGTTCTGCCTGTCTTTGTAGATAAAATGGAAGCGTTTCTGGCATTTGATTTAGATAAGATAAGACTTCGGGAACCGATTAACGTGAGGATAGAAAATAAGAATGTAGAAACGACAGTTGGAAGACTGATGTTTAACGAAAAGTTGCCGCCGGTAATTGGTTTTGTTAATAGATCAGTGAAAGCGTCTGATATCAAAAAAATTATTACAGATGCTATTGTTCAATGTTCAGAAGAGGAGGTGGCAGAACTGATTGATAACATAAAATTCATTGGTTTTTATGGAGCGACAGTGTCCGGTATTTCCGTTTCTGTTTTTGATAACGAAATGGTTAAAGAAAAACATGTATTAATAAACACCGCCGAGGAGAAAATTTCTATCATTGAAGATGAATATCAAAAAGGATTGATCACCTCGGATGAAAAGAAGCGTTTGTCAAACGAGGTATGGCTGAAAACCACGGATGCCATTGCGGATCTTACTTGGAATAATCTTAAGCCTACAAATGCCATAAGAACCATTATTGATTCGGAAGGAGCAAGAGCCGGTAAAGAACAACTGAAACAGTTGTCTGCGATGAGAGGACTTATTCTTGATCCCTTGGGGAAGATTGTTGAATTACCGATAAAATCCAACTTTAGAGAAGGTTTATCAATTTTTGAATATGTCGCTTCAGCGCGAGGTTCCAGAAAAGGTTTAACTGACTCCGCTCTTAAAACGGCAAACGCCGGATATCTCACTCGCCGTTTGGTTGACGTTTCTCATGATGCCATTATTATGATTGAAGATTGCGGTACAACCGAGGGTATTATTGTTGCGGAAAATGACAAGGAAAGAGTAACGCCATTTGCACAAAGACTTGTTGGCAGGACGGCGCTAAAAAATATTGTTTCAAAAAAGACAAAAAAGACCATAGTTTCTGCCAATAAACAGATTTCAGATGAGAAAGCAAAAGTGATTGCGGACAGCGATATTCCGGAAGTTGCCGTGAGATCGCCTTTAACTTGTAAACTTACTTACGGAGTTTGCGCCTTATGTTATGGATGGGATTTATCAACAAGACAAAAGGTTGTTAATGGCAGTCCTGTCGGTGTTGTTGCGGCTCAAAGTATTGGAGAACCGGGAACGCAGTTGACAATGAGAGTTAGACATTTTGGCGGAGTGGTCATGTCGGATGTAACACAGGGGTTGCCAAGAGTGGAAGAATTGTTTGAAATGCGCACTCCTAAAAATCTCTCTCCCATCTCCGAGATTAGCGGTAAGGTAAAAGTTGAGACGACAGATGATGGGTATAGAATAAAGGTTAGATCCACCCGGATAAAACCAATTGAGGAGAGAGAATACTTTGTTCCTCTTTCTGCAACCTTGACTATTGATGATGGCGATGATGTTTCTGCCGCCACGCCGTTTGCTCAAGGATATCTTGATCCGAAAGACATATTGAAAATAGATGGTTTAGCATCTGCGCAGCGGTATATCATTAATGAAGCGCAGAAGGTATACGAATCGCAAGGAATCGTTATTTCCGATCAGCATTTTGAAGTGATTATTCGAAAAATGTCGGATAAGGTTATTGTTGAATCGGTTGGCGATACTTCTCTTTCTCCGGGTGATTTTATAACCAAAGCTAAATTTGCAGAGATTCAGAAAGAAATATTGTCCCAAGGCGGAGAGCCCGCCACGGCAAGACAAATTATTCTTGGCATTACAAAAGCATCGCTTTTTTCAGATTCATGGTTATCTGCGGCATCATTTCAGGAAACGACTAAGGTTTTGACTGAAGCGGCATTGGAAGGCAGAGAAGATAACCTGATAGGGTTAAAAGAAAATGTCATTATTGGAAGGCTTATTCCGGTTGAAGGAAGACTCCAAAGTGAGATATAATTAAACGCGCTATGCCAACTTTATCACAACTTGCAAAAAGAGGAAGAAAAAAGAAAGGGAAAAAGACCCGTTCTACTGCCTTAACTCGTTTTTTTAATGCCAAAGAACGCGCCTATAAAAATATTTTCTCGCCGCAAAAGCGGGGAGTAGTCACTTTGGTTAAAACAATGACGCCAAAGAAACCCAACTCGGCGCTTCGCAAAGTGGCGCGCGTGAAATTATCAAACAGAATGGAAGTTACAGCCTATATTCAAGGGGTTGGTCACTCATTGGCGGAACACGGTATTGTTTTGGTGAGGGGCGGACGGGTAAGAGATTTACCGGGAGTAAAATATCACATCGTTAGGGGAAAATTTGATCTTTTGGGAGTTGAAGGACGAAAGAGATCTCGCAGTAAATATGGGACGAAAAGCGGCGGAATGGGCCCAAGAGTTGTAACAGGAGTAGCTGAGAAAACTCCGGTGGCCGCTATTCCTTCCGCCCAACCGGCGGCATAAAACAACTTATTTTATGAGACATAAAAAAGCAGACAAAAGAGAAACGGAACCGGACAAAATATATCAGAATAAATTGGTGGCAAAGTTTATTAACCGCCTAATGAGAGATGGTAAAAAAACTGTGGCAGAAAATTTAGTGTATCAAGCATTTGATCTGATTAAACAAAAGAAAGAAGATCCTCTTTTGGTTTTTGAGAAGGCGATACAAAATATTGGTCCAAGACAGGAAGTTCGACCAAGAAGAGTGGGAGGCGCTTCCTATCAGGTGCCGCAAGAAGTGAGAGGAGAAAGAAAAATATCTTTGGCTATTCGTTGGTTGGTTGAAGCCGCAACTGCCAGATCCAGCAAAGAATATCATACTTTCTCAGAAAAACTGGCCGGCGAACTTTTAGACGCCAGTTTGAATCAGGGTTCGGCCATTAAAAAGCGCGACACGGTTCACCGCATGGCAGAGGCCAATCGGGCCTTCGCCCACTTCAGATGGTAAATGTTTTAATTGATTTAACAATCAATTTCCGCTATAATCCTCTATCTAGCCATGACAAAATTCGAAATAAAAACCGGCGTAGGACCTGAAGAAATGTTTTGGAAAGGGCCGGATATTAGAACTGCAGGACAGGTTACTCTCAATCTCGGAGGTGGGTTTTTACCAATTATTGTTACTTCCTTAAATATTCCGCAACCGCTCCACCCAATGGCCGCTCATCTTGACATTTCAGTACGAAGTAGATTTGCGCAAGTAGGTATTGATATTGACGATGATGAAGCAATAATGGCGATTGCCATTAAGCTTTTACAACAAAAAAGCGCACCATTTGTTATAGAAATTCCCGTTTTTCACCATGGAACGCGGCCGGTGACAATACCGAAAGACACAGGTGTTTTCCGACTTTTCTCTTATCCAAAAGAGAAAGCTTTGGAAGGAGACGGTCTTACTAGGCTTATCGGGGAGGGCGCAATTCAGATAGGCGGCATAAAAGAAGAAGATTGGATGTGGGCTTGGGAGGGAAATAATTTAGTAGGAATAGATCTTCATATTGATTCAAGAAACAGAAAATGGATTCCGCCTCACCCAGAAGACGAGCCGCTTGTTATAAATGGCGTTAGTCATGATTACAGACGGGAACATGATGAATTGTTTAGGGAGGTGCCGTTAACTGACAAACCAATATTTTGGGTGGGAGAAACACCGGCTATTACTTTAGATAACTGTTTGGATGCAGTACTTGATGAAGAAGTATTTTCCTTACTAGGCCAGCAAGCAATAAAAGTTGAATTAGCAAGACAGATTAATTCGCGTCTTATCGACGGAGGAAAAACAAGGTGGGCGATACGAGTTGAGATAGTAAGTCCAACAGCTGACGGTCTTGCTCCGCAATTTGTGCGCCTGCGTTTATTTAGAAAAACTGTCTAAGTTACCCTCTCCGCAATTGAACATCCGCCCTAGGTGATTTTAATTCGTTGACTTTTGGATGGTTTTATCATAGAATATCGTTCTATGCCGCCAAGAGTGGAACGATTAAAACCTAATCCACAATTACAAGCCAAGTTTGACGCCTTGCCTGCCGATGCTCAAAGTTATTTGAGAGATGGTGCCAGATTAAAAAGACCTGGAATAACCGTGGAAGAGCAAACGGCGTTACGGCAAGAAAGAAGAGATCTTATAGCGAATATGCCCCCCGAGGATCAAAGATTATTGGTTGGATATATTATCTTAAGAGATGGATTAATTTAGAGGCAAAACTTCAAACATCTGCAGACACATTAAAAGTATGTTATACTAATAAAATAAATTCGGGACAGCGGATTTTGTTTTTTTATGGCTGAACAACAACGACACAGCGATTTGGATAAAATCAGAAATATTGGCATTATTGCCCACATTGATGCCGGTAAAACCACCACTACGGAGCGGATTCTCTATTATACGGGCAAGACCTACAAAATCGGAGACATTGATGAGGGTACCACCCAAATGGATTGGATGGCACAGGAGAAGGAACGGGGTATTACTATAGTATCGGCGGCCACCACGGCATTTTGGCAAGACTATAGAATAAATATTATCGATACTCCGGGACACGTTGATTTTACCGCAGAAGTGGAGAGGTCTCTTAGAGTTTTGGATGGGGGGATTACGGTGCTTGATGCGGAAGAAGGGGTGCAAAGTCAGTCGGAGACCGTCTGGAGGCAAGCCGATAAATATAAAGTTCCCCGCCTTTGTTTCGTTAACAAAATGGATAAAATTGGAGCGGATTTTCTGAATACAGTTAAAAGTATTGAAGATAGACTGGGGGCAAATCCCGTAATTATGGTGTTGCCAATTGGCAGCGAACAGGATTATAAAGGAGTTTTTGATCTGATGACTTTGAAATCAATCATGTGGACAGGTGAGGAGTTGGGGGCAAAGTTTAATATTACCGATGATATACCGCAAGGCATGGAGGAAGAAATTAAAAAGTACAGAAGCGCTATGATTGAGAAAATTTCCGAAACAGATGATCATCTTACGGAAAAATACCTCAATGGAATAGAACCCACGATGGAGGAATTAAAAAAAGCTCTTCGGAGAGCAGTCATTTCCTATAAATTAGTGCCGATTTTTTGCGGTTCGTCTCTTCGAAACAAAGGCGTTCAACCGCTTTTGGACGCCGTGATTGATTATCTTCCTTCTCCCGTTGATTTAGGAGAGGTCAAAGGGATCAATCCAAAAACGAATAAGGAGGAGACAAGAAAAATGATTGTGGGAGAATCTTTCGCCGGACTTGCCTTTAAGATTCAGAACGATCCTCATGTGGGAAAACTGACTTACTTTCGGGTGTACTCAGGACAGATAAATGCCGGTTCATATATTTATAACAGCACAAAAAATATCAAAGAGCGGGTGGGCAGACTTCTTCTGATGCACGCCAATCAAAGAGAGGATATAAAAGAAGGATTTGCCGGAGAAATTGTAGCGATTGTCGGGCTTAAGGATACTTCAACCGGTGATACGCTTTGCGATGAAACGGCGCCAATAGTGCTTGAGAGAATATCATTTCCGGAACCGGTTATCTCTTTGGCCATTGAGCCAAAAACTAAATCCGATCAAGAAAAACTGGGGTACGCGCTGAAGCGGCTGATGGAGGAAGATCCCACCTTTCATGTTAAATCCAATCATGAAACAGGACAGACAATTATCGCCGGGGTGGGAGAATTGCAGCTGGAGATTATGGTTGATCGGATGAAGCGGGAGTTTAATGTCATGTCCAATGTCGGCGCGCCGCAAGTGGCATATAAAGAAACTATTTCCGCCACCTCAGAAGCGGAAGGAAAGTACATCAGACAGTCCGGAGGCCGCGGGCAATATGGTCATTGTTTCTTAAGAGTTTCCCCAAAACCAAGAGGAGAAGGATATGAGTTTGTAGATTCTATAAAAGGCGGCGCAATTCCGGCCGAATTTATATCTTCTGTAAGGAAAGGTGTAATAGAAACCATGGAGAATGGGGTTTTACTTGGTTACCCTATGGTGGATATGGAAGTAACACTTTTTGATGGAAGTTTTCATGACGTTGATTCATCGGATATCGCCTTTAAGATAGCAGCCTCGCAAGCTCTTCAGGCCGCGGTAAAAAAAGCAGGGCTGACTTTGCTTGAACCAATCATGAAGATTGAGGTAACAACGCCTTCGCAATTCTTAGGAGATGTCATCGGCGATTTATCGGCAAAGAGAGCCCAAATTCTTGGCACGGAGGAAAGACATAACGCCACTATTATTTTGGCGATGGTGCCTTTATCTACTCTTTCAGGTTACGCCACAACTCTGCGCAGTATGTCTCAAGGCCGGGCCAGTTATTACATGGAGCCTTCACACTATGAAGAGGTGCCGAAAAATATTCAGGAACAAATGCTGGCAAAGTCAACTTTTACCGGAAGAGTAAGTAAAACATAATAGTAAAAGTGAAAGTATTCTTAAAAGAGTTGAAGTTTTCTTCAACTAAGCACAGCTACTTAAAAGATATAACCGGCAAGGTTAATCAGGCAATAAAAAAGTCAAAAGTGACGGTGGGTTTTGTTCTGGTAAACTCTCTTCATACCACACTGGGGGTAGTTGTTCAGGAAATAGCTGAACCTAATTTACTGGAGGATATTTTGCATCACACACTTAAGTCCGTGCCGGAAGATAAACTTTCAACCCGCGTCCACCAAAAATATCCCCACCCCGTCGCCGATTACAAACATCGTTGTCAGGACAATCCATATTGCAACGAAATAGATGAGGATTACAATGCCGCCAGCCACATCAGAACTCTTCTTTTTTCTCATCCCAGTATCAGTTTGTCCATTCAAAACGGAAAAGCGGTATTGGGGAAATATCAGCAGATTGCCGTTTTTGAGTTTGACGGCAGAGACGGCAGCGGCAAAAATCCGATTAGACAAAGAACCGTGCAAATTTGGATTTATCAAACAGAGGCTATAAAAAAACTTTAAAGAGAGTACGGGACCAGATGTTTGTACCTGTTATTAAGGGCAAAATCGATTATTTTCCGGGCATTTTTGTAGCCTAATTCTTTGATTTTTTCAACAGACAAATTTTTGTCAAAGTAAAGATATAACACGGGATCTGCTTCTTGATAAGAAAACCCAAATTCCTCTTCGTCCGTCTGATTGCGCCAGAGCCCCGCGGTGGGCGGTTGATTAATAAAATATTCTGGCACTTTCAGATAATTGGCTAATTGATAAATCTGTGTTTTATATAAACAGCGAATTGGTTCGATATCCGATGCTTCATCGCCAAAGCGGGTAAAGTAGCCAAGTAAATGCTCTGACCTATTTTCTGTTCCTACTACCAGCGCCCGCTGTTTTTTACTCAAATCGTAAAGATAGATCATGCGCGTTCTGGCCATCAAGTTGCCAAGACGAATTTTATCATTACCGATTTTAAGATGATTCTTAAACTCATCAACGGTATTTTTTATGGACAACTTATAGATGTTATTTTCAGGGATAGCCGCTTTTTTAAGAATGGGGGCTAGTCTTGCAAATTGTGATCGAAAATAGAAAAGATGGACAACGTAAATGTTTTGCGGTGGCAGCGCCTCTTTTAATAAATAAAAACAGGTTAGTGAATCAATGCCCCCCGATAATCCAATAACTGCTTTGGTAAACCTTTCTTTTTTAAAGATATTTTTGATGAATCGTACAATTTTTTCCTGCTCTTTTTTAGGATTGATTGTTAATAAATTTAATTTATTCATAAAGCCGGTGTTTTTTAATGTATGTTTCTACTTCCCCGGGCACTAAATAAGAAATAGATTTTCTTTCTTTTAGGCGACGGCGGACTAACGTGGAAGAAATATTGGTAGTAATCAGATTTTTTTCTCTGACTAGCTCAAATCCTCCGGGCAACCGTTTTGGTAAATGGAAGGGATCTCTGGGGAAAACCAGCAGTGTACACAAACTTAAAAGTTGCGCTGTTTTTTCCCAGCGATGAAATTCGGATACAATATCCGAGCCGACAATCCAATAAATATCCGCTCCCGCTTGTTTTTTTATTTCTTTTACCGTATCTAAGGTATAACTGACTCCCTTTCTGTCAATTTCCACCTTTGATATTTCGGTTCTATCAAGCGCTAAAGAGTCAACCATGGCGAGACGGTCTTTGACGCCGGCAAAACTAGGTTTCCACTGATGTTGGTACGTTGGCACCAGCAGAATTTTGTCGATATCTCTCCGAAAATCTAAAAGTTGTCTGATGACCAAATAGTGGCCAAGATGAGGAGGATCAAAACTTCCTCCCAGAATGGCGATTTTCATTGTTTGGATTATATCATTTTTGAGGAGCCGATTTGTACTGGTGCCAAAATTCGGCAAGATTAGGCAACATATGGCAATTTTCGGCAAGATATGGTAATGTATAGATATGAAAATTCCTCCTCCTTATACTATCACTCAAGAAATGCTAACACTTTTAACCGAAATTGAAGCCTGGCGGATGTTTTTTTCTTCTCTATCGCTTCCTTTATTGTTAAAAGAAAAAATCCAGCGCGTCAGTCTTTTGAAAAGTTCTCTTTTCTCGGCCAGAATTGAAGGCAGTACCCTGACATTTTCCGATCTTGAATCTAAAACATCGGATGATAAAAAAAGAGAAGTATTTAACATTGTCGAGGCAGTCAGTTTTGTAGACAGGCAGGTGCGCAAAGATACACTCACCAAAAAAGTTCTTCTAAATCTTCATAAACTGGTTCTAAAAGGCATTAGTTCCGATGCCGGCTATTTTAGGAAAGAAGTCAGCGCCATATTTAATACAGCCGGTGTTGCTGTATATATGCCTCCTCCGCCGTCAGAGGTACCTTCGCTTCTTGATAAATTATTTTTCTATATTAATAGCGCTGAGGAAAAATTTCCTCTCATCGCGGCTTTTGTGGCGCATCTTATGTTTGAAAAAATTCATCCATTTATTGACGGGAATGGGAGAGTGGGCAGACTTCTTATTGCCGTCATATTACAAGCCAGGGGGTGGAATTTTACTTTTACTATTCCTTTTGAAGAATACCTGGATGAACAAAAAGACAGTTATTATTTTTATCTGGATAGAGGTTCCAAAGAAACAAACGATTACCTTCTTTTTATGCTGAGAGCCTTCCGTGAACAAATAAATCGGATCAAAAAGCAAGTAGATGAGGAATTGTCTAAAAATGAAGAGATATTTCTTCCCCCAAGACAAGAGGAAATATATAATATCATCAAAGATCACCGGGTTGTGCCATTTGATATGATACGCAGAAGATTTTTAAAAGTTGCGCCGCGCACCCTTCGCTACGAGCTTAAAAAACTTGTTGACGCAGGTTTCATTGAAACATTGGGAGAAACTAAAGGCAGATATTATCGAGTAAAAAGGTAATTTAGCTTGTCGCTTAGTCAATTAACAAGCAGCGCTTCCACAGCAATCCTATGTTGCGTAAAAAAAGTATTTGCGGATGCCGCCAATTGAAGCTTACTTAACTCCTTCAAGTTAAAAAACTGTAATTCTTGCCCTTCTGCCCGTTTTATAAGATTCACATTGTTGTCGGTTAATTTACCATGATAAAAATATATATCTTTATCAACGGATGACGAAATAAATAAAAGTTTTAAGTCTCTCACTTCTATATTCATGTCTTCTTTTATTTTTCTAATAATTGTTTTCTCAGACGATTCATTGTGTTCTTTTTTTCCTCCAACCATGCACCATGTTTTTTCTATCCCTGAATTGAAAAGATAATTTTTAATCATTAGCAATATTTTCTCTTTGTATATTAGAAGAATTAAACTCTCATTGGATTTGCGGATCATCTTTATATTGTATCACGTCCGGAGGTTTTATATATATGTAATCAAAGCGATGGTGAATTTTCATTTATTCTTCGGTATTTTCCGGAAGTTCAAAGGTTTTAATTTCAGGAAGAGAGCGGCCGATTATTCCCTGCAAATCTCCGTACATGCCGTGAGTATTATCTAACACTTTTCTTATTTCTTTTTCCTGCCGGCTCCATTTGGCGCTAAACCATCTTCTTTCTCTTTCCAACTCCTGCTGTAAATTGCCAAACCCTTCCACAATTGCTTCTACTCTATGTCTAAACTCTATTCCCATCAAATATTCATACATCAAATCCTTCTTTTCGTTTTTGCCTTTACTTGAGGCTTTTTCATGATAAAGACTAATAATATTAAATCTCAAAGCAAACGCCAGCGGAACAACCGATGGCCAAGTAGTTACCCAAACACCTTCTTTGTAAGTAAATGAGCTTAGCCATTCAGGTTTAGTAATTGTTACCAGTACGGCTAAATCCGCTTTTTTATCTCTTTGATCTTCTTTTAGTTTGGTAATCCATCCATTTTGCCATTGAGCGTTTTTTGTTTCCCATAAAATCGTCCCACAGCTTCTTCCCAGCTTATCAATTACCTCGTGCACAATATCCGCTCCTCTATCGCCTTTTTTAATTTCCTTAATCTCGTCTCTGGGAAACTCGCTTTTGAGAACCTTCTCCAGCTCCAATTCCAAAACTTCTCCTTGCGTTTGTTGGGAACCTTGCTGCATTTTGGTTTTAAGCTCATCAACTTGTTTTAACGCATCCGTCAGCTTTTTATCTTTTTCCAGATCCTTGAATTTGTGTTCCTCTTCTGTTTTTTTTACCGCTTCTGCTCTGATTTTTTCCTCCTCTTCCATAATCTTTTTCTTCATTTCCACTGCCCGTTGCTGATCTTTTCTCTTTAACTCTCTCATCTGATCCAAAAGTTCCCCCAGCTGTTGGCTTAACTTTTTATTTCTTTCCTTTTCCTCCTCATTTTCTTTTTGTACATTGGTTAGTTGGATTTCAAATTGGCGGTTGATCTTTTTTTCCGCATCTGCCAATTCTTCTTTGTGCTGTATTTTTAGACCCGCCAGCACTTGCTCTTCAATCTGATGAGTCAGCGCTTCCGAAATCTCAATCTCACTGCCGCATTTTTTACAAGTAATGGTATTTTTAATCACAAGCTTCCTTTGTATTGTAGTTTAGTATTATTGAGGTCTAAAAGCAATTCTTTATCTTAACAACTGCAATTTCTTTGAGATGTTATGGTAAATGGTACAATATGAGGATGTTGGTTGATAACATTGATTTAATAATAAAAGCTGGCAACGGCGGAAACGGCGCGTTGTCTTTTATAAGAAATGGAGTGACTTCCAAAGGCGGTCCTGACGGCGGGAATGGCGGTTGGGGCGGAAGTATTTATTTTCAGGGATCAAATAATATTAACGATCTTAGGGAATTCCGTTATAAGAAAAAAATAACCGCGGAAAATGGCGTAAATGGAGGCAAAGATAATTGTTTTGGGAAAAACGCTAAAAATCTCACAATTTTTTTGCCTCTTGGCACCAGAATAACCGAGTCTGACTCGGGCAAAACATATGAAATTTTAGATACAAAAACTGCGGTTCTGTTAGCTCACGGAGGAAAAGGGGGACGCGGCAATAATGAATTTAAGTCCGCCACTAATCAAACACCGCGTTTTGTTGAAAAAGGAGGTTTAGGAGAAGAGAAAAAATTACTCCTTGAACTTCGGCTAATTGCCGAAATCGGCATAATAGGGTTGCCAAATGCGGGAAAAAGCAGTTTGCTGGCCATTCTTACAAATTCAAAACCAAAAATCGCCAACTATCCGTTTACAACTCTGGAACCAAATATCGGCATGTTTGGAAAATATCCGATTGCCGATATTCCTGGTCTTATTGAGGGAGCATCCACCGGGCGCGGTTTGGGAATTACATTTTTAAAACATATTGAAAAAACAAAAATTCTGATTCATTGTATTGAGGCAGGAAATAAAGATTTGTTAAAAACTTATGCTGTGGTTCGTCACGAATTTAGCAAATATAACGCTTCGCTTTTGGAAAAGTCTGAAATTATTTTAATCACAAAGACAGATTTGGTAGATGAAAAAACTGTCCAAAAAGCCGTTGAAGTTTTCAAGAAACAAAGGAAAAAAGTACTTACCTGTTCTTTGTATGATTCTAACAATATAAATATCTTGAAAGAAACACTTGAAAAAATACTCCAGCTTTAAATTTTTGGGGTATTGACGGGGAGAAAAAAATGTTGTATATTTAGGTTTAACCTAAAAAGATACAGGTTTTATTTTTTTTATATTATGGCAGACGTAAAGAAATTTGAAAGAACAAAACCTCATGTAAACATTGGCACCATCGGCCATGTTGATCATGGAAAAACCACCCTGACGGCAGCTATTTCCAGTGTTTTGGCCAAAAAAGGCATGGCAGTGGCCAAAAAGTATGAAGATATTGATAACGCCCCCGAAGAAAAAGCCAGAGGAGTCACCATCAACATCACCCACATTGAATACGAAACGGAAAAGAGACATTACGCTCACATTGATGCTCCGGGACACGCGGACTACATTAAGAACATGATTACAGGCGCCGCTCAAATGGACGGCGCAATTTTGGTAGTTTCAGCTCCCGACGGCCCAATGCCACAAACTCGGGAGCATATTTTATTGGCCAGACAAGTAGGTGTGCCGGCCATCGTGGTTTTTCTTAACAAAGTCGATATGGTTTCGGATCAGGAACTGTTGGATTTGGTGGAGATGGAAGTTAGAGAGTTATTGACCAAATATCAATATCCCGGTAACGATGTGACGATTATTCGGGGATCGGCGCTGAAAGCAACACAAGGCGATGCGGAGGCGGAAAAACAGATACTGGCTTTAATGGATGCCGTTGATGCCAATATTCCCACACCAAAGCGGGATATCGAGAAGCCGTTTTTAATGCCGGTGGAAGATGTTTTTTCTATTAAAGGACGCGGTACTGTGGTTACCGGCAGAATTGAACGGGGAAAAGTAAAAGTAAATGAGACAGTGGAAATTGTTGGTATTAAAGCCACCAAATCCACGGTGGTGACCGGGGTGGAAATGTTTAAAAAACAACTTGATGAAGGACAGGCAGGAGATAATGTGGGAATTTTGCTTCGGGGAATTGAAAAGGCCGATGTGGAAAGAGGACAGGTTATTGCCAAGCCGGGCAGCATTACTCCTCATAAAGAATTTGAAGCCGAAGTTTATATTCTTACTAAGGAAGAGGGAGGCCGTCACACGCCATTTTTCACCGGTTACAGACCGCAATTTTATATTAGAACAACCGATGTGACGGCGGAAGTGGCTTTACCAAAGGGAGTGGAAATGGTTATGCCGGGAGATAATACCAAAATGACTGTTAAACTGATTGTGCCGGTGGCGCTGGAAGATGGTCTTCGATTTGCCGTCAGAGAAGGTGGAAAAACCGTTGGAGCAGGGGTAATCTCCAAAATAATTGCCTAAGTAGATGCCTAAAGGAAGAATTAGAGTACGTTTAAAAAGTTATGACGCAAGAGTTATCGATTCTTGCTGTCAGCAGATTTTAGATACGGCCATCAGGACCGGTGCAAAGGTAGTGGGGCCAATTCCTCTTCCCACCCAAAGAAGTATTTACGTCGTCAATAAGTCCCCCTTTATAGATAAAGATGCCAGAGATCATTTTGAAATAAGAGTTCACAAAAGATTGATTGATATACTGCAGCCAACAGATAAAACCATAGATTCTCTGACCCATCTGGAACTCCCCGCAGGAGTAAATATCGAGATTAGGATGTAAAAAGTCCTCTAGCTCGCCTCATTCTGACCCTTTTGACAAAACTATAGCATTGAGCCTGCCGAAGTGCTATAGTACTTAAGTGGAATCGAAGTATTAAAGTATAGGGAAGAAAATATGAGTTTAAATGAAGCTGATACTAGAATAAGATTAGTTGATCCGAAGTTAAAGTCTTCCAATTGGGACGATCAAAACACTTTGCGTGAATATACTATTACAGCCGGAAAAGTAAATATTTTCGGTGATCAGGTTATGCGTGATGAAAAAGAATTTGCAGATTACCTTTTAATGTACAAAGGGGCCTTTCCTATAGCGATCGTTGAAGCAAAGGAAGAATCAGCGTCTCACCTAAAAGGGATGCAACAGGCAAAAAATTACGCCCAGAAACTTGAAGTTTTATTTTGTTATTCCACTAACGGTCATAAAATTGAGGAATTTGATTTCACCAACAAGACGCAAAAGACAGTTGAAAAATTTCCTACTCCGGAGGAGCTTTATTCCCGTTTGGTTAGCCATAACAAAACTTTAACTACAAAACTTGAGAAAAACCCACTAGAATACCCCCTTTATTATTCGCCAACCGGTAAGAACCCACGTTACTACCAACTAAAAGCTATCCAAAAAGCGCTTGTTGCAATAATTAAGGGTGATAAAAGAGTTTTGGTAACAATGGCCACAGGTTCCGGCAAAACAAAAGTAGCTTTTCAAATTGCTTGGAAACTATATCAAGCAGGCTTTTTAAAAAGAGTTCTTTTTATTGCCGATCGCACCCTGCTTCGCGATCAAGCCCACACCCTAGAGTTTGAACCATTCAAGGATGCTCGCTATAAAATTGGGGAAGGAAAAGCAGATCAGGTTCGTGATATTTATTTTACTACCTATCAGACTCTTTACTCGGAAAGAAACGGCAAAAAGCTATTTGAGAGCTATCCAAAAGATTTTTTTGATTTGATTATTATTGATGAATGCCACCGTTCCGGCTGGAAAGATTGGTACAGAGTCCTCAAACATTTCGAAAGCGCCATTCATTTGGGCATGACAGCCACACCAAAGCGGACTGATAATATAGATACTTACAAATATTTTGGCGAGCCGGTTTTTGAATATGATATTCAACAAGGGATTAAAGATGGATTTCTTGCCAATTACTTAATCCAGCGGATCATTACCAATCTTCACAAAGAAGGCGGGGTTGATATTGAAGAACAAAGAATGCAGGGAGCGGAAGTTTTCTACCCGGAAGAGTTTGATGATGAGATAAAAGCTTTTTACTCAACCGGTGAGTTTGAAAGAAAAGTTACCATCCCGGATTTGACTAAAAAGATTGCCGAGCATCTAGCTGGTTTGTTAAAAAAGTGGGGAACTTATGAAAAAACAGTAGTTTTTTGTGTTAATAATGACCATGCTCGGGAAATGACCAAACTTTTACAAAACCATTTTTCAGCAGAGGGAAAAAATGATTATGCAGTCACCATAGTGTCGGAAGAGACTGGCGCCCACAGTCTTGCCAACGCTTTTAAGGATTCAGAAAAGAAAACCCCGGTGATTGCCACAACGGTTGATCTTCTTTCAACCGGAATAGATATGCCAGCTGTCAGAAACGTAGTTTTAATTAAACCTATCTCATCTGTTGTTCTCTTTAACCAGATTATCGGCAGGGGCACCAGAATTGATGAGGCAACCGGCAAATATTATTTTAGGATTGTTGACTATGTCAATGCCACCCGCCTGTTCTCCCAGCTTACACCGCCAAGTGAGGGTCCGGAAGAGCCTGAGGAAGAAGGACCATATGAATTCTTTTTGGATGGAAAAGTAGTCAAAACCGGAACAGATATTCCAATTGTTGGCGCTAAAGTGACGGTTGTTACCAGAAGGCGTGAGCAAATGCAAACTGTTACCAATGAACATGGTATGTTTTCTTTTGAAAAACTTCCGGAAAGCAAGGTTACTCTGCAAATTTCTGCTAATGGATATGTCAGGCGTGAACTTCGCAAAACTCCAACTGCCCAGCCCCAGCCGGAAATTTATGAGTTAAAACCAGAGAAGAAAACTCCAACCAAGATCACTCTTGGCGGAGTTGATGTGTATATTCACTCAACCTCTGACCTTACCTTTGATGTTGGGGGAAATCACCTGAAGGCTGCCGAATATAAAGAGTACTCCAAAAAAGAGGTGGAAAAATTGGGTTTAACGTTGGATGATCTTAAAAATATCTGGATAGAAGAGGGGCGGAGAAAAGAATTCTTGGAAAAACTTAAAGAGCATAGTGTTTCACCAGACGCTTTGGCTAAACTTTTAGACCGGGAAGACGCAGATTTTTTTGATATTTTAGCCCACGTTGCTTTTGACGCGCCGATTATCAGTAGGGACGAACGGGCTCAAGCAATTGAAGTTAGAAAACAGGAATTTCTTTCGTCTTTGGGTCAAGAGGCCCAGCCCATACTTCTGGCGCTTTTAGACCAATACCGGGTCGGCGGAATTGAGGATATCTCCAGAAAAGAGGTTTTTAATCTGCCAAAGTTTCAGGAAGTGGGTATAGAGAATATTATTGCCAGTTTTGGAGGAGCGGAAAAAGCCAGGGAAGCAATAGGAAAACTGCAAGCGTATCTTTATCAGGGAGGACAAATTGGATAGACAGACTTTATCAAATAAAATTTGGTCAGCTTGTGACATCATGCGTCGCGACAAACTCTACCTGCTTCAGTACATTGAGCAAATTTCCTGGATGCTTTTTCTTAAATTGTTTGAGCAAATTGAAAACAAAAGCCGTCTTGGAGCGCAAATCTTTGGTGAAAGTTATGAACCGGTTATTGGAAAAGAATATAACTGGTCTGCCTGGAGTAAGCTTGAGGCGAAAGATCAATTCGAATTTGTTAACCGTGAACTTCTACCATATTTACAAAATCTTCGAGGTACACCCCTCAAACTGATTGTTTCCTCTCTTTTTGAAGATATCAGGAACTACATGCACTCCCCATTTAATTTTAAAGAAGTCATCAATCTTTTGGATGAGTTAGATTTTGCCAAATCAACAGATACTCATACCATCTCTTTAGTTTATGAAGAGCTACTTTTAAAAATGGGTCAGGAGAGTGGAGCATCCGGAGAATTCTATACACCGCGTGCAATTATCCGCCTGATGGTAAAAATTACAGATCCTAAAATTGGCGAGAGGATATTTGATCCTTTTGCCGGCTCCGGAGGTTTTTTAGGAGAAACTTTCAAATATTTACAGGAAAAAAATTCTAAAATGACAGCTAAAGATTTTTCAACTTTGCAAAACGAAACTTTTTATGGTAATGAAGCAAAATCCCTTCCTTTCCTTTTAGGAATTATGAACTTACTGCTTCACGGGTTGCAATCCCCTCATCTTATAAAAACCAACACCTTTGCAGAAGATTTAACATCAATTCCGGAAAAAGAGCGCTACGAAATTATCCTAACTAATCCACCCTTCGGCGGGGTCGAAGGCAAGGAGCTTTTAAAAAGTTTTCCCATAAAAAGTTCTGATACAGAACTTTTGGCGCTTTATTATGTGATGAGAAAGATAAAGGCTGGGGGAAGAGTGGGGATAGTTTTACCGGAAGGAGTGCTTTTCCGCACAGGGGGAACTTACACAGCTGTCAAAAAAGAACTCCTGGAAAATTTCAATCTAAATACCATCATCAGCCTTCCGCCCGGAGTCTTTGCCAATGTTTCCTCATCCGGCCAGGGCCCAAAAACAAATCTTTTATTCTTTGAAAAAGGCAGATCAACAAAGGAAGTCTGGTATTACGAGTTGATTCCACCAACAGGGTTAAAATATACCAAGAAAAGCCCGATTTTAGATGAACACACAGTTGATGCTTTTCGCAAGTGGTCAAAACGAGCAAAATCAGACGCCTCCTGGACAGTTTCAGCAGAAGAAATTGTAGCCAAAAATTATGACCTCTCCGCCAAAAATCCAAATAGAAAGGGTGATATTGAGCATAAATCACCAGAACAATTGCTCCAAAAGATATTGGAGGGCGAAACAAAAATTATCAAACTCACTCGGGAAATTAAATCTTATATAAATTGACTCTTGACAAATAAAAACCGCTTATATATACTTTGTTTGGTATGAAAAACCCAACAAAATCACAAATGATAACTCTAGAAGTTATTGCTTCTTTTGAAAAGCGGTCGGGTAGATTTCCCAGGCTCCGCGAATTAGCTAAAGAATTAGGCCTTAAGTCACATTTATCTGCGTACGATCGTGTTAGAGCGCTGGTTAAAAATGGTGCAATTATCTACCGGGATAAAGATAGCGGCAAGCCCAGTCCATTCGAATTGTCAACCGAGGCTAAAAAATTAGTTGCTTGGGCGTTTTTTCTCCCAAATCATTCACAATCCGCAATTTTTAATAGTAATTCACCGGCTATTGTTAACTATGGTCACAATTCAACTCTAATAAAAGCAAACGATACTTCAAATAGTGAAAATAACCTAAATCTTAACATAACTCAAGGTTTCCCTTCGGTTACACTTAGCTCTAACAGTACGAAAGTGATAGCCTCGGCGGTATCCGTCCTAAGTCTTGTCTCGTTGGCGGCGGGATTAATGATTTATACTCAAAGATCAGTAGTCGAGATTGGTTCAATTTTATTGCTGGCCGGAGGTTTTAACCTTCAATTAATAAAACCAGTTATGTCTGGTTTAGAAAGAGAATAACTATGTCACTTGCGATCAATATATCAACTCCAGATGGTCTTATCCTTGCAGCTGATAGCCGACAGACTTACGTAAACCGTAAGGGACAGGCGCGTGTTGGTAGTGATTCTGCGACAAAGTTATTTAAGCTTACTCCAAAAATTGGGTTGGCGGCAGTTGGACCGGCTTTTTTGGCTGAAGATGGGATTCAGAAAAACATTGCTTATTTTATTGAAAGATTTATTAAAGAAAAGATTTCTGGAACGGACAGTCTTTATATTGAGGATATTGCAAAAAAGATAGAAATATATTTTGATGATTTGTTTGCTTGGAAGAAAGAATTAGATCGCGCTGAAACGCAGCTTAGAGAGCAAGCAACAAGGATTGGAGGTACGGACATTTCAATTAACAAAGATAATGGGACAGTCATTGTGAAATATAAGCTAGGGAATGAAATAAAAACTATGGCTGCAGCAATAAACCCGCTTCAATTCTTTCTTGCAGGATACAATCCAGATGGGAGTCATCAAGTATTTATAATTTCTATCCCCGGAGGTCTAGATAAAAAAAGAGATAGTAATGAGAGAGGTAAAGAGTTTGGTTCTAGTTGGGTTGGCCAGACGGATGTTGTTACTAGAATTGTGCTAGGTTTTGATTCAAGGATCGGAGGGCTCCCTTTTGTTGTAAAAGCTATAAATATGGGTGATAAAACTGAACTTGAAAGACAGTTAAGGCAACTAGAATATTCTATACAGTGGGGAACAATGACTTTACAGGATGGTGCAGATTTTGCCCGTTTAATGATAGAAACTACTTCAGCTATACAACGCTTTTCTGATGGTATTCTTGCCGATCCTGGGGATATACCTGGAGTTGGGGGTTTTGTAGACGTTGTCGTTATAACTCCCAGGAAGGGATTTGTTTGGTTAAGTAAAAAACAATTAAAGGTAAACCAGGAAATGACTGATTTAGATGCGTTTGAAGATCTTCCAGAAACTAAAGTTGCTAAAAATAAGAAAGGAGGTGGGATTGATGACTCATAGAAAAGGACAAAAACCAGATCATAAAGGAGAACAGTGGACAGATGCTCAAGTTGAACGACTTGAAAATCTTGCTGATAGGAATACCCCAACGGGTTTAATTGCCGATGCACTAGGAAGAACTGAAGATTCAGTAAGATCTAAGGCATCAGAAGAAAATGTTTCTCTTAAGCCAATAAACAGATCTCCCTATAGTAGAAGAAAATAAATTTACTTATGGAAATTAATTGGCCAATTAAAAAATTAGGAGAAGTATCAGGAATTATTGTTGGAAAAACTCCAGCAACAATTGATTATCTAAATGCTGGAGAATATAAGGTTCTGAAATATCGAGATATTACAAAAAACGGAATTAATTGGAGCGTGAGCGATAAAGGCTTTGTTAAACAAGACTCACTGAAAGGGTTAAAAGAAGTTCAGCTTGGAGATTTGCTTATCACTTCTGCGGGTCACAGTTCAGAAAAAATTGGAGAAGAAGCCGTTGTAATTTGGGAGTTACCATCTCAATTCAAAGTGGTATTTTTTGCGAGCGAATTAATTTGCTATAGAGCTTACCCTAAAATAATTTTACCCGAGTGGTTGTTGTTATATATTCTTTCAGGGTTTGGACAAAATCAATTAAAGAAAATAATTGGGGACAGCGTTCATTTAACAAAAGAAAAATCACTAGAAATAGAAATTCCTGTGCCTCCTATTGAAGAGCAGAAAAGGATTGTAAAAAAGCTTGAAAAAATCCTGGCAAAAATTGAAGAAGCGAAGAAATTACAAGAGGAACAGTTACAAGAACTTAATAGTTTAAAACAATCAATTCTCTACCAAGCTTTTGAGGGAAAATTGTGATAAAATATTAATATGCATTTTTTAAAAGTACTCCCAAAAGAATCTTTTTACAAACTTTATAATTTAAACCATCAAGAAGTAATAGATTTGTTTAAGAATGGTTATGAAATAATGGAAGACGAGTGGTATGTAAATTTTAACGAAACGCAATTGTCAAAATATAGGAAACAAAAAGCTGCTTAGTCTCTAAAATTTGAGTGAAAAGGTGCAGGCTTTGCATAAGTTTCAGGAGGAGCAGTTGCAAGAATTGGAACTTTTAAAACAATCTGTTTTACATCAAGCCTTTGAAGGAAAATTGTAAGTCTTAACTTTCGGGCCATAGTCCTGAGCGAAGCCGAAGGGCAATGGTCCTGAGCTTGTCGAAGGATAAATTATGGATTAGGATAAATTTATGGATGAAATTAAATTGACAATTTTTGAAGGTAGGAAAATCCGCCGCCATTGGAATAAAAAAGCGGAGAAGTGGTATTTTTCAGTGGTGGATATTATTGCCGCGTTGACCAATAGCAGCAATCCGCAGGTTTATTGGCGCGTGTTAAAAAAACGCTTAATTGATGAAGGTTCGGGTGAAACCGTTACAAAATGTAACGGTTTGAAAATGTTAGCTGCTGACGGCAAAATGCGCCTAACGGATGTAGCCGATACAGAGACAGTTTTTCGAATCATCCAGTCTATCCCTTCACCAAATGCCGAGCCGTTTAAGTTATGGCTCGCCCGCGTGGGATACGAGCGTGTAGAGGAAACTGAAGATCCGGAAAGGGCTATCAACCGGGCTATGCAAACCTATCTCAAGAAGGGTTATTCACGGGAATGGATCAACCAACGGCTTAAAAGTATTGAGATACGAAAAGGTCTGACTGACGAATGGGAAAAACGAGGAGCAAAGGAGGGATTGGAATTTGCAATTCTCACTGATGACATTACTTTTGCCTGGGCTGGTCTTACCACAAAACAGTATAAACGTCATAAAGGATTAAAGATGCAAAGTTTGCGGGATAATATGACTAATCTTGAACTGGTTTTAAATATGCTGGCAGAAGTGAGTACAACAGAAATATCGCAAAAAGAAGAACCAGACACTTTTGACAAAAACAGGAATGTTGCCCGGCGGGGTGGCGGTGTAGCGCGGGTAGCTCGAAGAAAAATAGAAACAGAAACCAAAAAGAAAGTCATCAGCGGATCAAATTATCTTTCACAAGACAGGAAGAAATTAAAATAAATGATTAAAATATAGAGGGGAGGTGAGGATAAATGGCAGTATTTTTAGGGGTACATAAATTTGAACCGGGCATGAGCGAAGATGATATCAGTAGTGGCTATGAGAAATACAAAGAAAGTGCCGTTGGGGCAGGATTAAAACCACTTGGGGCTATAGTCAGCCTGGAAAAAGGATTTGCTTATTGTCAGACTGAAGCAGAATCTGCCCAGCAAGTCAGAGAAGCTCATCAAAAAGTAGAAATTCCTTTAGAAGATGTAGTCGAGGTAAGACTTTTAAGTTAAGGAGAGCAACTGACTTAAATTTTAGTTGCCTTGCCTTTAAAATCTTGCGGATTTTTGCCGGAAATAAAATTTGAAAGTTTTGTGTCAATCTCCTCATTAGGTAATCCTGAACTTAACATAAATACTCCTGCGCCATTTGTTTTAACTAATTTCTTAAATCCAAGGTCAAGGGTTACTACAAATAGCCCTTCTTGAGTTGCAAGTATATAAATCTGTTTATCTTCGGTTTCGGGTGCTAAATTAAAATCATGACGAATGTGTTTTACCGAAGCTTTTTTAATAAGTTTTTTAAAAACTTCTGGTTTGGCAAATGCGGAATCAAGGAGCAATCTAAATTTAGAGAATTTCTTAGCTTTAAGTTTTTTAGTTCGCAAGTTGAGTTTGGTAATAGGATAGAATATTCAAAATATCTTTTTTGGTCAGTTTTTTGAGATCTGGCAGTTCTCGCTTAATCTTGGTAAGAGTGTAGTCCATTCCAATTAAAGCCAGTATTCGAGAAATGGGAATTCTGGTTCCACGAATTACAGGCTGACCTCCTAAAATTTTGGGGTTTGTTTGAATAATCTCTGGCATAGTATTTATATACTATAATACCCGGGGAATAATTGTCAAGCAAGACAAAAATTCTATCTTGAAGATTTAATTTTGATTTAATATACTTAAAGTATCCGCCTACGTCCGCCTTTGGCGTGACTACGGCGAGACGAGAGGGGAGGTGAGGAAATGAATATTAAAAAATTGTTAATAGGAGGAGTGGCGAGCGCATTACTTTTTGGGGTCACAGTTGTGCCGGCTTTGGCAGCAGGTTTTGATCAGTTTGGCTACAACAGAACTGCCAGAAACTTTGTGGGGACTTGTTTAAGCTGGGGTATGGGTAAATACGGCTGGACCGAGGCTCAAGCTCAAGCTTACTGCGGAGCTTACTCCAATGATAAACTGGTGATGAAATGGAATGCCGAATGGGACAGGGGAAATGCCGAGGGTTGGGCAAACGGTCCGTATGATGCCTGGATTGATAATGAGTGGAATGGCAGAAATAAGGGGTCAGGGGAAATCTGGCATTATAAAATAGCCTGGGACAGGGGATGCGCAGACTTTGGCACTCCCTCGGGAACGGCTGTCAAAGGAGGGGCCTATTGTATTTGGGGGCCTTTTGCCATGCTGGCTAGCCAGGGGTCAGGAGCGGATAATGCGCATTACTGGGATGTGCTGCTTGCGCCTGCCGGCTACGGGGGAAATTAAAACGTAAACCCATTTAGGGATTTTGGGAACTTTTTGAGTTAAGTCCTAGACGTATATTGCATTTTGCCACCACTCGTTATATAATTACAAATAACGCCATGATAAAGCGATTGGAGGTGTTTTTGGCTACATAGCGCAAAATGTTTTGGGAGGTTGCCTTAAACTTAAGCGACTGTATGTAGTCGCTTTTTTGGTTTTTATCATATGAATATATTATTTGGAAAAAAAATTGATCAATCACAGGTGTTTTTGGAAAATGGGGACAGGATTCCCGTTACGAGGATTGAGATTTCAGGCAATACCGTAATAGCTCATAAAACCAGAGAAAAGGATGGATATTTTGCGCTTAAGCTTGGTATTGGCATTAGAAAGCATCCAAATAGTTCACTTAGAGGAGAGATGAAGGGGGCAAACTTACAAGCAGCCCCTCGTTTTTTAAGAGAGGCCCCCCTTAGCGATGATGAAGCAAAAGATCTGCCAGCGCTTGGTACGGTGATTAAAGCTCAAGACGCCTTTAAGCCGGGCGATATAATTGACGCAGTGGCAATATCAAAAGGAAAAGGTTTTGCCGGAGTTGTGAAAAGACATCATTTCAAGGGAGGTCCAAGAACACACGGACAATCAGACAGGGAAAGAGCGCCGGGAAGCATTGGTCAAACAACCACGCCGGGCAGAGTCTATAAAGGAAAACGCATGGCGGGAAGAATGGGACAGGGGCGTTCTACAATTAAGAATCTGCGGGTGGTAGAGGTTTCCGATGAGCAAATTTTGGTGAAAGGTCTTGTCCCGGGATCTAAAAACAGTTTGGTTATGATCAAAAAGGCGGGAGAAGACAAAAAGTTCGTGCCGATTTATCAGAAACAGGTAGAAAATATAGAACAAGTAGAAAAAGTAGAAGAGGAGGAAAAACAAAATGCCGGTTAAAAAGTTAAAAGTTAAGAAAAAAACTACAAAAAAAACCGTTAAAAAGATAGACGGTTTGGCAATAGATGTCTATAATGTGAAAGGAAAGATTATTGATAAAATTTCATTGCCCAAAGAAATTTTTGCCGCGAAAATAAATCCCATTTTAATGGCTCAGGCAGTGAGAGTTTATTTGGCAAATCATCGGGCGGGAAGCGCCTCCACCAAGACCCGCGGAGAAGTAAAAGGTTCAACACGAAAAATCTATCGACAAAAGGGGACAGGCAGAGCAAGACATGGAGGTATTAGAGCGCCAATTTTTGTCGGTGGCGGGGTTGTATCCGGGCCAACTCCCCAAGACTATTCATTAAAACTTCCCAAAAAAATGAAGCGGGCTGCTCTTTTCTCAGCTATTTCTGAAAAGACGCGAGATAAAGCAATAATAGTTATTGACGGTTTGGAAAAGATACTGCCTAAAACCAAATCATTTGTGGAAGTTTTGCATAATGTAAATCTTAACGGCGGGAAAAAGATTTTATTAATATTGCCAAAATCTGAAGACAAGGAAGTTGAAAATGTTAAGAGAGCATCCAGAAACATTGAAAGATTGACAACAACTTTAGCCGGCTTACTTAATACATACGACGTATTAAATAATAGCGCGCTTCTGCTGATGAAGGAATCAATACCTGTTTTACAAAAAACATTTTTGCCAAAGCAGTAATTATATTATGAACGCATACGATATTATCATCAGGCCTATTATTACTGAAAAATCTATGAATCAGGCGGGACTGGGAAAGTTTACTTTTGAGGTGGCAAAGCCGGCAGATAAAAAAAATATTAAACAGGCGATTGAAGAAAAATTTAAAGTGACTGTCATATCGGTTGCCACAAATATAGTTAAGGGTAAAACTGCCAGAGTGGGCAAAAGACGAGCGGAGATTACAAAATCTTCATGGAAGAAAGCGGTGGTTGGTTTAGCTAAGGGTCAAAAGATTGATCTTTTTGAGCAAGGAGCGTGAGCAATGAGCAAATTAAAAATTATTAAGAAAAAACATTCAGGGAGAGATACCACCGGCAAGGTGTCGGTTCGACATCAGGGAGGAGAACATAAGAGATATTTTCGAGTGATTGATTTTAAGCGCGATAAGGTGGGCGTTGTGGGAAAAGTTGTGTCTATTGAATAC
Organism: uncultured Gammaproteobacteria bacterium; assembly: GCA_964635045.1. GTDB lineage: Bacteria > Patescibacteriota > Microgenomatia > Levybacterales > UBA12049 > CAZWMJ01. The sequence goes on from CAZWMJ010000001.1 coordinate 54,197, forward strand.
GATCCAAATAGAACAGCGGATATCGCTCTTATTCAATATGCCGATGGAGAAAAACGATATATCCTGCGTCCCGAGGGATTAAATTTAGATAATACTGTTGTTTCCGGGAAAGATGCCGAAGTGAAAGTAGGCAATGCCCTGCCTCTATCGCAGTTGCCAATTGGAACTGTTGTTCATAATATTGAGTTAATACCGGGACATGGGGCGAAGTATGCTCGTTCGGCTGGTGGAGCAGCGGTGATTGCCGCCAAGGAAGGCTTGTTTGCTCATATAAAGCTTCCGTCAGGAGAGGTTAGAAAGGTAAGACTGTTGTGTTTTGCAACCATTGGTCAGTTGGGAAACGTGGAGTGGAAAAATGAAGTGATAGGAAGCGCCGGGCGAAAAATACATATGGGTATAAGACCTACAGTTAGGGGTGTTGCTCAAAATCCGAGATCTCATCCTCATGGAGGAGGAGAAGCAAGATCGGGCATTGGTATGAAATCGCCAAAAACGTTTGCGGGGAGAATTGCGGTAGGAAATACCAGAAAAAAAGGAAAATATTCGGATAAATATATTCTGCAAAGGAGGAAAAAATAAATGGGCAGATCATTGAAAAAAGGGCCATATATAGACAAAAAATTGCTGCAAAAAGTTTTGCGTCAAAAACAGACCGGTGAGAAACTGGCTATCAAAACATGGGCAAGATCAAGTCAAATTCCGCCTGATTTTGTCGGACATACATTTTTAGTTCACAATGGTAAAACTTTCGTTAATGTATATATTCAGGAGGGAATGGTGGGTTATAGACTGGGTGAGTTTTCTCCGACTAGGACATTTAGAGCGCATGGAAGAGTGGTGGCAAGGGAGATATCAAAAACTTAAAACATATGGAAATTATAGCATTATCAAAATCTGTCAGAATCAGTCCCAGAAAAATTCGCCTGATTGCCGATGTCATACGAAGTAAAAAGGCTGATGCGGCATTAAAGGCATTAGCGCTTATTAAAAAGAGGGCGGCAGAGCCACTTCAAAAAACTCTAAAAAGCGCGATTGCCAATGCAGTCAATAATGCCAAGCTTAATTTAGAAGCGTTAACGATCAAAAGAATCGATGTGACAGAGGGAGAAGCATTGAAACGGTATCATCCATCAAGCAGAGGAAGAACCCACCCGTATAAAAAAAGGAGCAGTCACATTAGAATAGTATTGGAGGAGAAGAACTAATATGGGACAAAAAGTTAATCCGAGAATTTTTAGACTGGGAATGCTTAATAGCTGGACCAGTCGTTGGTTTGAAGATAAACGATATAAAGAAATTGTGCTGGAAGATTATAAGATACGAAATACTCTGATGGAAAAACTAAAATTTGCCGGAGTTTCCAGAATTGAAATTGAACGTTCAATTAATAGTCTAAAGATTACAGCATATGTTTCAAGGCCGGGTATTGTTATTGGCAGGGGAGGAACCGGTTTGGAAGATCTGCAGAAATTTTTATTGCTCTTTATTGCAAATTCTTCCCCAAAGTTCAAACAGAGTAAAAGCGCGCCAAAGATAGATATTAGAGTAGAGCCAATAAAGGAGCCAAACCTCGATGCCTATCTGGTGGCAAAAAATATTGGGGATCAGCTTATCAAGCGCCTTCCGCACAAAAGGGTTTTGAGACAAGCTGCGGAAAGAACTATGATGTCGGGAGCAAAAGGAGTAAGAATTGTTTTATCGGGAAGAATTGCGGGAGCAGAAATTAGCAGACGAGAAAAAGTTCAGCAAGGCACAGTTCCCTTATCAACCATTAGAGAGCAAGTTAACTATGCCAGCGTTCCGGCGCTGACTAAGAAGGGTTATGTGGGAGTTAAAGTATGGGTTAATAGAAAGGAAGGTAAATAATGTTAGTTCCGAAACGGGCCAAATACCGAAAAATGCAAAGAGGAAAAATGAAGGGCAGTGCCCATGCGGGGACACGTATTTCTTTTGGCGAGTTCGGTCTGTTAGCTACTGGTTCCGGCTGGGTAACAAGTAGGCAGATTGAAGCGGCAAGACGTACTATTACTCATTATACCCAAAGAGGCGGAAGGCTGTGGATACGTATTTTTCCGGACAAGCCTATTACTAAAAAGCCGGCGGAAACAAGGATGGGAAGCGGAAAAGGAGATGTTTATGAATACGTTGCCACGGTAAAATCCGGTCGAATGTTATTTGAAATGGGTGGAGTGACAAAAGAAATTGCGAATTCAGCATTAAGACTGGCAGCATATAAATTGCCTTTGAAAACTAAAATTATTGAAAAATAAATCTTATGAAAACAAAAATAAAAAAAGAATTTTATGCAAAAACAATACCTGAGTTGAGAGTAACGCTTAAAGAAGCAAAAGATGTAATTTTTTCTTTACGGTTGGAAAAGGCGCAAAAAAAATTAAAAAACTTAAGAGCTATTTTTAATAAACGGAAGGAAATGGCGGTAATAAAAACATTTATTAGAGGAAAGGAATTGGCAGATGTCAAAAATACTTGAGGGTGTGGTGGTATCATTGGGTACGCCAAAAACGGCGGTGGTTGAAGTGACTCGAATAGTCCGCCACCCATTTTATAAAAAACTTATGAGGAAAAGTAAGCGCATAAAAGCTGACACTCAAGCTTTAAAAATTGCGATGGGTGATTTTGTAAAAATTGTGGAAACAAGACCAATATCGCGAGAGAAACATTTCAAAATTATGGAGGTAAAAAATGATTCAACATAGAAGCATTTTAAATGCGGCTGATAATAGCGGCGCAAAGTCACTTAGAGTTATTCATATTTTTGGAGGATCGAAACGACGTTTTGGGTATCTTGGCGATATACTTAATTGCGTGGTTTTGCAGGCATCCCCGGTGGGACAGGTTAAAGACAGCGAGATTGTCAAAGCTGTTTTGGTGAGAGTAAAAAAAGAACATGGGAGAAAGGACGGATCATATGTTAGATTTTCAGACAATGCTGCGGTTTTGATTGACAATGCTAAAGATAAAAATCCCAGAGGAAGCAGAATTTTTGGACCGATTGCAAAAGAAATAAAAGAGAAAGGATTTGCCAAAATAGCCAGTATGGCGGTGGAGGTTGTATGAAATTTAAAAAAGGCGACGAAGTAAAAGTAATTATGGGTAAAGATAAAGGAAAAACAGGAAAAATTGATAAGGTTTTTCCCAAACAAAATAAAGTGCTAATTTTAGGTGTTAATCAATACAAAAGACATTTAAAGGCAAGGTCGCAAAATCAGGCATCGGAGATTGTCACGATTACAAAACCGATACCTCTTCCCAATATTGTACTGGTTTGTCCAAAATGTCATCTTCCAACTCGAATTGGATTAGTGTTAAAAGAGAATAAAAAGAAAAGAATTTGCAAAAAGTGCCAGCAAGATATTTAATATGACAGATTTAAGAAAAAGATTTAAAGAGGAAATTTTGCCAAAGTTGCAAAAGGAATTAAATATTAAAAATCCTATGAGGGTGCCGAGGCTTTCTAAAATTATGGTTAATATGGGAATAAAAGATGCGTTGACGGACAAGAAAAATCTTGAGCAGGCAAGTATTTTATTGACACAGATTGCAGGACAAAAACCAAAAGTGACAAAGGCCAAAAAATCAATCGCAACTTTTAAGTTGAGAGAAGGTGATAAAATTGGTTTGGTAGTGACCATCAGAGGGAAACGTATGTATGATTTCTTTGCCAAAATTGTGACAATCGTATTGCCAAGATTGCGTGATTTTCATGGTGTAAACAGAAATAGTTTTGACAAAAGAGGTAATTATTCCATCGGTTTTTACGAACATACTGTTTTTCCGGAAATTGATTCCGGTAAAGGCGAAAAGGTGAGAAGTGTTGAAGTGACAATTGTGACAACTGCGGAAGATGACAAGGGGGGATTTGCGTTGCTTGAAGGATTAGGAATGTCCTTCAAAAAGGAGTAAAAATATGGCTAAAGTTTCAGATGTTGTAAAATTTAAGAGGAAACAAAAATATAAGGTCCGGATGAAAAACAGATGTAATATTTGTGGAAGAACCAGAAGTTATATTCGTAAATTCGGACTCTGCAGAATATGTTTTAGAATACTTGTTATGAAAGGAGAGCTGCCGGGAGTGCTTAAGGCGAGCTGGTAGTATAAATATATGTATCAAGTATCTGATTTTGTAATAAGCATAAAAAACGCCTGTTTGGCCAGGAGAAAAAAGGTGATTTTTCCTTATTCTAATTTGCAAAAAGCGATTGGAAAAGTTTTGGTGAAAGAGGGTTTTTTGGAAGAAGTAAAGATTGATGAAATTTCGGGGAAAAAAGTTTTGACGGTAGTAATAAAATACCGGAAAAGAAAACCGGTTTTCACCGATGTTTCCCTTGTTTCAAAGCCATCTCTGAGAGTTTATATCAGAAACAAGAATATGGGGAGGGAAAATAGAAACGGCACTATTTCTATAGTTTCAACAAATAAAGGAATTATAACCGCCGGAGAAGCTCATAAAGAAAATATAGGAGGAGAATTACTTTTTAGGATTTGGTAGGAAGAATATGTCAAAAATTGGAAAATTACCGGTTACAATTGAAGAAGGAGTATCGGTCGCGATTGCCGACAAAAAAATTAATGTTAGCGGTCCGAAAGGCGCACTTTTTCAGATTATTCCTGAGGGGATTGAAGTCAAAGTATCTTTGAATAAAGTTGTTGTTTCTCAAAAATCCAGTAAAGAGAATAATATGCGTTCTCTTTTTGGTTTGGTAAGAGCGGAAATTGCCAATATGATTAAGGGTGTTAAAGATGGATTTGAAAAAAAATTGGAGCTTTCTGGAGTCGGATATAGGGCTTCTGTAACCGATGAAGGTTTGACTTTATCGGTTGGATTTTCTCATACTGTAAAAATAGCGGCTCCATTAGGAATTACCTTTAATGTGGTGGAAAATATTATTACGGTTTTAGGCATTGATAAGTCTTTGGTTGGTGAAACAGCGGCAAAAATAAGAGCTATTCGCCCCCCCGAGCCGTACAAAGGTAAGGGTATTTCCTATCAGGGCGAGAAGATACGAAGGAAAGCGGGAAAAGCTGCAAAAGCGATTGGAGTAAAATGATAGAAAAATTTAAAAAACAGCGGAAAAGAAAATTAAGAACAAGAAGTAAAATTATGGGTACGGAAAAAAGACCCAGACTGTCCGTTTTTAGATCTAATCAATATATTTATGCCCAGATTATTGACGATGAAAAGCAAAAAACAATTTTAGGAGTTTCTGATAAAATGCTTTTGAAAGAAGAAAAGAATGGAAATGAATCAAAAATAAATAGAGCAAAAAAGGTTGGTGTTTTATTAGCAAAGAAGGCTTTAGCTAAAAAAATTAAAAAGATCGTTTTTGACAGAGGAAGTTATGCTTATTACGGCCGCATCAAGGCCTTAGCAGAGGGAGCAAGAGAAGGAGGATTAGTTTTTTAAATGGAAAAAGAATTTGAAGAAAAAATTGTTCAGGTAAATCGAGTTTCCAAAAAAACAAAAGGAGGAAACAAGATTGGTTTTTCCGTTCTTGCCGTTGTGGGAGACAGAAAAGGAAGGGTGGGAGTTGGTTTAGGTAAAGCGGCCGATGTGTCCTCAGCAATAAAAAAGGGAGTATCTGTGGCAAAAAAACATTTTATAAAAGTTCCCATTATTCGAGGAACAATCCCTTTTGCGGTTACTGTAAAACTGGGTGCGGCTAAGGTATTGTTAAAGCCCGCTCCAATTGGCAGCGGAGTTATCGCCGGAGGAGCAGTGAGAAGTGTGGTGGAAGCGGCGGGAATTCAGAATATTTCTTCCAAGGTCTTAGGAACCAAAAATCAGGCGTCAAATGTTTACGCCACAATAAAAGCTTTAAATAGTTTGGCAGAAAGATATAATGATATTAAAAAATAATATATGAATCTTAAATCTTTACCTAAAACTGTAAAATTAAAAAAGAGACGTTTGGGTTTGGGACATGGCAGCGGACGCGGTAAGACTTCGGGAAGAGGAACGAAAGGACAGAAAGCAAGAGGGAAAATACCGCTATATTTTGAAGGAGGATCGATTGCTCTTATTAAACGTCTTCCTTTTCGGCGGGGAAAAGGGAAAAATAAAGTATTTAAGAAAAAACCGGTCGTTATAAATGTGAAAGCCTTAAATAATCTTAAAAAAGGATCCATAGTTGACAGGGATTCATTAATAGAAAACCATTTGATAGATAAAGATGATGTTGAAAAATACGGAGTAAAGATTCTTGGTGATGGCGATATTACTGTTTCGTTAACTGTTAAGGTGCCAATTTCCAAAACGGCAGCCAAGAAAATCGAGAAGGCCGGAGGAAAAGTTGAATGGACTTTTTAGCAATTTTTAGAAATGCCATTAAAACGCCGGAAGTAAGACGAAAGCTTATCTTTACGGCTTTGATTTTCTTGGTGTTTAGAATTTTTGCTCATATTCCAGTTTCAGGTGTCAATATTGCCAGTCTTAAAGCCTTATTTTCTCAAAATCAGTTTTTAGGACTGTTGGATATGTTTTCGGGGGGGACGCTGGCAAATTTTTCGGTGATGGCGTTGGGTCTTAATCCCTACATTAATGCCTCAATTATTTTACAGCTTTTGACCATGGTTTTTCCAAAACTGGAGGCGCTTTCAAAAGAAGGAGAAAGTGGGCGCCAAAAAATAAATCAGTATACAAGAATGCTGACGGTTCCGCTTGCTTCTTTACAGGCTTTTGGCATGTATTCTCTTTTACGCAGCCAAAATATTATTAGCAATTTAAATCCAATTAATCTGATCGTTCTGGTGGTTACCATGACTGCGGGAACAATGCTTTTGGTTTGGTTGGGAGAGCTTATCTCGGAAAAAGGAGTTGGCAACGGAATTTCACTGCTTATTTTTGCCGGTATTGTGGGAAGAATACCGGTTATTTTTACACAAACTGCATCAACGGTTAGCTCGGAAAACAGCATGAATATTATTATATTTCTTGCTATGGGTATTATTGTTATTGCATCGATTGTTATTATGAACGAAGCGGTAAGGAAGCTTTCGGTTTATTATGCCAAAAGAGTCAGAGGAAATAAAATATACGGAGGGCAGACAACCCATTTGCCGCTCAGGCTTAATCAGGCGGGAGTAATTCCCATTATTTTCGCGGTTTCTCTGGTGCTTATGCCTTCTCTTATCGCAAATTATTTAACTGTTGCCAAAAATCAGATTCTTCACAATGTAGCTGTTGCTATCACAGCGCTTTTTAATCCGGAAGGGATTTTCTATAATGCCTTTTATTTCCTTCTGGTTGTTGGTTTTACCTATTTTTATACGGCAGTGATTTTTAATCCCAAAAAAATTGCTGAGGAGATACAGAAATATGGAGGATTTATTCCCGGTATTAGGCCGGGAACTCCGACCGCTCAATTCTTAAATTATATTCTTACTCGAATCACACTTGCCGGAGCGACGTTTTTAGGCATCATTGCCATTTTCCCAAATATTGCCCGGGCCGCCACTAATGTTCAGACTCTCCTTTTGGGAGGAACAGGAATTTTGATCGTTGTATCGGTAGTTTTAGAGACAGTGAAGGCAATCGAAGCGCAGTTGGTCATGAGAAATTATGACAAATTTGTAAAATAAAGTTATGAAGATAATAATTATTGGTATTCAAGGATCGGGTAAGTCAACACAAGGGAGCATGCTTTCAGAGAAACTTAATATTCCTTATCTTTCAACGGGACATATGTTTAGAGTTTTGGCGAAAGAGAAAACAAAACTTGGTCTTTATATTAAGCAAGTAATGAACGCAGGATATCTTATTCCGGATAAAAAAACCATAGAGATAGTTGACGGATATTTGAAACGGCCGGAATATGTCAAAAAAGGATATATTCTTGATGGATTTCCGCGAACGATTATTCAAGCAAAAAGTTTTTCCCAAGATGTTGATTATGTAATTTATCTTAAGGTTTCAGATAAAGAGGCTCTATTTAGAATTGCCCATAGAAAGGGAGAAGCCCGGCAAGATGAAACTGAAGAGGCGATTAAAAAAAGAATAGAATCTTTCCATAAATTCACTAAGCCCGTTTTGGATTTTTATCGGCAGAAAAATCTTTTGATAGAAGTTGATGGAGAAAAGACAATAGAAGAAATACATAGAGATATTTTTGGCAGAATACAACAATCAAATGTCAAGTAAAACTATTTTGGCGCTGGTAGGCATGCCGGGAGCCGGAAAAAGCGAAATTACAAATGTGTTTCGAAGTCATGGTTTTGCAGTTGTTCGGTTTGGCGATCAGACAGATAAAGGACTCAAAGAGAAAGAATTGCCGATTACGGAAGAGAACGAACGGGAATATCGTGAAAAGTTGCGCAGCGAATTTGGCATGGCGGTATATGCGATAAAAGCAGAGCCAAAAATTACTGCTTTGCTAAGAGAGCAAAATGTAGTTATTTTAGACGGTCTTTATAGTTGGGAAGAATATGTATATTTAAGCCAGCGCTTTGCAAATCTTATTCTTATCTGCGTTTTTGCCAATTCTTCTATACGGTACCTTCGATTGGCCAAGCGGGCAGTCAGACCCTTAGTTTTGGAAGAGGCTAGAAAACGAGATATGGAAGAAATTGAAAAGCTTAATAAAGGCGGACCAATTGCTGCGGCAGACTATTTTATTGAAAATAATGGGACGATGGCTGAATTAAAACAAAAAGTAGAAGCACTTTTACAACAGCTTGGTATTGTTTAAGCATATGGTAAAAAAGAAAACAAAAGAAGAAATCGCAATTATGCGCCAGGGTGGAAAAATTTTGGCAGAGACCCTTTGGGAAGTAATGCGCGCTATAAAGCCCGGAATAAGTGAAATCGAACTTGATAAGCTGGCCGAAAAAATAATTTTGCAAAAAGGCGGTCAGCCTGGATTTAAACGGGTAAAAGGATACCGTCATACAATTTGTGTTTCCACAAATGATGTGGTAGTGCATGGAATTCCAACCAATTACCGTTTTAAGGAAGGAGACGTGGTTGGTATTGATTGCGGAGTATTTTACAAAGGGTTTAATACCGATATGGCAGAGACAATACAAGTTCAAAGTTCAAAGTTCAAAGTTCAAAGTAAAGAGACGAGAAAATTTTTGGAGACGGGGAAAAGGGCGCTTGAGGAGGCAATTAAAGCGGCGATCATTGATAATCGCATCGGTCATATTTCCAAAACGATTCAGGACATTGTTGAGAGACAGGGAGGATATAGTATTGTTCGAACACTGGTTGGACACGGAGTGGGGAAAAGTTTACATGAACAGCCTGAGGTGCCGGGATTTCTTGATGTTCCAATCTCAGAAACGCCGCTTCTTGAAGAAGGTTTGACAATTGCCATTGAGGTGATTTATAACATGGGTAGCAAAGAGGTGGTGTTGAATAGTGACGGTTGGACAATTAAGACGAAAGACGAAAGTACGGCGGGGCTTTTTGAGCGGACAGTGGCAATTACAAAAGAAGGCACATTAATCCTAACTTAAGTGACTATTGCTCTCTTAAAGCTAGTTTGATATAATGTTTAAGCTCAAAACTCAGGATTTGTGAGTTTATTTTTATGGCTCATCAGGGATCTTTTGAGGTAGAAGGAGTTGTTAAAGAGTCTCTGCCAAATACTCTATTTAGAGTAGAGATAACAGATGGCGGTATTGTACTTTGTCACTTATCCGGCAAAATGAGGATGAATTTTATCAAAATTTTGCCGGGAGATAAGGTACGTCTGGAGATGACCCAGTATGATAAAACAAAGGGAAGAATAGTTTATAGATATAAGTGATTAAAATAAATTATGAAAGTTGCAGCCAGTGTTAAGCCAAGATGCGTAAAATGTAAGATTATTAGGAGACGGGGAGTTGTTAGAGTGGTGTGCGATAATCCAAGACACAAACAAAGACAAGGCTAATATGAATACTACAAATACTACCAATATCAAATACTACAAATATTTCAATATGCTTAATTCCGTTATTGGTAGTATTGGTATGTATTGGTAGTATTGGATTATTACCAAACGAAGTGAGGTCTATGAGGATTGCAGGTGTAAATATACCGGATGATAAAAAAGTAGAGTTTTCTCTTGCTTATATTTATGGTATAGGGAAAAATAATGTACGCGATGTGTTAAAAAAGGCATCTATTGATGGAGCGATAAGAGTTACAAAATTGTCTGAAGATGAGCAGAAAAGGATTCAAAAAGCATTGGAGGAGTATAAATTGGAAGGTGATTTACGAGCAGAGATTACTTCCAATATTAAAAGACTGCGAGAAATTGGCAGCTATAGAGGCATAAGACATGTTAAAAATTTGCCTGTTCGAGGACAGAGAACTCGTTCTAACGCCAGGACGAAACGAGGTAAAAGAGTGACTATTGGCGCAATTAAGAAAGAGGTGGCGCAGAAAATGGGAATTATTGCGAAAGATGCACCAGCCAAAGCCACGTCTGAGGCGGCCAAAGAAGTTCAAGTAAAGCCGGCCACAGCGCCGCCGGCAAAGAAATAATCTATGAAAGAAAAAAAACAGGAAGTAAAAACAAAGCGAAAACAAAAAACCATCTCTCAAAATGGTAAAGTTTATATTACTTCTACATTTAATAATACTATAGTTACTATTACTAACGACAAAGGGGAAACAGTTGCCTGGAGTTCCGCAGGAGCTCGCGGATTTAAAGGAACTCGCAAATCAACGCCTTACGCGGCCACGCTGGCTATGGATGACACGGCAAAAAAAGCGCTGTCAATGGGTATAAAAACGGTTGAGGTGTATGTAAAAGGTCCGGGAGTGGGTAGAGATTCGGCTCTTAGAGCCATTAAAACAGCCGGACTTTCTATTTCTTTAATTGCGGATATAACACCAATTCCCCATAATGGCCCAAGACCGGAAAAAAGGAGAAGAGTATAAAATGGCAAGATATACCGGTCCAAAACATAAATTAGCAAGACGAGAAGGGGTGAATATTTTAGATAAAACTTCTGCGTCGCTTACCAGAAGACTTAATATTCGTCCCGGTGTTCATGGGAAAAAAATCAGAAGGCGTCTTTCAGAATTTGGTCAACAACTTCGAGAAAAACAAAAACTTAAGGCAGTATATGGTCTTTTGGAGAAAAATCTTGTCCGTTTAATCAAAACAATACAAAAATCTAAAAAAGCCGGGAAAAAAGGAGAAATGCAAGAAATGCTTATTTCTACTTTGGAAGTAAGACTTGATAATATTGTATTTCGTCTCGGATTTGCTAAAACCAGAGCTCAAGCGCGCCAACTTGTTACTCACGGTCATATTACTGTCAACGATAAGAGAGTAAATATCCCGTCATATCAAGTCAAAATAGATGATGTGGTGACACTTTCTGTCAAAATTCAAAATAATCCTGTTGTCGTAGAACTCCTTAAAGAGAAGGAAAATATCCTGCCTTTCCTTAAACGTATGGGTACGTCGGGGAAATTATTACGGCTGCCAACGCGTGAGGATTTGGTGGTTCCTTTCAATACGCAACTGATTGTTGAATATTATTCTCGCTAGTGGTAAAATACAAAAATATCTTTTATGAAAGAACCAATTTTTAAGATTAAGGAAGAGAAAGCAAAAGAAGATTTTGCGCAGTTTGTTATTGAACCGCTGGAAACAGGTTTTGGCAATACACTGGGAAATGCTTTAAGAAGAGTGCTTCTTACTTCAATTCCCGGAGCGGCTGTAACATCGGTGAAAATTGCCGGAGTGAAACATAGATTTTCTACGATTGCGGGGCTTAAAGAAAACGTGGTAGATTTACTCCTTAATATTAAGATGCTCAATTTCCGTCTTTTAGACGGTAAAGCCAGCGCTACCGTTACCCTTTCCGTAAAAGGACCAAAAGAAATAAAAGCCTCAGATCTTGAATTATCGGATGGGGTTGAAATTGTCAATGAGGATTGTTACATAGGTTCTCTTTCGGATAAGAAATCAAAGCTTGAAATAGAGATGACGGTTGAGAAAGGATTTGGTTACTCTTTAAGTGAAGAGCAAAAAATCAGCACATTAGGCGTTATTCCAACAGATGCTATATTTACTCCCGTTAGACGCGTTAATTACGAGGTTTCGGCAACACGGGTGGGAAGACAGACTAATTTAGACAGATTGGTTTTGAGAGTTTGGACAAACGGCGCTGTAGCGCCAAGAGAAGCGTTGGAGGAGGCGTCAAAGATTTTAACTTCTTATTTTCTTCAAATCTATGAACCAAAAGCTCATTCGGCAACAGAGGGCGTGGCTATCAGTCCATCTCTGTCGGAAGACGTACTCAAACTAACTATTGATGAACTTGATCTTCCCACCCGCATTTATAATTCTTTGCGAAATGGCGGAATAGAGACATTGGGTCAGCTGTTGGGAACACCCAAAAAAGATTTGATGTCCATGCGCAATATGGGAGGTAAATCAATTACAGTTATTGAGGATAAACTTAGAGAAAAAGGAATATCGTTAACGGTTTAATACGAATTTACACGAATACTCAGTTATTCGAATCGATTCGAATATCAAAATTCGGATGAATTCGTATTTTTAATATGAAGAAGAATGTTTTTGGAAGAAGATTAAAAAGAGATACAAATGAAAGAAAGGCTCTCTTTAAGGGTTTGCTTTCTTCATTGGTTTTACAAGGAAGAATAAAAACTACTCAAGAAAAGGCAAAGTCTATCAAAGGGCAAGCGGATAAACTTATCGCAATTGCCTTAAAAGGCGAGGCAATTGCTGATAGTTATTTACAGCGCTATCTTATCCCTAATGCCATAAAAAAAATAGTCCGCCAAATCGCTCCTCGTTTTAAGAAAAGAGGCGGAGGATATACCAGAATTATAAAGCTTGGCAATAGGCAAACAGACAGCGCTTCTATGGTTTTAATGGAGTGGGTTGAGGGCGAGACGGTAGTTGAAGATGTAAAAAAGGAAGAAAGTTTGCAATTGAAGAAAGGAAAGAAAACTAAGATAAAAGTTAAAACCAAGTCAGACTTGGTCAAAAAACCAACTCAGAAACTTATAAAACCGGTTAGAAAAACAGCATCTAAAAAGAAAGAGGTTAAAAAGTAATGAAGGGACAGACAAAAGCAACAAAAATTTCGGATATAAAAAGAGAGTGGCATCTGATTGATGTTAAAGGAAAAGTATTGGGTAGAATTTCCACAGAGATTGTCGGACTGTTGATGGGAAAAGGGAAGCCGTATTTTGTAAGAAATCTTGATTGCGGAGATTTTGTCGTTTTGATAAATGCCGGCGGTGTTTCGGTTAGCGGCAATAAAGAAGAAAAAAAGAAATACTATAGATATTCCGGATACCCGGGAGGGTTAAAAATTGAGGCATTAAAAGATTTAATGAAAAGGAAACCGGAAGAAGTTATTTATCATGCGGTTAGAGGCATGTTGCCGCAGAATAAATTGCGTGATAAGATGTTAAAGCGATTGTTGGTATTTGCGGGAGAAGAACACCCATATGGAGACAAATTCAAAAGTTAAAAGTCAAAAGTCAAAAGATTTTATTTTTGCCGTAGGAAGGCGGAGGGAGGCTGTTGCCAGAGTCAGACTTTATCACAGTCCCAAAAAAAGTATTTTATGGGAAGATAAAGAAATTAAAAAAGGAGAAATATTGGTTAATAAAAGGCCGATAGAAGAATATTTTGGCAGTGGGGTGGCAAAAGTTTTTTATACACAGCCCTTTGTGGTTACAAATACCCTTAATAAATTTATTATCACTGTCAGAGTTGAAGGCGGAGGACTTGAGGGACAGCTTGGGGCTTTAGCGCAGGGAATTTCTCGCGCCCTTGCCAAACTTGATGCGGAAAAATATAGATCGCTTCTTAAAAAACACGGTTTGTTAACCCGTGATGCCAGAACAAGAGAGAGAAGGAAAATAGGGATGGGTGGAAAGGCGAGGAGGAAAAGGCAAAGTCCAAAACGATAATTTCTACTTTTTTACTTTCGACTATACTTCCCCACCAGTTCTGCTTTTTCCAAAATATGTCCTTCCATAGCTTCTTCCAAATCTTCCTTACTGTTTTTACTTTCAATAGAAAGTGTGGTATCGAGGGCATAAAGCTTGAAAAAATAGCGATGAGTGCCGGATGGAGGACAGGGACCGCCGTAGCCGGGTTTGCCAAAATTGGTTATTCCTTCAATCGCGCCCGGGAAGTTATTATTTTCTGTAATCTCTTTTGTTTGCGGATTGATATTCCAAACCGTCCAATGAACCCATGTTCCCACTGTGGCGTCGGGATCGTCCATAATCAGGACCAAACTTTTGGTGTTTTGCGGAACATCGGAAAACGTCAGCTGCGGATTTATATTTTGTCCCTGGCAAGTATATTGTGAAGGGATAAACTGATTATGTTGAAACGCCGAACTTTCAATTTTCATATTGCCGCCGATTCAAGAATACCACATAATAGGTGGGAATAAAAGATATATAATCTAAGTAATGGCACCTCCTGCATGGGTAATTCTGGCAATTATTGGCGGGCTTTCTTCCAATCTTTTTAATTTCTTAAGCCGCTATGTTTTACGGGAAAACGACGATGCAACGTCGTGGGCGTGGTTTTACGAAACCATGCGCCTGCCGGTGTTTCTTCTTATCAGTCTTTTTGATTACAAACTTAATCTAACTGCCTATTCTGCATTTCTTCTTGTTGCCCTTGGTATCACCGAGGGGATTTCAGTGTATTTATACATGAAAATGCACCAGTACAGCGATTTATCTATTTCCACAATTATTTCCAGGACGCGGCTTATATGGATTCCCCTAATCGGATTTATATTTATAGGCGAAAAGTTAATGCCCATAGAATATTTTGGCATTATTTTACTTTTTGCAGGCGTTGCAACAACCATGGCGCCTCATAAATTATTTGTCGACAAAGGCGCGATATATGCCAATTTAGCGGCAGTTGTTATTGCGGTAAATGTTATTTTGTTAAAACTTGCTTCCTCTTATGCATCGGCCTCGATAATATTATTTTGCTATTCCGTTCCGGCGGCATTATTTTTTCCTATCATAATGAGGAATGCGAAAAAACGGCTTATGACATCGGCCGGGAAAAACTTTTTTCCAAAAGTTGTGGCAATGTTTGCCAGTGTTGGCGCCGGTTATTTTTTGGTTTTGGCCTTGCAAACAGGGGAAGTAAGCAAAGTAAATGGTATTTATCAGGGTATGATGGTAACCGGAGTAGTAGCAGGCATTATTCTTCTTAAAGAAAGAAAAGATATACTGCGAAAGCTTTTAGGTACAGCGCTTGCCATTATCGGCATCCTCATGTTTGCCTAATATAATTCAACCTTTTAAGACAATCTTTTGATATATTGACAGTGCGACAAAGCCAGTATTATACTGATTTCTACTCATGAGAAATGTAATAACAAAACAAGATATAAAAAAACTTGCTACAAGAACCGAATTGAAGCAAGTTGAAAAAAACTTGCGTAGAGAAATGTTGCGCGTAGAGGAACGAGTGGAAAATTTAGAAGAAGGGCAGAAAAGAATTGAAGTAAAAATTGATCAAGCAGAGCAATCTCTTGGTGTAAAAATTGACAAACTAACAAATACTGTTGTTTCGTTTATTGGAAGAGTAGATAATCTAGAAACAGAAAATGAAGTTGGTAGTTATCAAATAAGAGAGCTGGACACAAGAATTACAAAACTTGAATCTTCAAGGCCCGCCGCATAAACTCCCTTTCAGTAGACCTTTATAAAAAAATCCGAACTCACTTCAAGTCGAAAGGGAAATTATCCCAAATCAGGGCGGGGGCGGGCGGACCGCCACCGCTGAAAAAACATTTGCCAGTATATTATTTTGATATAATACCATGAGTGGATTTCATAATTGTAACAGCGATCGTTGTTGTTCTTATCGCTCTCATTTGCTCTACGATTGTTACTGTTTCCGTATTTAAATACATAGATAAGATTGGCGACGCAAAAGACGATAAGCAAAAAAGTTTAAAGGGAATTATTACATCACGAACGCTTTTTAACTTTTATCCTATTGTGATGCTTACTTTTATAATTCTTGTTAGAGCCTTAAACTTAATTGATGCGCAACTTTTTATAGCATTATTTGTTGCAGACATAGGTGGTTTAGGTTTGAAAATTTCACGCGAAATATTGCAAAAGCAGAAATGATATACTTAAAATATGGAGAACAAGGAGAAAAACTTCAATAAGGTAATTAAGCCACTGCTATCTGCATGGTTAGTATTTTTTGTGATAGCTCTAGTAACTTTTCAGGGAGGTTCTTCCATTTTTTTAGTAGCTTTTGGATTAGGGTCGCTATCTTTTCTTCTTTGTATCTTTTTTTATGCTCTTAATGAACAGATGAAAAATTCGAAACGCCCTAATTGGTTAATAGTTATGGCAAAAGTCGTTTTAATAATCTTGGTATTCCCATTATTTTTTCTTATTAAAACTGTTTCTTCTTATCGAAAGAATAAGCCAAAGTTATTTGATGTTAGGCATGTATTCCTTTTAGGAACGCTATTTGTAATATTGCCGTTTTGGCTTTTAGGCTATTTATTGGTGTTTATGGGCTCAACTCGGATATTCGGTTTAAGGTATTACATGTCTAGTATGGGTTCCGACACAATGCTTCCCACCCTTCCAAAAGACAGCCAATTTCGTCTTTACTCATATAAAAACATTCTCTATAAGTTAAGTCCTTCCTATGCTTATAAGCTACAGCATGGTGACATAATTTCATTTTCTAACACAGCAACAAAGCAATTACTTAGCGTCCAAGGATTAAATGATAGTAATTTTGTCGGAAGAATAATTGCTTTACCCGATGAGGAAATAGAGATTAAAGGGGGAATAGTCTTCTTAAATGGCAAAGCCCTCGATGAACCATATACGCTGACCCCTAATTCAACTCATGTTAAAAAGTTTGAATATAAAGGTAAAACATATGGAGATTTCATGTCTGAATGCAATCCGCTTACTATTCCAAGCAACAAAATGTTCGTTCTTGTTGATAATAGAGAGCATGGTGATGATTCACGTATTATTGGTTTGGTCGGTTTTAATGATATTAGTGCATATCTACCCTTAAAAGATCAAATATCGGGATACCCAGGGGATTATTCAAACATTATTAAAAATAACTCTGGTTGGCGACAGCCAAAGACTACCTTAACGCAAGAAACAATAAGAAATGCCTCAGCCATCTGTAAGTAGGCGTGTAGGGAATATTCTCCAAGTCTTTCATCGGAAGATACGATTCCTAACTAGGAGTAGGGTTGACAAGAGTTAACTTCCAAAGTATGCTACCACTGACAATACGAGAATCTAAGAGAAGGGAGGTACAAAGCATGAGAGATTTCAAGTTTAAAATTTATAAAAAAAGAAAGCAAATAATGACTTTTGACGAACTACTAAAAGCTTGCGATACGAATATAGCTGTGGATAATAATGGAATCTTTTTATTTAAAGGAGAAGATTTTGAAATAAAAAAACTAGAATAGCTACTGAGATAAATTTTATTTTAAGTGTACTGAGCTAATTGCTAATAACTTAGTTCCAGCGTATAATTTGGCTAATTCATAATGAAATCTATCCAAAAATGTTATCTATGCGGACTTAGAGATGCTGATTCCAATGATCATGTTCCCCCAAAAAGCTTATTCCCTAAAAATGCAAAAATCAAAGGATACAAATTGTCAGCATGCAGCAAATGCAACAACCTATTGCATTTAGATGAAGAATACTTGCGTGATAGACTTTCTATTACTGGTCATAACTCAGCAGCTTATGAAGTGTTTCAACAAGGTACTAGGAGAAGTTACCTAAGGCCTTATGAGATGATAAAAACTATTTCAAAGTTGGATTTAATTAATAGAGATACAATGCCAGTGAATATTAAATCCTCAGCAGGTGTACATCTTGGAAATGCAACGGGTATCAAAATTGACCCAAAGAGGGTTAATCCAGTTTTCGTCAAAATAATAAAAGGTTTGTATTATCAGCACTTTAATCAAAGAATTCCAGACACCTACAGTTTTAGTGTTTATTTTGATCCACCCAATTGGCTACCTAATTTGCTGCAAAAAACTAGTCCATTGATAGGCAGATTTGATGAAACATTCTGTTACAAGGGAATTGTTACTGCTCAAGATAGCGCAACGGGTATTTGGTGGCTATCTTTTTATACAAGTATTGGAGTAATCATTGTAACTCAAAATCCTACTTTGGCTCAACAGATTCAAAGCAAAAAAATAAATGACTCTTGAAGAATTAATAATTGAAATGATGCCATTTTCTGATGAAATAAAGAATTGGTGTAAAAAATATCCTAAATTTTCTGAGGCATTAAAAATTATCTACCCAGAAAGGTTCATTAATTTGGGAGGAGTAATAACTAGTCACCACCCGAATTTTTCAGAAGAAATTATCGGCGTTTATACTTATGATTATAAACGGGATAAGTTTATCCAAGATTTTATAATCAACAAGGAAAATAAGACCTTTATTCTCTATACGAGAAATCCTAAAGGAAATAGTAAATATGTTAAGGATATTAATGACTTCTTTTTAAAATATGGAAAAGGAGTTCATTATTTGAATGTGCACCATTCATCCTTAAAAGATTTACCGGATCAAATAAAACTTAGGGCAATTGAGGCACTAAGAATAGCAGAAAAGCTTAAGCAAGCCGGTTATATCAGCCCGACTCAAGAACAGATTGACAAGACATATCAACAACTCAAATCGATTAAGAATAGTCAATGGTTTTTGAGAGAGAAACTGAAATAATTATACTTTGAACCCTTTTGTCTTATTGCAATCTTCCCCTTTTCTGTTATATTAAAACCGTGAAACTTTCCTTTCGGTTTTTTTAATGGCCACTTTGTACAGATCCGAAAGGGTTTGAGTACAACTAGAGTGGCCATTGATTTTTAAAATTTTTGCGTCGATAGGTCTCGGGTTTATCGAGGGATGCGTATAGACTTATATTATTGGTTTGCCAAATTCAATCAAATTTTCCTTCTTTTTTCTTCGCCAGCCTTTAATTTGAGATTCTCTTCGCCTCGCTTCTAGAAGTGTTGAGAAAGTTTCTGTATAAACTAATTCAAAAGCTTTATTTCTTTAGGCTCAGCTCCCTTCGACTTCTTAAACATAATATTTATCTATTATTTTAACAGGTCGAAGACCCTGAGCGAAGTCGATTTATCGACGAGTCGAAGGGTCGGGATGCCGTGAATCGAACACGGACTACCGCACCCCCAGCGCGGCGTACTACCACTATACTACATCCCGGGATTGGCTATTAGCTCTTTGCTATTAGCTGTTCGCTTTCAGACCTATTTATAGAATTGATTAGCGCATTTAACTCTTTACCAACCGTGTTGCATTGTTCTAGAGATTCAGAAACATTTGTGTTAAATAATTCCTCCGCAATTTTTAATCCCGCAACGGTTTCATATAAAGATTTTAACGAGATTCTTAAAAAACTTTTAAACTCTTTATCTCCTAGACTGCCGGTTCCTTCTGCTATATTAAGTACGATAGAAATAACAGAACGTCTTAATTGATCTGCTAATCCGAATTTTTCTTCCTTAGGAAGAATTTTGATAACTTCATATACAAGTTTAACTAATTTCATCGCGCTTTTATATACGCGATATTTCTCAAATTTATACATAAGAAATTGATATTGACTCTATATAATAAAAAGCTAAATGCTAACGGCTAATAGCCAAAAGCTATTTTTACCTCTTGCATTATAACAAAAAGTTGTTACAATGGGAACGAAATGGGACGACAACCAAACGTTCAAAAAACAGCGCTCCCCAACGGCCCTACCCAACGACTAGGCTCAGGGCAGGCGGAATCTTCTAAAAAGCTTGAGGCAGTGCGTTTTGCCATGGAGCAAATCGAAAAGCAGTACGGCAGAGGTTCTATCATGCGCTTTGGTGAAGTTTCGCAAAAGTTTGATATTTCAGTTATTTCCACCGGTTGTCTTCCCGTGGATTTAGCGTTGGGGGTAGGCGGGGTTCCAAGAGGAAGAATAGTAGAAATCTTTGGTCCGGAAGCATCGGGAAAAACTACGATTTGTTTGTCAATTATCGCTCAAGCCCAGAAACATGGAGGGATTGCGGCTTTTATTGACGCGGAACATGCTTTGGATCCATTATGGGCAAAAACTCTTGGAGTCAAACTTGACGAACTTTTAATTTCCCAGCCGGATACGGGAGAACAAGCTTTGGAAATCACAGAAAGCTTAATCCGTTCAGGCGGAGTTGACGTTTTGGTGATAGATTCAGTGGCCGCTCTTGTTCCCCGCGCCGAAATAGAAGGAGAAATGGGAGATTCGATGATGGGACTTCAAGCCAGACTGATGTCTCAGGCTCTAAGAAAACTGACCGGAGTTATTTCCAAATCAAAAACAGTCGCTATTTTTACAAACCAGCTTAGGCAAAAAATCGGAGTAATGTTTGGAAATCCGGAAACAACAACCGGCGGTTTGGCCCTGAAGTTTTATTCGTCTATTCGAATGGACGTGAGAAAAATTGAAACCATTAAAGATGGAGATTTGGCTATCGGTTCAAGACATAGAGTTAAGATAGTGAAGAATAAAGTGTCGGCGCCTTTTAGGATTGCCGAGTTTGATGTGATGGGCAATGAAGGAATATCCAGAGAAGGAGGAATTTTAGACGTGGGCGTGGAGATGGGAATTATTAGCAAGTCGGGAGCATTTTTTAGATATGGCGATTTGATGTTAGGACAAGGTAAAGAGGCAACAAAAATGTTTTTGAAAGAAAAATCGGATATTGCCAAAAAAATAGTAGATGATATTTTAAAGAAAAGCAAAACCTCCGGCACTCCGGTTGAAGTGGGAGTTGAAGAAAAAGAATTAGCCGCTTAAATGGAAGAGAAGTTTTATAATAAGGCTCTAAAGTTTTTATCATACAGACCCCGGTCGGAAAAAGAAGTAAGAGAAAACCTTAAAAAGAAACCCTTCGGCCGCGGCTCAGGACCTTCGGAAACAGCTACTGAACTCATTATTAAAAAACTGAAAGATAAAAAATTTATTGACGATGAGGAGTTTGCAAAATGGTGGGTGGAAAGCAGGATAAGATTTAGGCCGCGAAGCATAAGACTTATTAAAATTGAGCTAAAGCAAAAGGGTATTGATAACGAAATAATAGAGAAGATATTAAGCAGTGGAGATATTGAGATATTAAGTATAGACGCAGTGAAAAGATTAGTTGAAAAAAGACTTGAAAGATACAGCGGTTTGCCCAAAGAAAAAATTTATCAAAAGCTGGTAAGATTTTTGGCTGGCAAAGGTTTTGATTGGGACAGTATAAAACAGATGGTTGACCCCGCCAAAGGCGGGGTTGACGAAACACCGAAAAAGAGAGTATAATAAAAGTTGAAGGCAATAGAAATTGTCAGAGGCAAGGTCAAAAACTATGAATCTATACCCTCGCATGACAACTATTAAAAGAGCTTAATTTGCTCTTTTTCTTCTGTTGGCTTCAAATATATTTATGACTAATCCAAATCAAGACTTGCTGACGCTTGAGAAAAAACTACTTGAGAAAGAGGAGAGACTTGAGAGTGAGAAAGAAAAGTTAGAGAAAGAAAAAGCGCAGCTTGCGCAAAAGATTGAACAATACGTGGATCGCTTGCAAAAAGTCTCCGGCTTAACCGCAGAGGAAGCAAAGAAAGAATTATTTAGTCAGATAGAGCAAATGGAGGCGGAGAGTGTCGCCCGAATTATTAGAGAGAGGGAAGAAGAAGCAAAAGCGACCGCAGATCAAAAAGCGCAAGAAATAGTTATAGATAGCATGAGACATGGAGTCTTAAATTATATTGCGGAATACACGGTTTCAACTATTAAAATACCGGATGAAGAGATGAAGGGGAGAATTATTGGCAAGGAAGGCCGCAACATTCGAGCTTTCGAACAGGTAACAGGTGTTGATATAGATTTGGACGAAGAGGGAATTATTAGACTGTCGTCCTTTGATCAAATTCGCCGCGAGGTAGCCAGACGAGCTTTGGAAAAACTGCTAAAAGATGCGCGGATACAGCCGTTTCGCATTGAGGAAATTGTCCAACAGACAAAACAGGAAGTTGAAAAAGTAATGCTTGAAGAAGGAGAAAAATTAGCGCACGAGGCAGGCGTGTATAATCTTCCTTCACCGATTCTTTCGGTATTGGGCCGCTTCAAATTTAGAACTTCTTTTGGCCAAAATCTGATTGTGCATACTTTGGAGGAAACCAAAATTGCCGTGCATATTGCCGAAGAGGTAGGCGCGGACGTTAATATTGTTCGTCTGGGATGTTTATTTCACGACATTGGTAAAGTTTTAGAGGGAGAGGGAAGCCACGTGAAGTTGGGAGTAGAGTTTTTGAAACGTTTTAATATCCCACAAAAGATTATTAATTGCGTTGGGGAGCATCATGAAGATACGCCATTTACATCAATGGAATCGGTAATAGTGCATATTGCGGATCAAATCTCAGGGGCCAGACCCGGCGCCCGATATGAAGATTATGAAAATTATGTCAAAAGACTTAAAGAGATGGAAAAGATAGCAAAAAATCATGAAGGAGTTGAAGATGCGTACGCATTCGAAGCGGGACGAGAACTGCGGGTTATTATAAATCCAGGTGTTCTTGATGATGCCAATACGGTTTTGGTTGCCCGAAAAATTCAGGAAGAAGTCAGCCGTTCATTGGTAGTGCCCGGTGAAGTAAAGGTGACAGCCATTCGTGAGTTCCGCGCCGTCTCTTCACAATCTTCCTAAATGGGGACTTGACAACGTGTTGTTTTCATTGTATTGTTGAGCTAATTAAAAGTAGAACATTCTGTCCAGGAGGGGGTGAAAAAATTTGACAAAGAAAGACCTCATAGAATTAGTAGCTAAAAAAGCAAACCTTACCAATAAGGCTGCCAGAGATGCAGTCCAATCGTTTATCAATGCCATCCGAGATTCGTTAAAGAGAAGCGAAAAGGTTGTTATTACCGGCTTTGGGACCTTTAGCATCAGAAAACGCGCAGCTCGTCCGGGAAGAAATCCAAAGACTGGAGAAAAAATTACCATTGAAGCAAGAAAAGCTCCAGGCTTTACTGCCGGAAAGACCTTGAAAAAGGCGGTACGATAAATTAGTATTGGAAAGGATAAAAGAAGTTTTCCAAGAAATTGGAAGGCTTCTTTTTTGATATAATAAATAGGTGACAATTTCCGTTTCACATCTTTCTAAATATTATCAAGTATACAAAAAAGAACAGGGATTTTTGGGCGGAGTAAAATCAGTGTTTGCTCGAAAATATGAGACGGTAAAGGCGGTAGATGATATCTCTTTTGAGATACAGGAAGGAGAGCTTGTTGGTTTTATCGGACCAAATGGGGCGGGTAAAACTACCACGCTTAAATGTTTATCAGGGCTTCTTTATCCGACAAAAGGAGAAATTTCGGTTTTGAGTTTTACTCCATATGAACGCAAAAATCAATTCCTCAAACAGATTTCTTTGGTGATGGGACAGAAAAACCAATTATGGTGGGATTTGCCCCCTATCGATTCATTCCTTTTAAATAAAGAAATTTATGATATCTCAAAATCTAAATTCGATGAAACACTATCAAGTTTAGTAAAACTTTTAGAGATGGAGGAGTATTTACGTGTGCCGGTTAGGAAATTATCTTTAGGACAGCGGATGAAGTGCGAGCTGGTGGCGGCTTTGATTCATCAGCCGAAAGTGTTGTTTCTAGACGAACCGACAATAGGACTTGATGTTATTATGCAGAAGAATTTGCGTGAATTTATTAAAGAATATAATAAACGCTACAAAGCCACTATTATTTTGACAAGTCATTATATGGGTGATGTGGAAGCTCTTTGTAAAAGAGTAATTATTATAAATTTTGGTAAAATTCTTTTTGACGGATTACTCTTAGATCTTATAAAAAAATATGCGCCGTATAAAATAATAAGCGTAGTATTTAGCGATTATGTTGATCCCAAAAAACTGAACGACTTTGTAAATGTCAAAAAATTTCTTTATCCGCAATTGATAATCCGTGTGGCCAGAGAGCAGTCTGGTAAAATTGCTTCAAAAATTATGAAATCTTTTCCTGTGGAAGATTTAAATATTGAGGATCCGGATATAGAAGATGTGATAGGAGATGTGTTTAGCAGACAAAATTTATGAAAAAGTATTTTTTGATTGTCAAAAATACTTGGGATGAGGTGTTCACCTACAGAGTAAATTTTTTAATGTGGCGGGTAAGAGGCGTTGTTATTTTAGTTTCTCTGTACTTTATTTGGTTAGCGGTTCTGCCGGATAAAGGGACGCTTTTTGGCTACAGCCGGTCTCTGATGCTTACCTATATTTTGGGAACATCGTTTCTTTCCGCAATTATTTTTTCTTCAAGAAGTTATGCTATTGGCGATGAGATCAATCAGGGAAACCTCTCAAATTATCTTATCCGTCCGGTAAATTATTTTTTGTATTGGTTTGCCAAGGATGTTGGCGATAAGGCGATGAATATTGTTCTTTCACTCATCGAACTTACTCTATTATTTTTTCTTCTTCGTCCTCCATTTTTTCTTCAAACAAATCCTTTCCATCTGATTCTTTTTCTTCTCTCTCTTGTTTTGGCTATTATCCTCTATTTTCTATTGAATCTTTTGATGGGTTTTATCGGGTTTTGGAGCGCCGAGGTGTGGGCGCCCAGATTTATTTTTTTTATGATTTCCAGTTTTCTGGCCGGCGGATATTTCCCGCTCGATGTTCTCCCAAAGGAAGTTAGCTTTCTTTTCCAAACATTGCCTTTTGGTTATCTTCTCTTTTTCCCCCTCAAAATATATCTTGGGCAGCTGCCGCTTGGGGAAATAGAAAGAGGTTTTGTTATTTCCTTTATTTGGGTTTTACTGCTTTTCGTTTTGGCCAAGTTTATCTGGATAAAAGGTTTACGAATTTATACGGCGCAAGGACGGTAAATATGGGTAAATACATAAAAATATGGTGGATGATGATGGGGTTGACGTCGCAAATAGCTTTTCTGTCGCGATTTGGAGCGGCGATTTTTATCGCAGGCAAAATGTTGCGTTTTGTCTTTTTTCTTTTCTTTGTTCTTCTTTTAGTCGGAAAAACAAGGACGATTCTTACTTACTCGCTTTGGCAGATAATCCTGTTCTTTTTTACCTTCAATCTGGTTGATATTACGGCCCAACTTTTTTTGCGAGAGGTCTATCGATTTCGCGCATACGTTATCAACGGCACGCTTGACTATATCCTTTCCAAACCTTTCTCTCCTCTTTTCAGAGTTCTTTTTGGCGGAAGCGATTTTTTAGATATTCCCATGCTGATTATCGCTGTCGTTTCAATTATCGTGGCGGCCTCCAATATGGGAGGGCTTTCTTTCAGCAATATACTTCTTTACATTATTCTTATTTTTAATGCCTTTATTATTACCCTTTCTTTTCATATTGTCGTTTTGGCGCTTGGTGTTTTGACAACTGAGGTGGATAGCACTCTTTTTCTCTACCGCGACCTGACCCAGATGGGAAGGCTGCCTGTGGATATTTATCACGAACCATTACGAAGTTTTATTACCTTTATTATACCGATTGGGATTATGATGACTTTTCCGGTCAAGGCTCTGATGGGGCTTATTACCCCGCAAATAACAGTAGTGTCATTTGCCATAGGAGGATTATTATTTTTTATTTCTTTGCGCTTTTGGAGATTTGCCCTCAAACGCTACGCCAGCGCAAGCAGTTAGGGAAATTTGATATAATAAAGATATGACTATTAGACTTAGGACTGTATTTTTTATCTTGTTGGGCATTATTTTTTTGTGGTTTATTTATATTGAAAGAACAATACTTTCCCCATTTATATTTGGGGCAGTTTTTGCTTATCTTTTTAATCCGCTGATTAATTTTCTTTCCCAAAAAATTCGTCTGCCCCGAAGTTTATCAATAATCACGATTTATCTAACTATTAGCGCCCTGATTACCGTTGCCGGGATTGGTCTGACAAGACGGGTAATTGCCGAGTCTTCGGAATTTAGCGATTATATAAATCAATTAATTATTTCGACAAAAGCTAATGTTAATGCTCTTCCCGATTGGATAAGGCCAACAATAAATGATACTTTACTTTCTGTTGAACAATCAAAACTATTTTCTCCTGCCGATCTTTTCTCGCTTTTTCCCCAGGCGTTTTCTCGAATAGTCAGTTTTATATTATTTATTTTTTCCGGTTTTTATTTTTTGAAGGAAGGAAGAGAGATGGTTGACAAACTGCTTAATTTAGTGCCCAAAGACCATAGAATAGATGTAGAGATTTTAGTCAGACGAATTAACGCGGTACTTCAGGGATATTTGCGCGGGCAAATCTTTCTGGTTTTTCTTATTTCGGTCATTCTTTTCATAGCGCTTAGTGTTTTGGGAGTTAGGTTTGCTCTTATTCTGGCATTCTTTTCAGGAATCGCCGAGATAGTGCCGATTATCGGTCCGATAGTTGCAACCTCTGTTGCTGCTACTGTAGCATTCTTTAGCGGAAATTTGAATTTTTCTCTAACTCCTGTTCAAGGAGTAATTGCCGTTATTGTAACTTATACTCTAGTGCGGCAAGTTCAGGATTATTTTATCAATCCTTATGTGATGGGCAAGATTACCAAATTGCACCCGTTGATTATTTTATTTTCGGTACTGGCCGGAGAGCATATTTGGGGATTGCCCGGTTTGATTTTGGCCGTTCCGACAGCAGCGGTTGTTAAAATTTTTCTTGAGGCCTGTTTTGACAAGATTAACGAGCAAAAAAAGTAAAAATATCCTAAGAAGAGAGAATAAGCCAGATTCTGTTTTTAAACCGCAATCTATCTCAGTTGTGATATAAGTCACTCCTGTCCCGCCGACGGCGGGTTGCCCTTGACTTGATACTTCCGTAAAGCTGGTTTGCCCCAAGTTTAGCTCGGGGATTTCGTATCATTCTAAGGTTGCAGCAGGTAGGATTGCCCGTTTCACTCCCACTCGTCTCTGTTGCTCTCAAGTCTTGTCATTTCAAGACTTGTTCCATATTCCATATGTGGGTGAAGAATATGGACACTAGCCCCGCCTAATTTTTGCCATTCGCCTTTTCACTACTATTCGTAGACGGCTCATGGTGCAAATTTTGGCGGGGGTCGGAGCTTACGCTCCATCCCCGGCTTTACCAGGTACCGTATGGCACCTGGCTTTACCCCTGTCTGGACTTTCCTGTCGCCCGCAACTGTGTAGCTGTTGGCGACTAGCGGTCCTTCTTCCTAGGACAAGCATATTATACCATATTTTATAAGCTTGAACACAACATCTTAAATTCGCAGTTTTTGCAAATGCTGCTGCCGCTGCATAAAAAATCCGAAGCAGAAATCGCTTCTTTTATCTCAAAAAGTTTTTCTTTTGCCGTTTCAAGCTGTTCTTTGGTTCTTTCGGTGGTAAACTTTTTACCGCTCTCCAAATAGTAGAGTGACAAGACTACCTCGCTTGGATTTTTTCCCAGCAGTTTATCTTTGACTTCTGTGGCGGCTAAAGCGTAGACTGTTAACTGAAAATTTTTGTCAAGCTCCTTTTCGTCAGGTAAATTAGCGCCGGTTTTATAATCCAAAATTTCAATTTTGCCATTATTTAATCTGTCAATGCGGTCAATTTTACCCCCGATCCGCAAACTATTATTTTGTTCTCCTATACTAAATTGAAAAGGCATTTCCAACGAAATAGGCAGGTGTTTGGGGTCAAAAGCATTCTTGAAGAAATTTTTTAAGACCGTTTCTCCTTTAGCGAACATCTGTTTTTCGTGATCTTTACTACTATACCCTTCGTTAATCCAATTCTTTTTAAAAAGTTCCAACAGTCCTTTTTCAGTTGTCTTACTACCTGCTAAAAGTAGCTGGTAAAAATCGCGAAGCGTGGCATGAATAGTTGTACCAAAACTTTGGGCGCTGGTTTGAGGAACGGGAATCCGCAGAATATACTTGGCTTTATAATGCATGGGGCAGGTATTAAAGGTGTCAATTTGGGAATAGGAAAGATAGTTAACAAGAAGTTTGGCACGTGGCGCGTGGTCGGTTGATTTACCAATCTCAACCGGTTTCCATTCCAATAATGTTAGCTGTTGGCTGTTGGCTGTTGGCTGTTGGCTGATTTTATTACCAAAAACTTCATAGACAAAAGGGGAGAGTTTGCGTTCCCGTTTGCCTTCTCCATAATAATTGGCTGCAGTTAAAAAAAGATGGTCTTTGGCGCGAGTCATACCCACATAAAAAAGTCTCCGTTCTTCTTCCAGATGATAATCTCCTTCAGGCAGAATTTCTTTGATTAAAGACTCCGGAATTGGGATTTGCTCGCGCCGCTCCCTGGTAGGGAAACGTTGGGAAACCAGGTTAACCAGAAACACGATTGGAAACTCCAGTCCTTTGCTGGAATGAATTGTTAAAATATTAACTGCGTTATTTTCTGTCCAGTCTAAATCGGCAGCCAGAGGTGATTCCCCCATTTGCATGGACAAATCAATCCAGTCAACAATAGCAGAAACTGATGCATCTTCGTGTTCCACCTCATAAGTTTTTAATTTATCAAAAAACTTTGCCATGTTTTGAGCCCGGCGTTCATCAAGCTTTGTTTTATAAGCAACAATCTTTTTAAGAAGTCCGCAGTCTTCCAAAAAATAATAGAGAATTTGTCCGGCGCTATCTTTTCGCATCCGTTTAAGATGTCTGGTAATCATGCTTACAATTTGTTTACATTTTTCTTTCACCTCATTTTGGACAAAAACCTGATCAATTTTTTCCAGCGTTTCAAAAAGCGACAGGTTTTGCCGTCGGGCAAAATTAAACATGGCTGAAATATCTCTTGCCGAAATGCCAAAATGTTCCATGCTCAATACCCGATAAAGCGACACGTTGTCTTGGAAATTATATAAAACTTTAAGATAGCAAATTAAATCTTTTATCTCCTCCTGCCGAAAAAGTTGGCCCGGGCCTAAGAATTGAAAAGGAATTTTTTGCCGTTCAAAAGCGCGGATAAAAGGTTCGGCATGATTATTGGCCCGAACCAGAATGGCAATATCCCTGTACTGATAAGTTTTAGTAAGTTCTCCAATTTTTTTCGCGACTTCATCGGCTTCGTTTTCCACCCGGTCGGTGTAGATAAGTTGAGGTTCCTCACCTTTAGTTTTTCGAACGCCCACTAATTTTTTATCAATTTTTTCTTTAATCTCCAACCGGTCTGGATTGTTGTTTTGAATTAATTTATAAGCGCTATCTAAAATTGCTTGAGTGGATCGATAGTTTTGAGTTAACACAATAATTTTTGTCTTGGGAAAATGTTTTTTAAATTGAATAATATTTGATACGGCCGCCCCCCGCCAGCGGTAAATGGCCTGATCATCGTCGCCGACAACCGTGATGTTTTGTTTGTTACCTGCCTCGCCGGCAGGCGGGCCTGATAATAAAATTGCCAGCTCATTTTGGGCAAAGTTAGTATCCTGAAATTCATCAACTAAAATATACTTAAATTTTTGTTGATATTCTGCCAGAATATTTTTTCTGGTGCGGAAAAGCTTAAGGGCATTACTGATTAAATCGGCAAAATCCATCACTCCCTCTTTGGTTTTCAATCCCTCATAAACCTTATAAGCATGAGCTAATTCAAGGGTTTTTTTAATTTCATCTGGTTCAGCGTTTAGCGTATAGCGTTTAGCGTTTAGTTTTTGAGCATATTTTAAGTATTCGTCTGAATTCACGTCTTCGTCTTTTAACCGACTAAAGTGCTGCAGCATTCCTTCCAAAAATTTGTTGGGATTTCCCAAGGGTCGGAAATATTCAAGTTCAAATTTGAAAAGATTTTTGCGCAGAAAAAGAATTGTTTCCGCCTCGCTCATGAGGCGATAGCCGGGATTAAGACCGATATGAATTGCCTCACTTCTCAAAATTCTGTCACAAAAAGAATGAAAGGTGGTAATCCACATTTGCGAGTAGCCGTAGGGGAGGGCTACATCTACCCGCTCTTCCATTTCGCGGCTGGCCTTATCGGTAAAAGTGAGAGCCAAAACTTCGGCAGGAAGAACATTTTTTTCCAAAATTAAATGCTTGATCCGTTCGGTAATAACTGTGGTTTTCCCCGTTCCCGCCCCGGCAATAATTAAAAGTGGGCCTTCACCAAACTTTACCGCCTCAAGCTGTTCTTGGTTGAGTATTCTATCATCAGTCATGCAGCTATTTTACCACACCTTTGTTATTCTACTATTACTACGCCTGTTTGTCCCGGATTTAGGTGGTTATGATATTTGTACGTACCCGGTTTATCAAATATCAGCGAAACAGACGAACCATTATCAAAATTTCCAAGATTAAGAGCAGGATAAACAAGGTGAGTTGGATGTACTGCCGAACTAACATTTGCAACATTACC
This sequence comes from uncultured Gammaproteobacteria bacterium, assembly GCA_964635045.1. GTDB lineage: Bacteria > Patescibacteriota > Microgenomatia > Levybacterales > UBA12049 > CAZWMJ01. The sequence goes on from CAZWMJ010000001.1 coordinate 84,606, forward strand.
GCTTTTATTCATCCATACAACTTTTCCTCCGGCTTTGACAGTAATTGTTTGCGGTTCAAACCCAGAACTTGTGATAGTTACATTTGTTTCTTCAGTTTTAGCGGCGGAGGAGGTAGCCGGTTGCTCTTCTATTTTGCTTGGCGCAACAGTTGGAGGAGGATTTGATGTACTATTATTTGTCCCCTTACCGCCCAGCAAAATAGCCCCTCCAGCGATTACCACCAGCGCCACTATCCCAAGTAAAAGCTTATTGTTCATTTTTCTCACCTCCTTTCTTTGATACTTATAATTATATATAATTATTGATATGTCAACAATAGCGAGAGAATTTAGCTTATCCCTTTTAAGGAAAGAAAAAGTGGCTTTGGACGCGTACGCATTTTATTTTGACAGAAAAAATGAGGATTTTGATTTTTTGCCGGGACAATATATCCGGATGATGCTGTCTATTAGCAATCCTGACGAGCGGGGCAATTCCCGTCTTTTTTCCATTGTTTCTTCACCTCTTGAGAAAGATTATTTGATGATAACTACCAGAATTATTCAAAGCTCGTTCAAACAGGAATTAGTAAAATTGCCCGAGGGTTCAATGGTCAAATTTTTCGGTCCCATGGGGAAGTTTACTTTGACGGAGGATGAGATGGAGCCCCGGGTTTTTCTGGCGGGAGGTATCGGCATCACTCCATTTCACAGTATGATAAGGTATGTCGCCCAAAAAAATCTACCAGTATCTATCTACTTATTTGTTTCCTTTTCCACAATTAAGGAGTTAATTTTTTATAAAGAATTATCACAAATTGCCATAGAGAAACCCAACATAAAAATTATTTATACGATAACCCATCCTAAAGAATCTCAAGATAATTGGCAGGGAGAAATCGGTAGAATTTCAGACACACTTATCAAAAAATATGTTTTAGATATTCAAAAGCCTATTTATTATATTGCCGGACCGCCCAAAATGGTGGAAGCGATGGTATTAATGGTTTCTCAAATGGGTATTTCTGCCGATAAAATTCGAAAAGAAAATTTCTCCGGGTACTAGAAGTGATTTTTTGTCCAAGTTGGGTAAAGCTTGAGAAACTTGAAATGTTATTTAGTGCGATTTTTCTTGCGTTTTAGTAGTCTTTTATTAGCCATAATTTTATTGGTTTCTCCCCATAGCTCATATTCTTTATAGCTTAAAATTACAGCTTGGGGTCGACCAAATCTAGTGATAATAAAGCGTTTTGGAGTAGTAGAAACCTCGTCAAGAAGTTTATAGAAATTACTTCTTGCTTCACTGGCTGGAATAATGGTTGGCAAATGACTCATAAAAATCTTCCTCCAAAACCAATAGTACCAAATAACGTACCACTTGTCAATAGAATAATTTTACGCTGCGGCTTGAGCTGGTGGTTGACGTCTGCTAACTACATTATGTGCTAATCGGAGAAGGTCATGAGCAACAATAGATGATTTAATACCCGTTTGTGCCGCAACAAGTGGTCCTCCTGGACCCATTTCCACGGAATGATCTAGTCGATTAAATAAAGGATCACGCCATAAAACAGAATGTGAGGATATACCTAATACTGTAACAGGTCTGGCTCCAATTACTTCAGATTGTTTGTTGACTACAATTTCAACACTGATATTAGTTCTCGTTACATTTCCTTCTCCCGATTTACCTTTACTAACAGCTATTGTTAACATGACCTGCGGATCTTTTCCTTGATTTTTTAATGCTTCAAATTGTTCCACTAATTGCCAGCGAAGATCTGGTTTAAGATTAGATCGTAATTCTTCGATGCCTATTGGAATAGCTACTTGATTTCCTATTTCTTCCCCTAAACTTCTGGCCTCTTCAAAAATTATCTTAGTTTCTTCCTGCATAAATACTGTTTGACTAAGAGAATTCAAGCCTGCGGCAATCCTTAATCTTCCCTCAAACGGTAAATGAGAATCAGGAAGAGGTTGCTCGAATTTCCTCCTACTAACTCTACCAAAAGTAAGTGTGGCTAAAAATCGTTCTCCCAAAGAAGGAGTAGTAGGTTTTGTCTCAGTTGTCATACGGCTGAATAATATATCTATAAACCTTAGTTGTCAAGTTTTTTAATTTCTTTTTCTTCTCCCAAACTTTGGGTGGAGGTGATTTTTTGACCCAGTTGGGTAAAGCTGGTGGAAACTTGGCTCATCATGTTATAAGCATTACCGACGTGACGGCCCAGCACTCCCAAATTTTCATCAACTTTACTGTAATCTTTTTGAATGGCACGCAGGGCCTGCATTACTTCCCGGGCTTTGGCTTCAATTTTTTGCCCTTCAAAACTCATTAAAATTGCCCGCATGTAGGCATAAAAAGTCATGGGAGAGACAGGCAAGACCCGTTTTTTGCCGGCATAGTCAAACAAGTCGGCGTCGTTGGCCACTTCGTAGTAAACGCCTTCCGAAGGAATGTACATCAGGGCATAATCAATGGTTCCCTCATCTGTTAAAATATATTTTTTGGCAATGTCGTCAATGTGTTTTTTGACGTCGCCGGCAAATTCTTTTTTAGCTAATTTTTTGTCCGCGTCGCTCTCTGCCGCGTTCATCCGGCGAAAATTTTCCATGGGAAACTTGGAGTCAATGGGAACTATGCCGGCGGTAGTTTTAATAGCCGCGTCAACCGTCGTTCCATTCTTAAATCCGTACTGCAGATGAAAGGATTGCTTAGGCAGCATTTGTCCAAGCAGTTCCTTTAACACCTGCTCGCCGATATTGCCCCGCAGTTTTGGGGAACGCAGAAAGTCTTGCAGGTCTTTCATGGAGCGGCCAATTTCACTCATCTCGCCCACGTTTCTTTGTAAATTGGCAATTACCCGGGCCGCATTGTCCAATCTTTCATTTAAGGACTGGGTATTTTTGTGAAGGCTGTCCAGTAAAACTTTTCTGTCTTCCTTGGAACCGCTTTGAAGCATTTTAATAATTTCTAGTAGTTCTTCTGATGGTTTTTGATTATTTGACAATTCGGTCAGTTTTTTGTTGAGAAAATAAATTATCGCCAAAAATCCAATCAGGATGGTTGAGATTATGACAGCTTCATTTTGCACAAAGTTATTATAGCATAAAAATATTGATGTCTATTCAATGTACAAGATGGAGACATCGGTGACACTGTGGTTTGATCAATATACTCTAATGGA
>CAZWMJ010000002.1:0-79430 GCA_964635045.1 uncultured Gammaproteobacteria bacterium
TCTTCATTTCTTAGATAAAATTTAGTGGCGCTTTGAACTCCCACAATATTAAGATCTTTATTTTTTCTCATCTGTGTTAGTAAAGGAAAGGCTACCTCTGTGGGAAGAGTGTTATCAATAATAATCAGCGGATTTATTTGACGAAGAACTTTAAGCCCTAGAAATTTTTCTAATCTAAGAGTTGGCATCGGAGGGCCGTTACCCACCGTCTCTAGAAAAATCGCTTTTATCTTGACCTTTGGTTTTTCTTTTAGAAATTTTAAAAGTAGTTTTTCAATCGCCTCAACACTATCGGGATTAATCTCAATAGTGATAACGCCTCTTTTAACTAAATCATCATTTATATAATCCTGTATCTTGCCGTATTCTACCAGTCCATGAATAACAATATCGCCTGCGGTGGGAGAGGCAATCTCCAAGGCTGTGACTACCGCCGACATACCAGAAGTCGTCAAAAGGAGAGATTCTCCCCTCCGCTCATCAATTTGTAAAAGTCTGGCCACCCGTCTTTCTAAATTTGCCAACTCGGGGAAACCGCTTCTAAAATAGGACTTAATTATTCTGTAGTCACCAAGTGATTGCTTCTGCATTCCCTTAACGAATGAGTGGGTATTGGGATATGCGAAAAGAGAAACCGTTTTACTACTCATATTTATATTTTCCTTTCTGCCAGACGCGCTCCCGAAACAACGTTAGTAAGTTTTTGAAAAGACACTTCCCAAGTTCTGGTTCTAAGTCCGCAATCGGGAGTGGGATTAACCAGAGCCGGATTGCCTAAAATTTTTACCGCATAAAGAATTCTGTCCCGAACAAGCTGCGGCGATTCTATATAATCACTGTGAATATCGGAAACTCCCAGACCGATGCGGGAGGGAATTTTATACTTTTTAAACCATTTAAGAATTTCATATCCCGATCTTTGCTTATCGCTCACGCCCAGTTCTTTGGAATCTCTGTTGGAAAGCTCCAGCGCGTATTGACTGCAATTTTCCATTTTTTGAATGTGAGGAAATAAAAGCCGATAATCGGAATAACAAATATGGACAGTAAATTCCCCTTTCAAACCTTTAACCGACTCATTGAAAGATTCGACAAAAAGAGGCACTTCGGAAGGAATGGTGGTGGCGGCAGGCTCATCAATTTGTATCCAGGAAGCGCCAAGATCCAAAAGCATTTTAATATTTGGTCTAATTAAATATTTGGCAATGTCCAAAATAAAAGCTCTTCTTGCTTTTTCTTTCTCTTTCAAAGCTTTCCGGCTGCCGATTGTTTGCGACTTTTTGGTATAGAATTCGTCAAACGACCAGGCGGCCAATGTATAAGCGCCGGTAATGGGAATTTTAATAATTCTTTTGGTCATTTTTTGTAAAGACAAAAATTCATCGTTATGCCAAGGTTTTTTTAATTTTGGCCGTCCTACACAGGCGGCTTTTTGATAATATTTATTGTCAAATGCTCGCACCAGTCCTCTAAATACAAACCCGTCTGATAAAGTAACCGGATATTGGTACATTTCGCTTCGATCTTGTTCTCCGTTATAAACAACGTCCAAACCGGCCGTCTCTTGCAAGCCCACCGCATATAAACAGGCCCATCTTCTTATTTCTTTTTTAGCCTCTAGCGATAAAACTCCCTTTCTTAAAATTGAAAGTAATGGTTTGTACGCTATGCCCAAGCGTTTACCCCACGAAATTGCCTCATCAATATCATGATTATTAATAGGTCTGCCCAAGACTCCCTTGACCCGCCACTCAGGCTTACTCAAACTTCCAATCTCATGAGTTATAAAATGAATCATATTGTTTTAAGCTCTGCTAATAACCTCAGTTTTTCTTTAGCCACCGGTTCGGGGAGAAACTCAAGGTCGGAATTATTTGATAGGTATAAAACAGTGGGACTCAGCCTTTTTATTATTTGTGAAACAAGCTGTTTTGAAAAAATCTTACTTTCCATTAAAGAATTACGACCGTCGATAATACCCGCTATTACTTCCAAATTTATATTTTTGGGAAGTGTGGAAAAACTTGTTTTATAAAAATCAATGCCAACTATATCTACTAAATTAGTTTTATTCAAAGCGGCGCAAACTGGCGTTGCGTCGCCGAAATAAAAATGAATTGCCAGTTTAAGATTTTTTCTGGCCTTTTTAATTATCGATAGCGACTTAAGAAACTCTGCTATTTCTTTTTTTGTTGCTTGGAAATATGGTATGCAAGGCTCGTTAAGTTGTACACACGAAACGCCTTTTTCTTCTAAATATTTAATAATCGAGGCGGTAATTTCTGTGGTTTGCCTAAGTCTTTTTTTAAATGAATCGTGAGACTTGCTGCTTGATAATTTTGCAAAAGTGAAAGGAGATGGCAACGTTACTTTCCATTTTTTCGCTGGCGTAATAACGGGAAAATAGCTATCCAGTTTTTGGGTGTCAAGATGGAGTTTATTGCCAATAATCGGCTGACGAAAAAAACTATTATTGTCAAACCAACGGGTTAGAGCCCCAACTTCCATGCCGTCTGTTGCCTCAACAATCGGGCGAAAAATATCCTGCCATGACAGCTTGCCATCTTCTAAATAATCAAAAGAACAAGACTTCTGCAAAGCAATCAGAGCGGAAAAATCAGCAAGCTGTTTTACTTTTAAATCTTTGATTGCTAACCTTTTTCTATCAAAATCCCGACTGGACTGAGCCAGCTGTCCTGATCTTGGGTAAATTCCATTAAAAAAACAGGCAATTTTACTCATATTACGATAGATACGATTCTAAAAGTTTTCTAAGAAGAATAAACGATAATTCAAAATTGTGTTTGTTGATATGTTCAACGTTAAGACCAAGAGGCACACCAATCTTGTTTCTTTTTACAAAATGAAGAATGTCTTCAAGAATATCCTGACAGGTTTCGATAGAACGCCAGCCCACCCCCAACCAGCCCGCTGTCAACGCCTCAAGTGTATTTTGAGGAATTTCCACTCCCAACCAGCGAAGCAGCTCTATATCGCCAAGTGTGGTAGCCGGCGCAAAACTTAAAAATATCATCTTCGGAGCCACTTTTTTCTGGCGGCAGAGCTGCCAATATTCTTTGAGTAATTTCTTGACGTCCTGACTATCATAAATAACCTGCGAGGTGAAAAATTCTATACCGGAGATGGTCTTAGCCAAAACACGATCTGCCTCATTAACCCTTGAAGGAATCGTAATACCTCCTAATAATATATTCGGAAACTCGCTTCGCAGTTTTTTGGTAATAAGCGATGCCGCCTCAACCACCGTTGGTCCCGGATAAGAAACTTTACTTGATTCTCCACCAACCAGCACAAAATCGTGAATATTATATTTATGGTAGGTCTCTTTCAACCATCCAATCTGTTTTTTCCAAGGAAGATAAACAATGGGCCTGTTCACAATAAGATTGAGAATTCCCTGCTTTTGTAAATAAGGACAAACAGCTCTGGGTTCCAGTTTAATTAACTGTGGTAAACTACGTTTGCCCGATCTTGTTTCCTCCCGCACTTCCGGAAGATTTACCCCATCGACTGGATTTTTCTTTAATATTTGGGCAAACAAAGAAAATGAAATCTGCAAATCCGCTTTTGATAAATTTTTGGGCGGAGGAAGAATTTCGTAAAGAACAACTTTTTCTCCCTTCCTCACCTTTTGCGCGAATGTTAAATTGTTACTCATAATATTAAAAAACCTCTCGTTAAGAGAGGCGTAAATAAAATATATCAAATCCTTCCCTTAAAGGGTTGGGTGTAGCACCCTTCCTCACTTCGTTTGTCAGGGCTTGCCCTGAACGCAGTGAAGGGTTGCTGGATGGATCAACGAGCCAAATCTCTCCCCACCACTCTTGATTTATTCAATTATTAGTATTTTTACACAACCAAAACAAAATTGCAAGTAGCAAATTTAATTTGGAAAAATTATTTAGGCGAAATGCTGTTTAGAAATTCCTTGACTGAAAAATTTGGACGTCTTACCATGTAATAGTCAATAGCGACATCGGCAAATTTTTTATATTTTTTGGTGCGAAACTTAAGAAGTTCTGGATAACAGCGGGATAATGCTTCAAAATTAGATTCACCGTTTAATTTTTTGAAACTGTTGCCCCAGATGACAGGTTTGGGATTTTTTATATAGTTTTTATACATTTGTTTTTGGACAGAGTCTGGAGTATCCAAATAGACTATTTTTGTAATCTTTTTTAATCTGTCAATAAGTTCACTTTCCAAATAAATAACACTGCCGGTGGTATCAATAACAACGTTTTTTACTTTTGTCTGTTCTTCCAAAAAATTTAGAATTTCTTCCATGGCCTCTTTTTCCAGTCTTAAGTATTTCCGACTGTTAGTTTTATATTTTTTTTCATATGGCTGTCCCATCCAGCGGGCTACGTCGTTAATCCCAGAATATCCTAGACTTTTTAATTCTCTGTCCAGCTTTTGTTCAATTAAATCATCGCAGCAAAATCGCACAAAGCCAATTTTTTCCAATTCCTGTAAGAGTTTGGTAGACCAGTGAGTTTTGCCCGAATTGGACATGCCGATAAGAGAAATTTTCATAAGTAGCCTTTCGCTTTGAGAAGTTCGGCGGTCAAGACTGCTCCGCCTGCCGCACCCCGAATTGTATTGTGAGAAAGAGCGACAAATTTCCAGTCAAACTGTTTATCTTCCCGCAGTCTGCCAAAAGTAATACCCATGCCCCTTTCAAAATCGCGATCCAGTCGGGTTTGCGGCCGGTTATCCTCACTGAAATAATGGATGAAAGGGTGAGGAGCGGAAGGCAGATGCCATTTTTTTAAAGGATTGGCCGCCTTTTTGACGACGGAGAGAATTTGGGTGCGCGTTGGTTTTTTCTTAAAACGCACCGCCACGGCCGCCAAGTGACCATCACTGACCGGCACCCGAATACAGGTGGCGGAAATATTTATGTTTTTTGCAAGTTCTACCCTGCCATTTTTTATGTTTCCTAAAATTTTCAAAGGTTCTCTTTCCGTCTTCTCTTCTTCTCCGCCGATAAACGGTATAACATTATCTGTCATTTCCGGCCAATCAGAGAATATTTTACCGGCTCCTGATATTGCCTGCATAGTGGTTACCGACACTTCTGTTGGCGCAAACTGGTTAAGCGCCCAAATCAGCGGAAGATATGATTGCAGAGAACAGTTGGGTTTAACAACGATAAATCCTTTTTTCCATCCTCTTTTTTTCCGTTGACTATCTATAAGCGAAAGGTGATGAGAATTTATTTCCGGAATTATCATCGGTACATCTTCGCTCCAGCGGTGGGCGGAATTTGTTGAAACCACGGGGACACCATTGCCGGCATACCAAAGTTCAAGTTCCTTGATTTTTTCCTTGTCCATATCCAAGCAACAAAAAACAAAATCCACCTCTTTGGCAATTTGCTTCTTATCTTCCTCCACCCGTAAAACTCTGATATTTTTTATTGAATTTGGCAGAGTTTCTTTAATTTTCCATCGCCCGGCTATCGCCTCCTTGTATTTTTTACCGGCCGATCTAGGTGAGGCGGCAAGTAAAGTCACCTCAAACCATGGATGGTTATCAAGAAGGGTGATCAGTCGCTGACCCACCATACCGGTGGCACCCAAAATTCCCACTTTTAATTTTTTATTTATTTTTCCCATATTAAACCTTAAGTATATCTGCCAGCACTCCGCCTGCAGTAACCTGCGCCCCCGCGCCCGGCCCCTGTATTACCAAAGGCTTTTGATACCTTTTTGTATAAAAAGCAAATATGTTATCCGCTCCGCTGGTATGGGCCAGCGGATTATCTAAAGATACTTGCGAAAGTGTTGCTTCCGCCCTTCCTCTCTCAATTTTTGCTACAAAACGCAAGACTTTCTTTGCTTTTTTTGCCTTTGAAACAAAACCATTAAATTCACCGTCATAATCTTTTAATTTATCCAGAAAATCATCAACCGTTTTTAATTTTCTTAAGTTTTTTGGCACCAAACTGTCAACCCTAACATCCTTCAATTCTAATTTGTAGCCTATTTCGCGAGCCAGAACCAACAGTTTTCTCGCCACATCCTGACCGCTTAAATCCTCTCTTGGATCGGGTTCCGTGTATCCTAATTTTTGGGCGCCTTTGACAATTTCGGAAAAAGGTCTTTTTCCATCAAAAGAATTAAAAATATAGGAAAGAGTTCCTGAAAATATTCCTTCTATTTTAACTATTTCATCGCCGCTTTTCAACAAATCCCAAAGCGATGATATCACCGGCAGACCGGCGCCCACATTGGCCTCATACAAAAATTTCTTTTTTGTTTTTCTTAAAACTTCACGCAATTTTTCGTATTGATTAATAGGCAGTACATTAAACTTTTTGTTTGGGGTAACGATATTAAAACCGTTTTGCGCGAGGTTAATATATTTTTTGGCAACATGCTCGCTGGCGGTGCAATCCACAAAAATTTTATTAGACGAATAAACGGATTTAGAATAGATAAGGAAACTGTCAAAATCGGCAGTAGCCCCTTTTTTAAGCTTTCTATCCCAGCCGTTTAAATCTATACCTTCCTCATTCATCAGTATTTTTTTCTGATTAATAATTCCGCAAATTCTTAAGTTTTTATTTTTTAAATTTTTTATTTGATTAAGTAGCGTCCCGCCGATATTTCCCGTACCAACAATAAAAATATTTTTTACCCCGTCAAATAAAAATTCATCATGCACCAAATTTAAGGCTTTAACTCTATGGTCTCTCAATACCGTAAAAGAGATATTTATTTCCGATCCGCCTTGGGCTATTATTGAAATGTTCACACCATTATCCCCCAAAACCTTAAACATTCTTCCGGCGATCCCGGGAGTCCCTCTCATGTTTTCTCCAATAACAGTAACTATCGACTGCCCCGAAATGACCTCCAGACTCATTTCCTCCAGCTTAATTTCATCTGCAAATTCTTTTTCTAAAGCCTCTATGGCCATTAACAATTCTTCCTCTTTGATGACAAAACAAATTGCGTGATCCGATGAACCCTGAGTAACTAAAAGAACATTAATTTTCTTCTGTCTAATTATCTGCAAAACTCTGGACGCGCTGCCCGGTATCCCTACTAGACTCACCCCAATTACATTAATCAGAGCCACTCTATCTATAGAAGTTATTGCTTTAATAGGAGAAAAGCTCTTAAAAGTTTTTTTCGATATTAAGGTGCCGGGAGCAGACGGATTGAAAGTATTTTTGATCAAAATTGGAATATTCTTTCTGATTAAAGGAACCATAGTAACAGGATGAATTACCTTGGCTCCAAAGTAAGCCATTTCAATTGCCTCTTCAAAGCTTATTTGCGGTAAAACTTGAGCGGTCTTAACTAATTTGGGATCGGCGCTCATAATCCCGTCAACGTCTCCCCAAATTTCTACAGACTCAACATCCAAAGCCGCTCCAAAAATTGCGGCCATGTAGTCGGAACTGCCGCGCCCCAGAGTGGTTGTTTCCCCTTTTTGGGTGGATCCGATAAACCCCGTAATAATAGGTATTCCTTTTTTATTAGTGAAAAATTTCTTTATATTTAAGTTTGTTTTGTTAAAATCAACTATGGCGCTGGTAAAATTATCGTCTGTTTTGACTAATTCTCTGGCGTCAACAAAATAACCGCCCTTAATATGAGAAGCGACAATTACGGCAGACAAACGCTCGCCAAAACTCGCCACCAAATCCAAATCTTTTGCCAAGAGGCCTTTTTTTTCTATTTTTTGTAAAACTCCTTTTAGCTCATCAAATAATTTTCCTACATATTGCAGGCTTTCTTTTCTCTTTTTCACTCGGGCAACCAATCTGACAGCTTCTATGTGTCTTTCTTTTAAGGCGCTGACTTCATCCTGCAAATTTTTTTCTTTTTTTTCTGCTAATTTAGCGCATTTTAGAAGTCTGTCTGTCACGCCGCTAAAAGCGGATACCACCACCGCAATCTTTCCTTTTTGCGAAGCCGACATCGCTATCTTTCCCACTTTTTTTATTGTTTGTGGTGTTCCGACAGAAGTCCCGCCAAATTTTAATACTTTTTTAAACATAAACAAAAAAACCTCCTGACATGGGAGGCTGTACACACATTACAATTACAACCTCCTTTAACAAGGAGTAATTGTAATTACAATTTCTGCCAAACTTATTTTTTTCATATAGACAGCATCTAGTATAACAAAACTAACATCAGCTTGTCAATAATTCTAATTTATTTTATTAAAGGATCTGGAAACGGGATAGGCATAAGAGCTTTTATTTCCCCAATTTCTTCTCGTAAATATCTTTGTGCATTTACTTTTTTTCCTGTTAAGGGGTCTATGATAGTTCTATCATTAACCCACAAAAACCAATGATTCATTCCCGTTTCCTTTCGTACTCCAAGAGCCATGTGAGGAGTATTAACGCGATAATCGGGACCAAATCTGTCTACCATATCCTCCGCGCCAATTAAAAAAAAGATACCGGCGGTACTGACGCCGCCTCCTTCTTCTACAAACTGATCCGGGGCATAACCTAACATTTCAAGGCATGCCTCCCCGCAAGTTTCTTCTTTCGACTGTTTCCGTACATAAATCTTATGTTTTCCATCTGATCCAGTAAGTATAACTTCTCCTGTGGGCTTGCTGGTTTTGCTGGCCGTGTTTGCAAGTTGCAGAGAATCTCTAATTGCTTGTCCAATCAAATAAATTGCTCCTCCATCTTCCGTTCCCCCCGCAATACGCACATTGCCGCTTCGATCATCCGGCCAAATTCTGGTTTCATTAAATCCAAAACTTTGTCCCAATTTACAAAAGTGTCTTATGACTGGATTATTCCATAGAATAGTTGTTATATCATAATGATCCAAACGATCATCTCTGGTAGCACCAATAAAAAGAACTGGCGACGCACCGAATGGAAATCTTTTATTCGCATATTCACTATTTGAATGCGAAGAAAGATTAGGATACATTACCACGAATGCACCTCCTGCTATTTCTGCTTCTTGCGCGGCTTCTGCCAATGAAAAGGTATTTTGAAGAGTTTGCAGATTTCTTCTATCAAACTCTTCTTTTGAGGGAGGTATAATCTTTGCAAGCTGTAAAACGGCTGAAGGCGATGGAGTAGGACCTCTTCGCTTACGTCTATCTAACAAGCGTTGTATGAGCTCTTCTTTGTTTGAATAAGCTACGCCCAGCATTTCTCGATTTAATCCGTAGTATTTTGTGCCACTCTCAACCACAATCACATCAAGATCTGTGCTATTCAATATTTCTCTCATTGGCAAGCCAGATGGCGTTGGGAGTGTGTTATCTAAAACAATAAGAGGATTTACTCTCTTTACTGTTTCGTGAGATAAAAATTCTTCAATAGGAAGTACCGACATGCTTTGAGAGTTTGCCACAGTTTCAAAAAAGACGATATTGGGTCTATGTCGTCCTATGGCTCTTATGATGTCAGAAAGTGAACCGCCGTCAACCTGTACTGTTTTTACTCCTCTGCCTTTTAACTCCTGAGTAATGTACCAGTTTGATTGACTATACAGTCCGTCTCCATGCACAATAGTCGTTTCTGCAGTTGGACGAGTAAGTTCCAAAGTTTCAGCTACTGCCAGCATTCCACTGGGATATAACACAACTCTCTGTGAGGGAATTCCTACAAGTTCGGCGATTGTATCTGTAAAAGCCGCCAATTTAAGAGTGCCATCCCGCGGATACATTTCTACAGGTTGCATGTTAGCTCTTCTTCGTTGTGCTTCAATCAAAGCCGGTACTGATACAAATGATGGAACTTCTGGTAATTTTACTGTCATCGTAGTAATTTAAGTCTTTCGGAAATAACTCTAACTATTTGATCAGCATCGGGCTCAACAGGAATTGGACGATTGGCAAAGGTGGAGACAATCTTTACTCCTCTGGGAGTAACTTGCGAAGATAAGTCAAACTCTTCATGAAGATTGTCTGCATGATAAAAAACAATATAATCAGGATCTTTAAGCATGTGTCCCGTTAAAATTGCCACAACTTCTTCATCTTTATCAAACATTACATCTGTTCCTTCTTCTACAATTCTCTTCAGTCCTGCAATAGCAAGAGCGGAAGCTGGTTCACAACCAATGCCATCCCGACCAACAACCGCCTTGGCATCGGCTATTTGTTGTTCATTAACCTGTGTAACCCATCCATTAGTTTGTTTAATTCCATCCAGTGCTTTTTTCCAAGAAACGGGGTCGCCGATTTTGACAGCAGTTGCCAAAGTTCTAGCATGAACTGTAATAAGATGAGAATCGTCTCCGCTTGTTATTGTTTGATAAAGAGGATTCGCTCCCTGCGCTTGAACAACTGTAAGCTTTGGTAGTTTATCAATAAATCCCAACATCTTAAGTTCTCGCAAACCCTTCCACAGAGCGGCGGCATGTCCAAGATTGCCTCCAGCTACAATAATTCGATCTGGAACTCGCCACCCCCGTTGTTCCAAAAGTTCGGCAACTATTGTTTTTTGCCCTTCGATTCGAAATGCGTTAAGCGAATTAACAATGTAAGCACCGACTCTCGGTGCTATTTGTCTTGTAAGATTCATGCATCCATCAAAATCAGTATCAACTTGAAGTGTTAATGCTCCATAGTCTAGCACCTGCGATAATTTTCCATACGAAATCTGTCCTTTTGGTAAAAGAACAATCCCAAGCATACCTGCTCTTCTTGCGTATGCCGCTTCCGAAGCAGAGGTATTACCTGTTGAACCGCAAAGAATAGCTCGCGTTCCTAAAATTCTTGCTTGTGTGGCGGCCGCGGCCATTCCCGGATCTTTGAAAGAACCGGTTGGGTTCCAGCCTTGATGTTTTACCTGTAGGCGCTTGAGTCCAACATATTGGGCACATCCTGGCGCTTCAAGAAGTGGTGTGTTTCCTTCCCCCAGCGTTACCACTTGTGAGGAATCATCAACAAAAGGTATAAATTCACGGAATCTAAACACTCCACTTCTGTCTTCGGGCCTTTGCGATGTTCGGCGTAGAACCCAAACATCTTTTAATTCTTCTGGGTCAAGATCAACTGGAAATCGATAGATGACGTCTAAAATATCACCATCTCTTGCACATTCGTAAACTGGGTCGGGTCTTGTGGGATATCGAACATCACAGGTAATACAGGCAAACTCCGCACGATCAGCAAAGCCGGGGTTTGCTTCCAAAACTCTGCGGGTGTTAACAATTGCTTCCTTAGCTAGACCTAACTGTTCTACCGACATGTATGTTAGAGCAGGATGTGCCGCGATTATACATCGCTGACAAACTGAAAGTCAAATTCTGTGCTACACTAAAAACATGAGGCGGAGGAGTCGGCCAATTTGGCTTCTAATTGTAAGTCTAATGTTATTGGGTTCCTTGGTTTATCTAACCATCTTCTTCTCCCCCAATTATTCAGTGCTAATCGTCAATTTCCACTTATCAATTACTATTGTTTTCTTTTTCCTTCTTTTTTTCTTTGTTAGCTGCCTAGCAATATATCTTTTGAAAAATATCCGTCGGGGAATATTTGTGGCTTTGTTTGTGACCGCCTATCTTCTTTTTCGCCTTTGGCATTTAACCCACCCCTTTTTTCTCATCCTGTTGCTGGCCGTTTTTTTCACCCTTGAACTCTTTTCCTCCAACAGAAAATAACAACAACTTCATTTTCTTGCCGTCAGCTTTTAGGCCGTCCCAGCTTCTCTAATTTATTACCAAATTTCTGCCATAATCTTGCTTCAATTTCTGTTCCCCAGCCGCCATGGGGAATTGCACCAATAAAACCCTGTGAAATTTTAGCAATCAACCTCCTGACTGTATAATGCCAAATCTTTCCATCTCTAGAAACATTTTTACCAACTTGAGCTGGTATTGGCAAAACTGATCCCAAAGTGGGGATAGCAGAAATTAAGGCTGCCAGTCTTAAATCAGTTTTTGTGATCAAACCCGTTGTGAGTGTTACTGCTGGGCGCAACTGGGGTAAAACCCGCCCTAGGAAAAATCCCAATGCAGCTGTTTCTAGTTTATCTTCAGCAAATAGAGCCGTTAAATATGCTGATCCCTCGATAAGATTAATTAAAATACTAGAAGCTATATAATATACCTGAAGACCCATCAGCGCATTAAGTTCTTTAGTAGTCAACTCTGCACGAGCAACGCGCCAAGCGTCAAGCCACTCTGGCTCACTAATGATTCCTTCTTTTTTAGCTCGTTGAACACCAGCAAGGACAAAGTTCTTATTAAATAAGAAAGCTCTGTAGGAAGGATATTTTAATATCCCAGCCAGAATTTCTAACTTCTCTTTTCTGAAAAGAGGATCGGCGAGAAATTTCCAGACAGACCGCTCTGTTAGTAAATCCGTGGCTACTTCACCTGCTGCTCTTGTGGCAGATTTGAAATCTTTATGAGGAGAAACAACATCAGCTTGCGTTTTGAGATTTTGATAAAGCTTAAGATCCGACATGACTTCGTTAAATTCTTCGTCCGAAAACAAAGATTTATGCTTAATAATCTCACTTAAAAAATAACCAACATGAATACTATTAAAAGTTCTTTCTTTTTGGAAAAACCAATGTCTTAACTGACCATGAGACTTGAAATGGAAAAACGGCCAAGTCCAGCCATTGTGAGGAATTGCCGGATCTGTATCCAACCAAATCCAAGGCTGTTTTTGATTTTGAGGATCAAACCACAAATTAGCCATACCAAAAGGGTTATCGGGATGAATTTGTCCTGCCTGCTCAAGGCCAAGGTTCAAAGCAAGCTCAAACAACTCCTGCTGGGCTTTTCTAAACTCGGAAAACTCATCAACTCCCAAATCAAATCTTGGTCCTCGGCCAACCATCTTTTCTTTAACTTGAGCATAACCTGTGGTAAGTTTTGTATAACCATAAGATGCGGGCGTACAAAATTTACCTCGTGAAACTATCGGCAATACTCTGTGAATAATTCGCGCTGTTAAATGCTCAAGCTGTGCCGCCGCTTCATCCTTGTTCGCCGGAAGATCTTCAAAACCCCAGTTAACCACTCGCCAAAGGTGATGCCAAGCATCAGGCAAAGAAGTCTTGATAACACGATCGCCCTCTTTGGGAATTAAAACTTTCCCGAAGAATCCTCCGCCGCGAACCTCGCCAATCGTCATCTGCTGCGGGTTTTCAACAACAGCGCCATCAAGTCCCAAAGTTTTTAAAGTAAATGTCAATTTTTGCCCGGGAGAAAACTCTTTGTAAGGACTTTGAGCTATCGATTCACTCCGTTCCGAATTTACCATAGAGGATATTATACCCCAACTTAGCAAGTACAGACGTTCTTTAATCTACTTTCATCTTGTCCCCAGCCTCATTTTCTGCTAGAATTCATTCATGGCTAAATTTTTTATCACCAATGCCATCCCCTATGTCAATGCCAAGCCGCACATCGGCCATGCTTTGGAATTTGTGCAATCAGATGTAATTGCCCGATATCACAGGCAAATTGGCGATGATACTTTACTTCTTTGTGGAGGAGATGAGAATGCCATTAAAAATGTGCAGGCGGCAGAGCAGGCAAAAATACCAGTACAGGAGTTTATAGATAAAAATACAGAACTTTTTCGTCAGCTGGCGATTAAACTAAACATTCAATTTGATGTTTGGCAAAAGGGCAGCGACCCAAAACATCATTCTTCCTCACAAAAACTCTGGCAACTCTGCTTTGCAGAGGGCGATATTTACAAAAAATCTTACGAGGGGCTTTATTGCGTGGGCTGCGAACTTTTTTACGAGAAAGAAGAGCTGGATAAAAAGGAAGAGTGTTTTGAGCATCCGGGGAAAAAATTAGAGAAAGTTTCGGAAGAAAATTATTTTTTTAGATTATCAAAATATCAGGACCGGTTATCAGAAATTATTAAAAAAGATGAGCTGTTAATTATTCCGCAGACTCGTAAAAACGAGGTAATGTCATTTCTCAAGCAAGGTCTAAAAGATATTAGTATTTCCAGAAGCAATGCTCGGGCCAAGAATTGGGGGGTTGATGTGCCGGGAGATTCCTCACAAAAGATGTATGTTTGGTTTGACGCCCTAAACATTTATCAAAGCGGGGTGGGGTTTGGACTGAATGAAGCAAAATATCAAAAATGGTGGCCGGCGGATTTGCATGTAATTGGCAAGGGCATTTTGCGCTTCCACGCCATTTACTGGCCTGCATTTTTGCTTTCGGCTAAACTTCCTCTGCCAAAAGCCATTTTTGTTCATGAATATATTACTGTTGGCGGTCAGAAAATGAGTAAAAGTTTGGGAAATGTGATAGATCCAGAAGTTTTGATTGATAAATATGGAGCAGAAGCCCTGCGATATTTTTTTCTGCGTCATATTTCTCCTTTTGTCGATGGAGATTTTTCCGAAGAAAAATTAAAAAGCGCATACAACGCAGATTTGGCAAATGGGCTGGGAAATTTGGCGGCCCGGGTGGCCAAGCTTTGCGAGAGCGCAAATTATACCCACATGGGCTCGAAAGAACGCGTTTCAGGTCACCTTATCGAAGTAGGAGAATATAGCGAGGCGTTTTCTGAATTTCGTTTTAATGATGCCCTCTCTTTTGTTTGGCAAAAAATAGCCTCTCTGGATAAGTTTATCAATGACGAAAAGCCGTGGGAGCTGGTGAAAAACAACAATCCCAAAATAAAAAGCATTCTCAACCACGCCGTTGATCAAATCCAGGAAATCGCCGCTCTTCTTGAGCCCTTTTTGCCGGAAACTGCTGCCAAAATTGAAAACCAATTCCAAGGCCCAAAGATCGTTAGCCAAAAACCGCTCTTCCCGAGAATATAAAAGTTTTATTTATTGAAATATTGGATATTGGTAGTATTTGTAGTATTGGTAGTATTATCATATGATTGATACCCATTGCCACTTAAATTTTAATGCCTTCAAAGACGACTATGACGAGGTGATTAAAAGAGCCTTTGAGGCGGGGGTAACCAAAATTATCAATGTTGGCACCAAGATTGATTCCAGTCAAAAGGCAGTGGAACTGGCGGAAAAATACGAAAATTTACATGCCATTGTCGGTATTCATCCTCATCACGCGGACAAACCGGACCCTTCGACAAGTCTTCGACTCCGAGGTCGCTCAGACTCGAGGAGCTCAGGGCAAGACTGGATTGATGAACTGGAAGTTTTGGCAAAAAACCCAAAAGTGGTGGCTATTGGGGAAATCGGCATGGACTACTTCCGTTACAAGTCAAACGATATTGTTTCCCCCAAACTTCAGAAAGAAATTTTTATCAAACAAATTGAGCTTGCTCATAGGTTAAAATTACCTCTGCAAATTCACAACCGCCATGCCGGCAAAGATATTCTGGAAATTTTGGCGCATCATAAATCATCTCTTTTAAACCCTCCCGGCATGTTTCATTGCATGTCGGGAAGCTTAGATTTTTTAAAAAAAGTGCTGGATCTGGGATTTTATATCGGATTTGACGGCAATATTACTTATGAGGGTTTGGCTCCGGGCGAGGATACTTCTCTTGAAGATTTAGTCAAAGCTTCTCCTATTAATCGAATAGTGGTTGAAACCGATAGTCCATTTTTGACGCCACAGCCTCACAGAGGTAGCAGAAACATGCCCGAATATGCTATACTTGTAGGAAGGAAAATTGCCGAAATAAAAAATATCTCTTTTGAAAAAATGGAAGAAAAGACAATCCAAAATACCAACGACATTTTTAAAATAAACGTTAATCTATGACAAATTTTTTCCAAAAAGTATTTACTCGCTATCCAATCAAAACCAGACGATTTTTAGAATTGTTACCGGGATTTTTTTCCTGGACACTTATTTTGTCTCCAATCTGGGGGACGATCTTTGTCCCCTACGTAATTGCCTATTTCATAATTTTCTTCGATGTTTACTGGTTCTATAAATCTTTTTCTCTTGCTATAACGGCTTACATTGCATCAAAAAAGATCAAGGATGCTGAAAAACAAAACTGGCTCATGAAGGCTAAATCGCTTCAAAACTTTAAGAAAGTAAGTCATGTTATTATTATTCCAAATTATAAAGAAGGGATTAACAAATTACGCGCCTCTCTTGCTTCTATTGCCTCGCAAACATTTCCCAGAAAACAAATTTTTGTGGTTTTGGCAATGGAAGCAAGAGAGAACGATATAAAATCTAAAGCAAACATTATTATCAATGAATTCAAAAATACTTTTGGCAAAGTAATAGCCACCTTCCATCCTGATGTCGAGGGAGAAGTTAAAGGTAAATCATCTAATGAATCATACGCCTCAAAAGTGGCTTATAAAGAATTAATTGACAAAGGAATTATAAATATTAATTTTGCGACAATTTCTTCTGTTGACGCAGATTCCATTTTTGATAAACAATATTTTTCTTATTTAACCTATAAATTTTTAAGCGATCCTCTTCGTTATAACAAGTTTTGGCAATCTGCCACTGTTTTTTATAATAATATCTGGAAAGTTCCCATTCCTACCAGGATTATATCTTTTTTCGGCAGCCTTTGGAGAACCGCGGTTCTTGTTCAAAAAGATCGGCTGGTGGCAAACTCCACCTATTCCTTATCTTTTCTGATGCTTAAGGATATCGGTTTTTGGGATGTTGATGTTATTCCTGAAGATTACAGAATATTTTTCAAAGCCTTCTATAAACTTGGAGGAAAACTATGGGTGGAACCTATATTTCTACAAACTTCGATGGATGCTCCATTGTCATCCGGTTTTATAAAAAGTTTAAATAATAAATACAATCAGGAAAGACGTTGGTCATGGGGAGTGTCTGATGATCCTTTATTTATAAAATGGTGGCTAACAGTTCCTAATGTTCCTTTCGTCAGAAAAACTATCATGCTTTATAATGTGCTGCTTGATCACTTTCTCTGGCCTGTTAATTGGTTTATTATCACTATAGCGGCAAATATTATGCCTTTCATAAATCCCGTATTCTCTCGCACCACGCTTGGTTACAATCTGCCACGCCTGTCAGGACTAATTTTAACTTCCTGTCTTCTCGCACTAATGACAATGATTGTGGTAGATTTTAGAAATAGACATAAAAATAGTTCTTTATCGAAAGTCCATCAACTATTATTTCCTCTTGAATTTGTTCTCCTGCCAATTGTTGGTTTTTTCCTGTCCACTCTACCGGCTATTATATCTCATACGCAACTGATGCTTGGCAAAAGACTTGAATACAAAGTGACAGAAAAGCTATGAAGATACTTGCCCGTGTTGAAAAAACCAAAGATTTTTGGTTTCTGCTTGGTACTTCGATCATTTTCTTTTTTCTTCGTCTTCCATCTCTTTTTGAACCATATTGGTATGGTGATGAGGGTATTTATCAGGTGCTTGGCATGGGTATTAATCAAGGAAGATTGTTATATAAAGATATCTGGGATAATAAACCGCCGCTTCTCTATATGCTGTACGCCATCTTCTCTTCCGATCAATTCACCATCCGATTAATATTTCTTATTACCGGAATTTTATCGCTAGTTGTTTTTTTTCTCCTTGCAAAAAGACTTTTTTCGCCGACAAAAAACCAACAAAAAACCATCATAGCAATCACATTATTATTTGCTCTTCTATTTGGCTTACCCATTATTGAAGGCAACATCGCTAATTCGGAAAACATTATGCTCCTGCCAGTGCTCGGGGCCGCTTATATTTTTTTTAGAAAAACAGTGTTACCAACTAAGTTTTCTCTTTTTATAGCCGGTTTTTTGCTAAGTATTGCTTTTCTTTTTAAGACCGTAGCAATTTTTGATTTTTCCGCTTTTTTTCTTTTTCTTGTTTTTACCTATTACCAAAAAATGAAATATATTAAAACATTAATTTTCAAACTGATGCCTTTTTGGTCAGGATTTATTATTCCTATTTTAGCAACCGCCGCATTCTTTCTCGTAAAGGGAGTGTTTTTTGACTTTATTAAGGCCACTTTATCACAAAACGTCGGCTATGTTGACTATGGTAATCGTCTGATAATCCCACAGGGACTGCTTGTCATAAAACTTATTATACTTACTGCGGCTTGTGCTTTTCTTTTTATAAAACGAAAAACGCTTAAAAGTGAAGCTTTATTCATTCTACTCTGGTTTTTCTTCTCAATATTCAACGCCTTTTTTTCTCAAAGACCATACACACACTACCTGCTCGTACTTCTCCCCAGTTTTTGTCTTCTGTTAGGACTTATTTTCTGGGATAGGAAACATCAAAAAGTTATTTCAATAATTGCAATTATATCCTTTATTTTGGTACTTATGAACTTTACTTTTTATGGGAAAACCATTACCTATTACCAAAATTTCCTTGAATTCATAGGCAGTAAAAAAAGCGTCGTCGACTACAGGCGTTTTTTTGACAGAAATACTCCAAAAGACTATCAATTGGCAGAATTTTTAAAAACACACACCGATGCTAAAGATAAGATATTTATCTGGGGAAATAACGCTCAAGTTTACAAACTGGTTTCTAAACTGCCTCCGGGCAGATATACAGTTGCATATCATATGAATGCCTCAAAACAAACACTGATGGAAACGCAAAACGATCTATTTGCAGCCAAACCAAAATATATTGTAGTAAGCGATTCAAAAAATGGTATTCCTTATATACTAAGTGATTACAGACCGAGGATTATGATTGATAACAGTACTATTTATGAACGCATCTTTTAGAGATTATAGAACTCTTTTTACTGATAGGATTACTACTCTAAGCTTTTTTGCAACAGTTATTTTTATTCTTATCACTTTATTTTTTATTCTTATGACACTTACTAAACTTCCCCCTTTTGTTCCTATTTTTAATCAGCTTCCTTGGGGAGAAGATAGAATTGGCACAAAAATACAAATATTTCTGCCCATGGTAATAACAGCGATAATTTTTATCATCAATTTTGTCTTGGCTAGTCTTATCTACAAAAAAATGCCGCTTCCGGCTCGCATACTTTGTATTACCAGTCTTTTGACCTCTTTTTTCGTACTTATTTTTTCTATTCGAACAATCTTACTTATTATTTAATAGGAGTAAAAATGTTTTTTCCTTTTATATTAGCCATTATTGCAACAATTATTGCCACCCCTCTTTCTCTTATTTTTATCAAAAAATATAAGTTGCTTGATGATCCAAAAAGTCATAAACATCCGGCGGTTATTCACAAAAAACCCATTCCCAGAGGCGGCGGGATACCGCTTTTTATTGGCATAGTTATTTCCGGACTATTTTTTCTGCCAATAACAAAAATTACCATAGCGCTTTTTACGGCCTCGTTTATTGCCCTTGTTATTGGGATTTTAGACGACAAATTTGATTTATCTCCGTATTTAAGATTTGCTGCCAATTTTGTTGTGGCAATGATAGTGGTTGGAAGTGGAATAGGAGTACCTTTTATAACCAGTCCGCTTGGCGGCATATTGCATTTAGATACTTTTAGAATATCTTTCACTTTTTTGGGACAACATTCGCTATTAATATTTTCCGACCTTGTTGCTCTTATCTGGATTGTTTGGGTGATGAATATGCTTAATTGGAGTAAAGGAGTTGATGGTCAAATGCCGGGAATTGTGGCCATTTCCGCTCTGGTTATCGGCATGTTAAGTCTTCGTTTTTCAGTAAATGATACCAATGCCATGATAGCTGCCACACTATCGTTTATTATCGCAGGCAGCGCCATTGGTTTTCTACCATTTAATTTTTACCCGGCCAAGATTTTCCCGGGTTATGGAGCAACTTCCATATATCTTTTATTAAGTGCTGTATCTATTCTCTCCGGTGCAAAACTGGCAACGGCCATCCTGGTGATGGGAGTACCAATGATAGATGGCATATTCACTATTCTTAGAAGAATTCTTGAAGGGCGTTCCCCTTTTTGGCATGATAAAAAACATCTTCATCATCTTCTTTTACGCCTTGGTTTTGGACAAAGACGCATTGCATTGTTTTATTGGAGTATTTCTGCTATATTGGGAGCGGTTTCTCTAACGCTAACAAGCAGAGAAAAACTTTTTGCTATTATTATGCTTATCGCAATTGCGGGGGGAGGATTGCTTTTTCTCCACTTTGCCTTAAGAAGTAATGAAAAAAATTCTGTTTAATACGCTGAGGCTTTTGCGACCGAGGCAATGGATTAAAAACTTTGCCCTTTTTGCCGCCGTTGTATTTGCAGGAGAACTTTTTAATACACAAACGCTGTCTAAAGTCTTGCTGGGATTTATCATCTTTTGTTTATTATCCTCTTCTATCTATATCGTAAATGACATATTTGATTTAAAAAAAGATCGATTGCATCCGTTTAAAAAATTTAGGCCTCTTGCCCACCAAGATCTCCCTATTAATTTCGCCATTCTAGTTGCTTTTTGTTTAACAATTACTTCCCTTTGGCTAGCTTTTTTTGTAACTCCCGCCTTTTTTATTTTAATAATTGCCTATCTAATATTACAATTCTCTTATTCAATAATGTTAAAACACATAGCTATTATTGATATTTTGGCCATCGCTGCCGGATACATCCTCAGAGTTTATGCGGGAGAATTTGCTTCCGGTTTCCATATTTCCGTTTGGCTGTTATTATCAACAATCGCCATCTCGCTTTTCCTGGCTGTTGGAAAAAGGCGATCTGAGATAACCTTAATTTCTCAATACTCGGATACGCAGAAAGCGGCAATTAGAAAATCTCTTTCTCATTATTCAGAAAGACTGCTGGACGTTTACGCCTCGATTTTTGCCACTTCCACCTTTATTTCCTACACTCTTTTCACTTTTTTGGAAAATCCTGTCGGTTCCAGATTCTCACTGGGAATATTTATGCCTGATTTTTTACCGTCGTTTCTTCAAAGAAAATGGCTGATGATTACCATAATTCCGGTTGTTTATGGACTGATGCGGTATCTACAGGATATCTATGAAAAACATGAGGGAGAAAGTCCTGAAAAAGTACTTTTTTCCGACATCCCCTTACTTTCCACCGTTGTTATCTGGATCATACTCGTTATTGTAATAATTTACGGTATCGGAGTTTAAATATTATTCTTTTTTGGCGTATTGTGCACTGACCCAACCGGTTTTACCATTGACAAGCTTTATCTCAAACCAACCATTCTGCTCATCAATAAAATCAAATATTTCACCTGTAAAAACTTGATCTATTATTTTTCCGCTTAACGATGGGCTTTCGCGAACATTCAGATGATTATCCGTGGTTGGTGTTTGCAAGATTGTTACTTTAATCACTGCGGGCGTTGCCGAAGGAGACGCTATTGGGATAACTGGAACATTCGATGTGTTGTTCAAAGATTCGCTTACTCCAAGAAAAACCAAAGCCTCAAGTTTATATCCTGCCGTTATTCTAATTCTAATAGTTTTTTGTTTATAGCCTTTTTTTTCCAAAGTAAGTATATGCTCTGAATCTGTAATATTCTTAAGAAGAATTGGCGTCTTGCCTTTGGTGTTGCTATCCAGTAGCACTTCTGCTTCTTGCGGAAAAGAAAGTGTTAATAGCTCAAGCGACTTTTTATCTAAGAGCGGTGTAAGGGTTATGATACTTCCTTCCCCCTCAGATCCTTTGCCAAATGTCCTATCAACAACCGTTAGAACAGACTTGGTAATTTTTATTTTTTGCTCAAAAGGAGAAAAATCGCCTTCCTGTGGAACAAGACGAATCGTATATTCTCCTGTTTTGAGCATATCAGCCGCTTCATATTTACCAAGCGGGGTTTCTCCCAATAATTTTCCATTTAAAAAAACTTTACTTTTGGGAACCGAGGTAATTTGCAGAGCTCCCTTTCCCCTGTCCGTGAAAAATGTAAAAAAGACAAAAAGCAAGATCGCCAAAAGAAGCG
The DNA here is from genome assembly GCA_964635045.1 of uncultured Gammaproteobacteria bacterium. Lineage (GTDB taxonomy): Bacteria > Patescibacteriota > Microgenomatia > Levybacterales > UBA12049 > CAZWMJ01. The sequence goes on from CAZWMJ010000002.1 coordinate 21,814, forward strand.
GAAGAAAAAACAATAATACTTTTTTCATAGTAAAACATACTATACCACAGCATCCGCGCGTTTTCCAACGCCTGCCACCTTAAGAATTAGTTATTGACTTTTCCATTATAAAATATAAAATTGTTTTTGGCATGGAAGATACTTCACTCATTATTGATTTTGACAGCACTTTTGTCACTGTTGAGGCTCTGGATGAGTTAGCCCGGATCGCCCTAAAAAATAATCCCCAAAAAAAATTAACACTTAAAAAGATTGCCAAAATTACCAGACTTGGCATGGAAGGAAAAATTCCTTTTTCCCAATCACTCTTCCAACGACTTGCTCTTTTTAAGACCAATAAACATCATGTCAAAAAACTGGTCTCGCTGCTTCAAAAAAACATCACTCCTTCTGTTAAGCGCAATAAAATGTTTATCAAGAAACATGCCAAGCAAGTTTATATTATTTCCGGAGGGTTTGCGGAATATATTTTACCCATTGTTAAGACTTTTGGCATCCCCTCTTCCCATATACTTGCCAACAGCTTTATTTTTGATAAAAAGGGGAGTGTTACCGGCTACGACACAACCAATCCATTAAGTAAAACAAACGGCAAAGCAAAAGCGGTTGCCAAATTAAAATTAAAAGGAAAAATCATTGTTGTGGGAGATGGCTATACGGATTATCAAATAGTGAAAACCGGATTTGCAAACAAATTTTTCGCCTTTACCGAGAACGTAAAACGAGCTTCTGTAATCAAAAACGCCGACATGACTTTAGAAAATTTTGATCAACTCATAAGCCTTATGGAAGGCAAAAAACAGCTTTCATACCCTAAGGAAAAAATTAAAGTGCTGCTCTTGGAAAACATCCATCAGACGGCTTCGGACATCTTTACTGAAGAAGGATATCAAGTGACTACACTCCCGCGATCACTATCAGAAAAAGAATTAAAAACGGCAGTGGAAAATATTACTGTTCTTGGTATTCGCTCACGAACAGAAATAACAGCAGATGTTCTATCTCACGCTAAGCATCTATTAGCAATTGGCACCTTCGCCATTGGTACCAATCAAGTTGACCTTAGCGCTTGCGCAAACAAAGGCACTGTTGTTTTTAACGCGCCCTACAGCAATACCCGCTCGGTAGTGGAACTTGCCATGGGAGAAATCATTATGCTTAAGCGCAAAATATTTGATAAGAGTCAAAAAATGCATCAAGGGATTTGGGACAAAAGTAGCGCCGGCGCTCATGAAATACGCGGAAAAAATCTCGGTATTATCGGCTACGGCAACATCGGATCGCAACTTTCTGTAATGGCAGAAGCCTTGGGAATGAACGTCTATTTCTATGATATTGCAGAAAGACTAACATTGGGAAATGCCAAAAAATGCAAAAGCTTAAACGAACTTCTAAAAATTGCCGATGTTGTGACATTACATGTAGATGGCAGAAAAACCAACAAACATTTAATAGGTAAAAACGAATTTTCCAACATGAAAGACGGCGCGCTTTTTCTTAATCTAAGTCGCGGCTTCATTGTAGACATGGAAGCGCTCTCTCTTGCGCTGAAGAGCGGAAAATTGGCAGGATCTGCAGTCGATGTCTATCCTGAGGAACCAAAAAGCAATACCGATCCATTTATTTCCTCGCTTCAAAAATTGCCAAACGTTATCCTCACCCCTCATATTGGCGGCAGTACAGAAGAAGCACAACACAACATCGGTGAATTTGTGACAAATAGTATTATTCGCTTCATCAATACCGGATCTACCGAGCTGAGCGTAAATTTTCCCAACCTCTCTCTGCCAGACCAGCTAAATGCCCACCGGCTGATCCATATCCACAAAAATACTCCCGGCATTCTTGCCAATATCAACAAAATTCTTGCCAAGAATACAATCAATATCCTCGGACAATACCTGAAAACTAACGAAGAAGTGGGTTACGTGATAACCGATGTTGATATTAATTACAGCAAAAAAGCCATCGAAGATCTTAAAAAAATTCCGCAAACAATACGGATGCGCGTACTTTATTAAAACAAAAAAAGCATGAAAAAAACCTTTTTTACCGTCGGGCCAAGCGAACTTTACCCAGGAGTATCAAAGCATTTGCAAAAAGCGCTCAAACTAAATATTGCCTCTATTTCCCATCGGAGTACGCAGTTTGAAGAGATTTGTCGGCAAACAACCACCTTGCTTAAAAAACTTTTAGAAATTCCCCCCACTTACTCTATTTTCTTTGTATCTTCTGGCACAGAAGCCATGGAAAGAACTATCGAAAATGTGGTTGAGAAAGAAAGTTTTCACTTCATCAACGGCTCCTTCTCTAAGCGTTTCTTTGATACTGCCTGTGAATTAAGAAAAAAGCCAAAGAAGATAGACGTAAACTTGGGTGAAGGGTTTGATTTTGCCAACATTACCATCTCTAAAACTGCAGAACTAATTTGTTTAACCCACAACGAAACTTCAACCGGCGTGATACTGCCGGCAAAACAAATCGCCAATATCAAAAAAGCTCATCCCGATAAACTGATCGCTTTAGATATCGTCTCTTCCGCGCCCTACGTAAAAATTGATTTTCGCTTGACAGACATTGTTTTTTTCTCGGTGCAGAAAGGGTTTGGGTTGCCTGCCGGGCTTGGAATAATGATTATCAGTCCTAAAGCAATAGACAAGGCAGAAAAGCTTGAGAAAAAAGGTATAAACATTGGAACATATCATAGTTTTCCAACGCTTAAAAAGTGGGCGGACAAAAACCAGACTCCCGAAACTCCTTCTGTTCTACATATCTACTTGCTAAGCCAAGTCCTGACAGACATGTTAAAAATTGGCATTCAAACAATACGTAAACAAACAGATCAAAAGGCAAAACTCCTCTATTCGTTTCTGGACCACCATCCCCGATGGAGCGCGTTTGTAAAAGATAAAAAGTTCCGTTCACCAACGGTGATTGTGGCGGATCTGGGAAACGAACAAAAAAGCATCAAAGAAGCTCTGGCAAAAAAAGGCCTGATTGTGGGCAACGGATATGGTCAGCACAAACATACTCACCTTCGCATTGCCAACTTCCCATCACATAGCGTGAAAGATGTTAAAAAGTTAATATTCCATTCCGCCCATGCCGCCCGGGGGCATACCTGGAGTGACCTCTTTCTTCTCGGGGATATCGGTAACCAAGGCCTCCGTTGTCAGTACCATCATACCAACACTGGCCGCGTTTTGAACGGCAGACCGAGTGACTTTGGCCGGATCAACAATCCCTGCAACTAACATAGATCCAAATTCCATAGTCAGAGCGTTAAAACCGAAATCATCAATCTTTGATTCTTCCACTTTCCTCACAACCCAACCTTCATCCGCTCCGGCATTTTTTGATATCCAACGAATCGGCTCTGCCAAAGCAGAATAAAGAATATCAACGCCGACTTTTTCATCTTGTATCTTCAAGGCATCTTTAAGTTTTAAAAGAACAGATCGCGCGCGAAGAAGAGCGACTCCGCCGCCCGGAACAATGCCTTCCTCAAGGGCCGCTTTAGTGGCCGCAACCGCATCGTTGACTCTTTCTTTCTTATCTTTCATTTCAATCTCTGTTGCGGCGCCAACATTGATAACAGCCACACCGCCGGTTAATTTAGCCAGTCTTTCCTGTAATTTCTCTTTGTCAAAATCAGATGTGGTTTCATCAATCGCCCGCTTAATTTGCGCAATGCGAGCTTTTATTTTTGCCACTTCTCCTTTTCCGCCGATAATTCTTGCGTTTTCATTATTTGCCCAAACCTTATCCGCTTGTCCGCAGTCCTCAATAGTAACATTTTCAAATTTTCGCCCGGTGTCCTCTGAAATTACTGTTCCGTGAGTTAAAGTAGCTATGTCCTCAAGCATCTCTTTTCTTCTATCGCCAAAACCGGGAGCTTTAATCGCCAAAGCGTTAAATGTCCCGCGCAATTTATTAACAACTAGTGTCGCTAATGCTTCTCCCTCTATCTCATCGGCAATAATCACCAAGTTTTTGGAGACCTTCACTAAACTTTCCAGAAACGGCAGAAGTTCATTGAGGGCGGAAATTTTTTTGTCGGTAATTAAAATATACGGGTTTTCAATCTCCGCTTCCATCTTATCGGCATTTGTCACAAAATACGCAGAGGCGTATCCTTTATCAAACTCCATTCCTTCCTTGTAGTCTATGGATAGCTCCAATCCTTTTCCTTCTTCAACCGTTACAACGCCGTCTTTCCCTACTTTGGAAAGGGCTTCGGCGATAAGTGCTCCAATTTTTTCATCTTGGGCGGAAATAGTGGCGACTTTGGCAACATCAACATCCTTGACGGTTTTTGACATCTTTTTAACTTCCTCTACAACAACAGCCACGCCTTTTTCCATTCCGTTTTTAATAATCATTGGGTTTGCTCCCGCCGTCACATTCTTAAAACCTGTGTTTATTATTGATTGAGCCAAAAGTGTTGCTGTGGTAGTTCCGTCTCCTGCGACATCGTTGGTTTTGCTGGCGGCTTCTTTAACTAACTGCGCTCCCATGTTTTCAAAAGGATCCTCTAATTCTATTTCTTTTGCCACCGTCACTCCGTCGTGGACTACGTTGGGCGCGCCCCATTTTTTATCAAGAGCGACATTGCGGCCTTTTGGACCTAAAGTTGTCACCACCGCCTTGGCAAGAATATTAACGCCTTTGACCAGAGACTGTCGAGCTTCTTCTGAAAATTTAATTTGTTTTGCCATAACCTTAAAATTTAAAGATTAAAATATTTCAGCGATAAATCGAAAAAGACTTATCACTTACTCCTATATTCTTATACTACTACTGCCAGGATATCTTTTTGTTCAACTATTACCCATTCAGCTCCCTCAACTTTAACCTCATTTCCGCCCCATTTTTTGTACATCACTTTTTGTCCAACCTTAACTGCCATTGGGATAAGTTTACCTTCATCATTTCTTGCTCCTTCTCCAACAGCCATAATTTTCCCTATCTGCGGTTTTTCTTTTGCGCTATCCGGTAGCACAATACCGCTGGCTGTTTTTTCTTCTGCCTCAAGAGGCTTAATTAAAACACTATCAAAAAGCGGTTGAATTTTTTTACTTCCTGCCATAATTATCTAAAAAATATCACTCTGTGCAAGTGATTGCTAATTTATACACCAAGCTGTTTCTCTTGTCAAGAACCTATAGTATAAATACTCCATACTTGACACATATTGCTTTCTCATATACGATAAATTTATGTCTGCTATTTCGGGTAAAAATCTGCTGATGTTAGGCTTTATTGTTGTACTTTTAGTCACAATACCAATTGTTGTCATCTTACTTAAGCAGCAACAGCAAACCAAAACCACCGCCGCCCCAACAACAACTCTTTCTTTTTCTCCATCTACCGCTACAGCCACTTCCGGAGCAATTGTTAATTTCGATGTTATTGTCAATCCCGGACAAAATCAAGTTTCTTTTGTAAAACTTGATATCATTTATGATAAAACGAAATTAGAAACATCATCAACGGGAACCTCGTGCGCAGATGCGCTCTGTCCAGCTACTGCATCATTTCCATCAACGCTTGAGGGACCAACCTACAATCAGGGAGAAATTCTGGTTAGTTTATCTGTAGGGGCTGATCCCACAAGAGTTGTCCAAACGACCACCAAAGTCGCTACCGTCACTTTTAAGACCATTGCCGTAACGGGGGATACTCCGACACAAATTAAGTTTGGAAATCAAACGCAAGTCCTGTCAATTGCTACAGCCGATCAACCCAGTGAAAATGTCTGGATATCAAATCCAAATCCGGCATCAATAACTATTACGGGAATTACACCGACAGCCACCCCGGGACCCACCACTGCCAACCAACTACCGATCTGCACGGCTCTTAATATCGACAGGACGCCATCGGGAACAGCTCCATTTTCTATCACCTTTACCGTAAGCGGCAATGATCCTGACGGAACAATCAGTAAAACATCATTCAATTTTGGTGACGGGCCGGTACAGGATGTGACGCAAGGAGGCGGTATTGGCACAAAAACAGTCAGCGCTCAAATCGCTCACACCTATCATAATGCCGGTACCTTTACCGCCTCGGCCACCTTAACAGACGGCACCGGAGGTGTCAGTAACGCCGCAGCGGCATGTTCGCAGACAATAACTGTAACTGGGGGTCCAACCGGTACGTCTGGTACTATCAGTCCAACATCATTACCAACTCCAACCTCTGTTGCAGTCCAAACTCAAACACCGACAAGCGCCGTTAATCCATCCCTAAGTCCGGGCCCCGAAGGATTGATCTTGGGCATTGGAGGCGTTGGAATCGCTTTAACAGTTCTAGGAGGACTAATCTTCTTAATTCTATAATCTAATTAATATCACCCCAAACTTATCGTTAGCTCCTGCTTTTTTTAACTTTTAAGTATGCTCAAAAATGCCTATTTATGCCACTAGACCCTGAGTTTATCGAAGGGTCAATACTGAGTGAAATTGAAGTATTGACAAACCTAAGGAATATGTTATGATATCCTTATGCAATTAAGTAATATTTTAGATAAAAAATTTATAGGCACAGATGACTTTAGAAGAGATCTCACTGATATTTTAAAGAAACTTTCCAAAGAAAGAGAGATGGTTATTACCCAACACGGTAAACCTAAAGGAGTACTTATGGATATTAAATCTTACCTTGAGATAGAAGAATTATATGAGCAACTAGCGGACTTAGATCCTAAACTAGTCAAAAAAGTCAATGCAGCCGTAGAAGATGTCAGAAAACATGGAGGTATTCCAGCAGAACAAGTCTGGAAGAAATTAGGTATTTAACGTGTACCAAATTGTTTTTTCTAAAAAAGCCTTAAAATCTTTGAAAAAGATTCCAACACATTACCAAATCCAAATTAAGAAAAAATCGCAACAATTAAGTTTAGACCCATTTAAGTTAGACCTTAAAAAACTATCATCTGAATATACCGCTACTCATAGATTAAGAGTAGGTGATTATAGATTATTTTTGAAAATTGATTTTGAAAGTAAAACTGTTCAGATAGATGAAATTGAACGCCGCACCACCCAAACTTATCGGTAGCTCTGCTTTAATGATTTAAATCATTAAAGCAAAAAGTTAATTAAAAATAATGCTTCTCATCCTGAAATCTATTTGGCCAAAAGTCTAACTGTTCTGGTGGAATATTTAAGGATTTACCATACTCAACAGCAGGTTGCCAACTAGAAGCATGCGTTTTTAGATGGAAGATTTTATTTTTAAATATCACTATTAATTCTTCATCATTATATAAATGAGCATACCAAGGTTGATTTAATTTCATATTTTCTTGGATCTTGGAAATTACCCGATTTACTTTTCCGTTCTCCACTTCTATACCACAGAGTAACCAATCTCCATCTTGTTTTTTATTAAATATCTTAAAGAAATTTATAAAAGAAGGGTCTTTAAATTCCTGATCAATAATAATCCCGTGATACATATTAGATTAATTATACCAAACTCACGATTTCAGAATAGATAAAAATGCTTCTTGGGGGATTTTCCTTCGACTCACTTCGTTCGCTCAGGATAAACCACCTCTTGCTCTTATGATTTTAGGATGCTTAAGAAAGCCTCCTGTGGTATCTCTACCTTACCTATCATTTTCATTTTCTTTTTGCCTTTTTTCTGCTTTTCAAGCAATTTATCTTTTCTGGTTCTGTCTCCTCCGTAAAGTTTTGCTGTGACATCTTTTCTAAAGGGACTGATTGTTTCCCGGGCAATAATAGTCCCTCCGATGGCCGCTTGAATAGCTATGGCAAAATTATGCCTTGGAAGAACTTCTTTTAATTTTTCTACCATTCTCCTGCCAAAGCTTTCCGCTTTAGTTTTCACAACAATAGTAGAAAGCGCGTCCACCTTTTCCCCACCTACCAAAATATCTACTCTTGCTACCTCCGCTTCCCTAAATTCCAAAAATTCCCAGTCAAGAGAAGCAAAACCCGAAGAAACCGATTTTAATTTATCGTAAAAATCAGTGATCATCTCTTGAAGCGGCATCTCAAACTTTAACTCCACTTGAATACCAAAATATTGCATATCCAAAAACTTTCCCCTTTTGTCCTGAGTGAGTTCCATCACTTGACCAATAAAATTTTGAGGAACGAACACTTTTAAATTAACCCAAGGCTCTTTAATAATTTTGGCCATAGGATCAAAATCAGCCGGATTATCAATAACTTTCTCATCCATCATATATTCTACCGATGGGGTTGTGGCAATCAAATCCACCCCAAATTCTCCCTGTAATCTCTCCTGTACCACTTCCGCGTGCAGGAGTCCCAAAAAACCGCACCTAAAGCCAGTTCCCAAAGCCTGAGAATGTTCTGACTCAAAAGTGAAAGACGGATCATTCAATCTGAATTTTTGCAGCGCTTCCTTAATATCTTGATACTTATCCTGCTCTATCGGATAAAGACCAACAAAAACCATTGGTTTTACAGTTTTATATCCGGGAAGCGGTACAGCAGTTTCTGTAGAAATAGTATCTCCCACCCTGACCAAATCCGGAATTTTAATTCCGGTGGCAATATAGCCGATTTCACCTGCTTTTAATCCATCGTTTGATGTCAATTGTGGGGTAAAAAAACCGGTTTCTAAAACTTGTCCCTCTGCATTAGTGCCCAAAAATAAAATCTTAGAGCCAGATTTAGGAGTTTGTCCTTCAATAATTCTCACCTGTGCTATCACTCCCTTAAAACTGTCAAAAAAAGAATCGAAAATAAGAGCCCGCAGCGCGTGGGCGATAGATTGTTTAGGCGCAGGAACTCTTTCTATCACCGCTTTTAAAACTTCTTCTACACCTTCCCCTGTTTTTCCGGAAGAGAGTAAAATCTCATTTTCATTAAATCCAAAAGTTTCAGCCAGCTGCTTTTTAACTCCCGTAATATTAGAATTCGGCAAATCAATTTTGTTAATGACGGGAATTAAGGTTAAATTTTGCTCCACCGCAGCCAGACCATGAGCTAAGGTTTGGGCCTGAATTCCCGCTGTGGCGTCTACCAAAAGAATAGCCCCCTCAACCGCCGCCAAACTGCGGGATACTTCGTAGGAAAAATCCACATGCCCGGGAGTATCAATTAAATTTAGAGTATAGGGATAAGCGGCGAGGGTATAGTTAAGACGGACGGGAGCCAACTTGATTGTAATACCCCGCTCCCTCTCCAAGGCCAAAGAATCCAGTAATTGGGGTTTCATTTGAGAAGGCGGGACAGCATGACAAATTTCCAAAAAGCGATCAGCAAGCGTTGATTTACCATGATCAACATGGGCAATTATGCAAAAATTGCGGATAGATTTTATTTTTTCACGGATTAATTCTGGTGCCATCAATAACCTCTTCGCTCTTGCCTAAAATCTCTTTCCAATTTCCAATTTTTTTGAAAAGCAGAATAAACATCATCGCCTCTTTCACATTGAAAAACCATGTGAGAAAAAGGTACAAACTCAATCCAATTATACTCGAAATACCTGTCAAAAATAATAGATTTATTGTTCTGGTTGTATCAAAGACTAATTGATCAAGTAATTTAATCGGTATATACAACGCTATCCCCGTACATATTGTCGCTAAAGAAATCTTAATAAGCGGCAGAAAAAAAACTGTCTTTTTGAAACCGCCTATTTTATTATCCAAAAGCACCATCAAAATAATAAAATTAGCCACACTTGTTACAGAATAAGCAATGGCAATACTTTCTACCCCAAAATGGTAATAAAGAATAAATATTGCGCTTAGCGCTATCATGGATATTGTTGTTATTGTCCCTATAACAAGAGGAATTTTTGTATCGTGGAGGGCATAAAATCCACGATAAACAAGAGCTGTCAGCGCTTGGGCAAAAAGTGAAACAGAAAAGAAAGCCAGGGTTCTTCCGGTCAAAACAGTTGCCCCCCAATCAAACTGGGCGGCTCCATATATCAATCTGACAATGGGAATACGAAGGACTAAAAAAAGTACAGAAACCGGCAGAATTAAATAAAACATTTGTGTAAAACTGGTGATAAATGTTATCTTAAACTCTTCCGGCTGTTCCCGCTCTCTGGACAAAATAGGAAAAGCCGCTTGAGCAATGGTCTGGCCAAAAAGACCAATGGGAGCAAAAGCAAGAGTCTGTGCGTAATCAAAAATTACGTAATTTCTGCCGGGCGAGGAAAGAAAGGAAATAAGAATGACAGTGGCCAGAGATCCCAGCTGAAAAACGGCGATAGAAAGAGTACGCGGCCACATTAATTTTAGTATTTCCGAAACGCCTTTTGAGGCAAACTTAAACGATGGAATAAAAATAAATCCAACTTTTTTGACCAAAGGCAATTGGAATAAAATAAAAAAAAGCGCTCCCAAAAGCGCGCCAACCACCGGAGCAAAAATCCCAAGTACCGAAGAAAAACCGACTATCCCTATTATGATTCCTAAATTGTAAAGGGAGGCCGCAATGCCCGGAACGAAAAAATGACTATATGACTGGAGAAGGGCGGAAAAAAATGTCCCCACGATAAAGAGAAATTGGCTAAAAATTAGAACTCTCATTAAGTTTGCCATCAACGCAATCTCACTTGGAGAAAATCCCGATCCGAGATTTATCAGCTGCAAAAAAAATGGCGCAAAAATAAAAAGAATTACTGCTAGGAGAGAAAAAACAAGACAGCCTAACATCAGCAGTGCGGAAGCCACCCTATGAGCCTCTTCGTTTCTACCCTTTGCTAAATAATCGGAGAAGACCGGAATAAAAGAAGACGACAATGCGCCTGCAATAATAAGCTGGAACAACAGATCTGGCAGTTTGGCAGACGCTAAATATACTCCAAGTATATCTGATGGACCAAAAATAGAAACTAAAAGCCTTTGTCTTATCAAACCAAGTGTTTGGGAAAAAATGACAGTTGCCATAATGACAAATGCTGCGGAAAGAATGTTAGTCTGACGCCTTGATAAAATATCGAAGCCTTTTTGGATAAAATTCATAATCTGGCTTGTTTTTTACAGTATATCATGCTAAAATACGTCCATGCCAGTAACAAAATCAGCCAAGAAAAAATTACGCAAGGATAAAAAAAGAACGCTTCGCAACAAAAAGATAAAAGATCTTCTTAAAATTATTGTCAAAAAAGCCAAAAAGACTGCTCGCGAAAAAACTATACAAGAGGCCATAAAAGCAATTGATAGGGCGTCTTCCAAGCATCTTATCCATAAAAACAAAGCGGCAAGACTAAAATCAAGCCTGTCAAAGCTCCTGATTAAAAAAGTAAAAAAACAAACCGCAAAAAAATAACCTCTTTGACAAAAAGCAAAAATTCTCCTAGACTTAGGTTATCATGCCCAATCAGACATCTTCAATAAATCTACTAAAAAAACAAGAAGTTAATTTTTTTGAAAAATTTATCAGTTGGGCTCTTACCATCGGACGAATTATTGTTATTATCACCGAAATAGTAGCGCTGTCGGCATTTATATATCGGTTTTCTCTTGATAGAAAGCTGATTGATTTACATAGTAAAATTAAGCAAGAGCAAACCATAGTCGGTCTCTCTAAAGCAAATGAGGAAAAATACCGCAATCTTCAAGATAGACTTGCTCTGGCGGCAAAATATGATGAAAACGGAAAACAAACAGTGCAAATTTTTAAAGATGTCCTCAAACTGGCGCCGCAGGATTTTATCTTTGATACCGTAATAGTTTCTGAAAAAAATATCAGGATTGAAGCTCATGTACAAAGCGTCTTATCGCTGACAACATTTGTTAATCAGCTTAGAAACTATCCAAAAACAGAAACCGTAAGTATTGATAAAATAGAAAACAAAACTTCAAATGCAACAATTGTAGTTGTCATGACGGCGCTTATTAAAAATAAATAATTATATGCAAATAAATAAAAGTCTTTTGAAGCTGTTGCCAAAAAAGAAATATCTGGAAATGCTACCCGACTTCAAACAGGAAAAAACACAAGCATTTACCACGCTGGTGTTAACGCTTATTGCGCTTTCTATTTTTGTATTTTTTGCTATTAGCCCAACACTTTCCACCATCGCCCAATTAAAAAAAGAACTGGAAGACAATACTTTTATAGATCAACAACTGGTGCAAAAAATTGCCAATCTCTCTTTGCTTGGACAAAAATACAGTTTCCTCGCAAATGATATGCCAATTATACTTTCTGCTTTGCCTCAAAAACCGACTGTTCCGCTTTTAGCCGGTCAGATTCAGTCTCTTGCCAAAAAATATAACGTAAAGATAACAAGACTGCAATTGTTTCAAGTAGATATTTACCCACCAGTTAAAAATAGCGACAAAAGTCTATCTTTTGCCTTTTCTATTGAAAGTCAAGGTAATTCTTCTGATCTTTCCGCATTTCTATCTTCGCTTGTTAACTTCGAGAGAGTTATTACCGTAGATACCATTTCCTTAAGTAAAGATTCCATCAGAAACGAACTACAAAAACTAAGTATTAGAGGCAGGGCTTATTTTAAAGAATAAGTATCACTATGAAACGTAATGATGTAATTTTTCTATTAGTATCAACTTTTGCTCTTGTCTTAGCTTGGATGTCATTTAACATATACCATGCGTCTGTAAATTCAACTATCACTCCTGTTCAAAACATCCAGATTAAACCTATAAACCCAACCTTTGATATGAAAATCGTTGAGAAGATCAAAAAAAGAGAAAATGCGCCGCCAATATTTGAGGTAGAGAAGGGCAGCCAGGAACAAATTTCAACTCCTTCTGTTTTATTATCATCGCCAAATATATCTTCACCAAGCGCAACTCCCACTCCTAATGTAACCCCCATTCCTAATGAACTGAAAATTGCAACATCGACAGGGAATATAATAATAAATCCAAATCCATGAGAAATAGTTTTTGGAACAAACGAATGCCAACATTACTGGGAATCTTCATGATTACCATTGGTATCGGCATTACATCAATTCTGGTCAAAAACGGAGTTATTGTTATCGGAAGGGCAGCTGGCGGAGAAATTCCACAGAATATACGCATCAGTAATATTCAAGATTCCTCATTCACTGTATCTTACACCACGGCGCAAAGCAATTTAGGCTCTATTTCTTTTGGCAAAGACAAAATAATGGGCAAGATCGCGCTTGACGACAGAGACCAACCAACAGGACTTGTAAAACCCTATCTGACACATCACGTCGCGATAAAAAATCTTGAACCCCAAACAAAATATTTTTTCTCTATTATCAGCGGGCAAACGACATTTCAAAACACGGAAAACTCTGATAATCCTTTTGAAGTAACAACGGGACCAAGCCTTAAAAATCCACCTCCGACTCAACAGCCAATGGCGGGAAAAATCATTCTGGCAGACGGAAGTAATCCAAATGAAGCAATTGTGTATATAAGTATCCAGAACGCCCAAACAATATCTACCCTTGTAAAATCGGATGGCAGCTATATCCTGCCTTTAAATAATCTTTTAAAACAAGATTTTACCGCGTTTTTTTCTTTATCGCCTACTACTATTATACAAATGCTTGTCGTTGGACCATCAGGCGAGTCGAATATAAGACTTTTGGCAAATCAGATTAACCCGGTGCCTATCATAACCCTGTCAAAAAATTATGATTTTACGAGTAGCACCTCTCCTGTGGCCACCAGCGATGCTTCTTTGAACTCAACAAAAACTTCCTTTCCCAGTTTTTCAATAAATCCTAAAGAAAACACTGCGCCTCAGATCATAGCGCCTAAAAAGGATGAAAAATTTTCTGATCAGCAACCGCAATTTAGCGGCGCCGCTTCTCCCGGTGCAAAAATCAAAATCATTATTCATTCGGATGAAAACATACAAACACAAGTAGTTGTCGACCAAAACGGTCGCTGGACATATCGACCCGGCAGTAAACTTTCTCCCGGTCAGCATACTATCCTGGTTTCCGCGCCCGATCAATTTGGTATTCTTAAAACAATAAGTCAAACCTTTACTGTCTACGCTGCCGGTACACAAGTTAATGAATCTGCCACTCCTTCCGCAACTCCAATGCTTACAATTACCCCAACAGTTATCGCAACTGCGTCCATCACCGTCTCTCCCACACCATCTTCTACTCCCACACCCACGCTGACCACAATACCAACTCCAACTAACACCACAATACATCCCACAATTTCCCCGCCCGGCAGTTCGACTCTTATTACCGGCGGGATAGCGGCCGCGGCCAGCATCACACTGGGGCTTCTTCTTTTCCTCGTAACCCGTGGCAGAAAAGCTTTATGAAAATTGCAATTATCGGCGCTGGATTTACCGGACTGGCTGCTTCCTATCAATTAACAAAAAAAGGGCATGCTGTTACTATTTTTGAGAAAGATTCTGCCCCGGGCGGACTGGCTCTTGGCTACAAAGAAAAAAACTGGCAATGGTCTTTGGAAAAACATTATCATCACTTCTTTACCAATGATAAAAATATCTTACAATTAGCAAAAGAAATAAAACATAACATTTTTACAAAACGCGCCAAAACCTCCGTTTATGTAAACGGCTCTATAGAAAGATTTGATTCTCCGCTTGATGTATTGACAACTTCTTTGCTATCCCCGATTGAACGTCTGCGAATGGGCCTTTTTTTAGGGCTTATGAAATACAATCCTCTATGGCGGCCATTGGAAAAATTTAAAGCCGCCGATATATTGCCAAAATTGATGGGAAATAATCCTTATAAAACGCTTTGGCAGCCTCAACTTTTTAATAAATTTGGAGAATTTACAAATGATATTTCTCTTGCCTGGTTTTGGGCAAGAATAAAAAAAAGAACAAGAAGCCTTGCTTATCCGCAAGAAGGATTTCTGCATTTCGCCAATGCCCTTGTCAAAAGAATTGAACAAAACGGAGGAAAAATATTGTTTAATACAGAAGTGCAAGAAATAAAGAACGACGGTAAGGTAAAGGTTGCGTTTAAAACAATTGGAAATTGGAAATTGGAAATTGGAAATTACGACGCAGTCATTGTCACTCTTCCCTCTTTTCTGTTTATAAAAATTGCTCCCGGTCTGCCTATCGATTATCAAAACAAGCTGAAGCTTCTTAAGGGTCTTGGCGCAACCAATCTGATTCTCCGCCTAAAGAAACCCTTTTTAACCGATGGCACATACTGGCTGAGCATTTGTCAAAAAAACTCTCCCTTTGTGGCAATTGTTGAACATACCAACTTTATGGACAAAAAATATTACAACAACGAGCATATTGTCTATATCGGTAATTATTTACCTGCTAACCACCCTTACATGAAAATGACTACTCCAGAACTTCTAAGAGTTTACCATCCATATTTAAAAAAAATAAATCCCAATTATGAATTCTCAATTATCGATTCTAAACTATTCTCTGTTCCCTTTGCTCAACCGATTATTCCCACCAACTACTCTAAAATCATTCCTTCATTTGAAACTCCTCTGCCAAATATATATCTTGCTAATATTCAACAAGTTTATCCTTGGGATAGAGGAACCAACTACGCAGTTGAATTGGGAGAAAAAATAGCAGCACTGATTGCAGATCAATAAATTTTAAAACATTGAAAATTGAAAATTATAAATTGAAAATTATTCTTTTATTAATCATCATTGGTATTTTCTTTCGTTTCTATAATCTTAACTGGGGTTCTCCTTTTTATTTTCACCCGGACGAGAGAAACATTGCTTCTGCCGTTTCTCAATTACAATTTCCCCAAAATCTAAATCCCCACTTTTTCGCCTATGGCTCATTTCCGATCTATATTATTTATATAGTAGGAGTCTTCTATAATCTGTTCTCCCATTTTCCAGCTTTCGCCGTTTCTTTTGAGCAGGCCATTTTGATCTCCCGATTTTTTTCTGCGATATTAAGTGTCGCTCTTATCCCAATGGTTTATCTCATTGGTAAACAAATCAAAGATAATACCACAGGACTTTTGGCGGCATTTTTAACAGTAACAAGTATTGGTCTTATTCAATTTGCACATTTCGGCACATTCGAAATTTTGCTTACCTTTTTAGGTGTTTTACTTTTTTATTTCTCAATCAAACGAAACCTCGTTTTCACTGGCATAATTTTGGGGCTTTTACTCGCTACAAAAGTTTCAAGCATTGTTCTTTTGCCAATCCCCATTTTATCATTTCTACTTTACTTGGGAAAAAATAAGAAGATACGAATTTATAAAATAACGACAAATATACTAACTTTTTGTGCCGCTACCCTGACAGCTTTTATTATCACCTCTCCTTTTGTATTAATAGATTTTCCATCATTTATCGCAAGCATGAGATATGAATCATCTGTGGCTTTTGGCAGTCTTCCCGTTTTCTATACTGGTGAGTTTTTTAATACGGTACCGGTATTATTTCAATTTCTGCACATCTATCCATTTATCTTGAATCCTATCTTAACAATATTATTCATCCCGTCCTTACTTTACGTATCCCGCGGTGCTTTACAGAAAAAAAATGATTTTTATTTATTGCTTATTGTTTCTTACTTATTATTATTTTTTTCTCAAAGCTTCTTGTTTGCAAAGTGGACAAGATATATGGTTCCCGGCTTACCGTTTATGTATTTGATAATTGCTATCGGTATTAAAGACTGGTTAAACAGACAAGGCAGATATCTGATGTTGGGAATTATATTATTCGTGAGCGCTCTTTTTACCATCGCCTATTTCATAACTGTCCACGCAAAACCCGATACCAGAATTACGGCCGGCCTTTGGGCTGGGGAAAATATCCCCAGTAATAGTAAAATTTTAAGCGAAGTTTATGATTTAGGCATTACCCCATTCAATCCCTATTTCAGTAATATCAAACTTTTTAATTTTTATGATGAACTTTTGCCAATTACTAATAATTACGATTATATTATTCTTACCAGTCAACGCTTGTTAAAAACTCGTTTAACAAAAAAAATAAAATTTCCGCAGGGAAATAAGTTTTATGACTCGTTATTAAATGGGGCATTAAGATTTAAAAAAGTTTATGAAACTCCCTGTGATATTTTTTGCAAAATTACTTACTTGGGAGATCCGGTTTTTTCACTCGAAGAAACCGCAAACGTATTTGATCGCCCTACAGTATTTGTTTTTAAAAAATTAAAAGAATGAAAATTAATTTACCACTTATAATTATATTATTACTTGCTTCTCTCCTTAGATTGTATGGATTCAATTGGGATCAAGGATTCCATCTTCACCCAGATGAAAGAGCCATTGTCATGTTTACCACTCCTTTACAATTCCCCCAAAGTATTATCGAATTTCTCTCACCGCAAAGCAGCTTTAATCCGCATTTTTTTGCCTATGGCAGTTTTCCTCTATATTTTCTTAAAATTGCCGGAAATATAGCCGGTATCATCAACCCTCTTTTTACCCAATATGGCCATATAAATCTTTTGGGGCGAGTCCTATCGGCAATTTTTGATCTTTCAAGTCTAACTCTTCTCTTTTTCCTTGGCAAAAAACTTTTTAATAAAAATATCGCTCTTTTGGCGGCATTTTTTTATGCCATAAGTGTCCTGCCTATTCAACTGTCTCACTTTTATGCCGTTGACACGCCTCTAACATTTTTTGTCTTGTTGACTCTCTATCAATTAATCAATTTTTATCAAAAACCAACTGTTGGAAAATCGATGCTGGTCGGTTTTTTCTTTGGACTATCTCTTGCTACCAAAACAAGCGCCATAGTGCTACTTACATCTATTGGCATGGCTCTCGTGATTGACTTTTTACTCATAATTCTTAAAAATCCTCATCGCCCGCATATATGGCTTCCGCATATGCCAACCTTTATCAAAAAACTGCTTGTTGATTTGGTAATCATAATGTCTACGGCCTTTATAACTTTTATAATCTTTGAGCCATACGCTCTTATCGACTTTAAGGCCTTCTGGGAACAAAATATGCAGCAGTACCGTATGACTCACGATGCTTTTACCTTTCCCTATACCCTTCAATATGTTGGAAAAATTCCGTATTGGTACGAGCTAAAAAATATTTTTCTCTGGGGTCTGGGACCATTCATCGCTACATTTTCTTTTTTAGGAACAATCTTTGTAGTCTTTCAAACAATAAAACAATCCAACAATAGAACAATAATTGTCTTAACTTTTTTTTGGACTTATTTTCTGACAGTTGGTAATTTTGCCATCGGTTTTATGCGCTACATGCTCCCCCTTTACCCACTTCTTTGCCTCTTCGCCGCAGCGTTTTTCTTTCGATTATATAATCGTCTTCCTGCTCATTTAGGTAAACTAGTTGCTAGTGGCTATTTGCTAGTTGCTATTATTTGGCCTTTATCTTTTGTTAATATCTATCAAAAACCCAACACCCGCGTTCTCGCATCGGAGTGGATAAATAATAATATTTCTCAAGGTTTAACTATTGCCATTGAACATTGGGATGACTCTCTTCCTCTTTTTGGTCAAGAAAAATATCACATGATAACTTTGCCTCTTTATGATCCCGATACAGAATCAAAATGGGCAATAATCAATCAACAACTGTCAAAAACTGATTACATTGTCATTGCCTCAAATCGTCTTTATGTACCTTTACAAAAACTTACAAATTGTCAAACACTTCCCCCAGGCAAGTGTTATCCATTAACTACAAAATATTATCAAACTCTTTTTAATAGTTCTTTGGGATTTAAAAAGGTTGCAGAGTTTTCGGTTTATCCTACATTGGAAATTGGAAATTGGAAATTGGAAATTCGCGACGACGTCGCGGATGAGTCCTTCACCGTCTACGATCACCCAAAGGTAATGATTTTTAAAAACATTGGGAAAAAATATCCTCCAATGATACAATAGCTTTTACACATGCAGAAAAAAAATGTATTTATTACCGGCGGGGCTGGGTTTTTGGGCGTGCACTTGGCCAGAAGATTTTTGAAAGACGGTAACAAAGTAACTCTTTTTGATTTAGCGGATTTAGACGCGCAAGATCTTATCGGAAAAGTGGACTTTGTCAAAGGCGACATAAGAAACACCAAAGCCCTGCAAAAAGCGTTGAAAAACCAACACTTCGTTGTGCATGCGGCCGCCGCCTTGCCTATCCAACAATCCAAAAAACTTATTTTCAGCGTTAACGTCGATGGGACAAAAAATGTCTTAGATTCTGCTTTGCAGAATAAAATAATGCGTTTGGTTTTTATTTCCACAACGGCTGTATATGGAGTTCCCAAACACCTACCAGAAACAGAGGAAGCGCCGCTTGATCCAATTGGTTACTACGGAGAATCAAAAATAGCAGGAGAAAACCTTTGTAGGGATTATATAAAAAAAGGATTGCAGATAAATATTATTCGTCCAAAAACCTTTTTAGGACCGGAGCGACTCGGCGTTTTTGAATTATGGTTTGAAGCAATTTATTCCGGCAAAAAAGTATTTATTTTAGGAGACGGAAATAATCCATATCAGCTTTTGGCTGTCTCCGATGTTGTTGATGCGATAGAAAAAGCTCTCTCAAGCAGAATCCACGGAGAAATTTTTAATATAGGAGCCAAAGAATTTGGCACATGGAAAACCGATCTTGGGGCAGTAATTAAAGAAGCAAAATCAAAATCAAGAATTTTCGGGTTCCCTGTTTTACCCTCTCAAATAATACTGGGGATTCTTGAATCAGTGCACCTTTCTCCCATCGCCGCCTGGCATTACAAAACAATAGCTGTTCCCTCATATGTATCTACTGAAAAAGCAGAAAAATTACTAAATTGGCATCCCAAAAAATCAAATAAGGATCTTCTTATCGAGAGCTACAAATGGTATTCTAAACACAGAGGTGAAATTATCGGAAAAGTAGGTACGGGGCATCGCGTCGGCTGGAATTTTAAGGTACTAAATTTAATAAAACGCTTTTTTAACTAATGGCTAGTTGCTAATTGCTAATGTATGAACTTAGGTTTTGATTTTGATAAAATTTTGATCAATTATCCGCCGTTTATTCCGCACGGACTTATTGATAGATTATACAAACAAAAGAAAAACGGCATTCTTTTATACAGAATTCCTTCAAGACCGGAACAATTACTAAGACTGATTACTCATCAGCCAATCTTCAGACCTCCCATCATCGAAAATATACTGTTTGTAAAAAAAATCTCCAAACAAAGACAATATAGATGTTATCTCCTGTCAAGCAGATTTAGTTTCCTAAAAAATGTCACCGACAAACTTATTAAGCAACACCAGTTTCATAAAATTTTTGACGGCTTATACTTTAATTTTAAAAATAATCAACCTCATCTATTCAAAAACGAGTCGATAAAGAAATTAAAAATCGACCGCTACGTAGATGACGATTTGCCTCTTTTGGAATTTGTGGCGGGGAATAATCCAAAAACAATATTCTTCTGGCTAAATAAAACAAAATCTAAAAAACTAAAAAAGAATCTTTTTGCCATTACGGAACTTTCCCAAATCTTTACCTAGTTATATGTATCTGTCTGATCTATTATTCGTTATTCAGTGGTGGATCGTGTTCTTCATAATTGGCATAATTTTTTTGCCTTTAATTAGTTTTATATTTTCGGAGTTTTTCGACCGGGGATACATATTTGCCAAAATAATAGGAATCGCAAGTCTCACCTACGCTGTTTTTTTATTTGGGGTTCTAAAAATTCTTCCCTTTACCCAACTGACAGTAATTTTACTTTTAAGTATTGCCTTAATCCTTAATCTTTTAATATTTTCTTATCATAATGTTTTTTCTCTCTTTAAAAAACATTGGAGAATTTTTATTTTTGAGGAATTTTTATTTTTGGGAGGATTGCTCTTTTGGTCATTCATCAGAGCTCACCAGCCGGACATTCATGGATTGGAAAAATACATGGATTTTGGTTTCATCAATTCCATATTGCGAAGTGAGTTCTTCCCCCCGCTTGATATGTGGTTCCCTCCACTTTCTATCAACTATTATTATTTTGGACATCTGATCACTGCTGTCTTAACAAAATTATCCAACATCCCCTCTCCCATAACATTTAACCTGATGGTGGCAGCAATCTTCGCTTTTACTTTTACCGGCTCATTTTCTATAGGTTTTAATCTTATTACTCAAATTAAACTAAACGCTAAACGCTCTACCCTATACACTATCATTGGTGGATTATTTACAGCCTTTTTAGTAACATTAACCGGTAATCTTCACACCATCTATACTTTCTTTAAGCCGTACGATACTCAAAACCCTCTTCCTTTTTGGCAACTAATCTTTTCGCCATCAACCTTTCCCAATAATTACTGGTATCCAAACGCCACTCGCTTTATCCCTTTTACCATTCATGAATTTCCGCTTTATTCCTTTGTGGTGTCAGACTTGCACGGTCATGTTCTTGATATACCTGTTGTCTTATTAACAATAGCCTTCTTATTTAATATCTTAATATCTAAATCTCTTAACATCTTTAAAATCTTATTATTGTCGCTCCTGATGGCAGTTATGTACATGACTAATGCTTGGGACGGTATAATTTATTTCGGATTAACCGCTTTGATATTATTTTATTTGTTAAGAAAATCCCCATTGAGATATTTGATATTGGTAGTATTGGTACTTATTGGTAGTATTATCTTCTCTCTTCCTTTTAATCTTAATTTTAAACCATTCGTAGCCGGCATTGGCGTCCTTTGCGCCCCACAATTTATGGCCAATATTGGCAAGTTAGGACCGTTCCTCTTTGAAGTAAATCACTGCCAAAAATCACCCTGGTGGCAAATTTTCATTCTCTATGGGTTTTTTTATTTTTGGGTGGTGACCTTTATATTTTTCCTGATTAAAAAAAGATCGGATAAACGTCAGATTTTCCCCTCCGACATTTTTATATTTTTATTGATTATTTTCTCCAGTATTTTAATCGTCATTCCCGAATTTATCTATGCCAAAGATATTTACCCTGCTCACTACAGAGCAAACACCATGTTTAAGCTGGTCTATCAATCTTTTATCATGCTGTCGATCTCATCGGGATACATTATTTTTAAAGTGGCAATAAATATAAAGAAAAAAATATTGGCTGTCTGTCTTTTATCTTTAGTTGCCATTTATTCTTTTTTTGCCATCAATTCATATTATGGAAATTTGGAAAAATACAAAGGACTTGACGGACTTTCATATCTTGCTAATTTATATCCAACCGATTATAAAACAATTCTTTGGATCAGAGATAACATAAAAAACCAACCAATTATTCTTGAAGCAAACGGAGACAGTTATACCGATTACGCCAGAGTCTCAGCCAACACCGGATTGCCAACGGTGATCGGCTGGCCGGTCCATGAATGGCTGTGGAGAGGAAGTTATGATGTGGCGGCTCCCCGAATTGCCGATGTGCAAAAACTCTATGAAACAGCGGATCTTAATATTACTAAGCAATTAATAAACAAATATAAAATTTCCTTAATTTTTGTTGGCGATATGGAATATCAAAAATACCCCAATCTGGATGAACAAAAATTCGAAGCCCTAGGGAAAATTATCTTTCAGAGTAAAAACACCAAAGTTTATCAGCTAAAGTGAACATTTACCGCTACTAATCTCGCATTTGACATATTTTTGAATCTCGGAAAAATTACCGTTACCAATTTTGGGAATAAGTACCCACAGACCGTTATAATCTCTGCTAATCGGCGGATTAATCAAAAGACCGGACTTGTTGTTTTCTGAATCCCCAAAATCCAAAACCGAACTTTTAATTTTGGCAGTTTTCATCTTTTGAGCCAGTCTAATAAAATCATCAAACTCATCCTGTTTAATATCCGTATCGATGCTTTTTTGTAAAATCTCATAAAAACTTAACACCTTGGCCGGATTAAGCAGTGTACCCACAGAAAAAACCTTATCCTTAAAAGCTTTTATGACTAATTCTTGTCTTTTACTTCTGGCAAAATCCGTACCCTCCTCCCCTTCTGCATGACGGGAACGAACAAATTGTAAAGCTTTCTGTCCATCCATATGCTGTAATCCTTCGTCAAAGCGGATGTGAGTGTAACGACAGGGAAACGCCTCAAGCTGAGAAGAAGCGGTAGCAAGTGTTACCAATTCTTCATCTGTATGTCCACAAGAATCATCTTCTTTCCCGGCGATTGGATACTCATAATCGTCAAGTGCTTTCTCCACCTTAATATCCAATCCTCCTGCCAGATCAATTGCCTTAACAAATCCCTCGAAATCTACTCTAATTCCATAATCAACCGGTTGATCGAGAATTTTTGCCACAACTGCCTTGGTTAGAATCAAACCTCCTCCTTTTTTCTTGCTTTCACCAAAGGCATAAGAATAGTTAATTTTTTGCTTAAGATCTTCTATCCATAAATCACGGGGGATTGACACCAGTGTTACATCGTTTTTTATAGGACTTAAACTGGCAAAAATAACCGTATCTGTCAACTCAGGGCCCTGATGCTTTTCTCCACCAATCCCCAAAAGTAAGATATTAATTCTATCATCAGTTTTTTTAAGTGTGATATCGCGGTTGAAAATAAGCTGAAACATAACGGGAGTTAGCTTAATGGTCGTGCCAATAAATCTGACAATAAAAATAAGCAGTAACAGCCCAAGAATAATAAATACTTTTTTACGCATTTTTGACTATATCGGCAAATTCTTCGGGATTAAGGCTTGCTCTACCAACTACAACACCGTCAATGCTTGGCATTTTTGTAAAGCCGGCAATATTTTCCGAAGTGACACTCCCGCCATATAAAACGCTGGCATTACTATCTTTTTCTTTTATAAATTTTGCTACATTTTGCGCATTTTCCGGCGTATCGGGAATTCCAGGACTAATCGAAGAAGGGGGTTCGTAAACTACTAATGACATATCTTTTGGGATCGGAGTTGTTTCATTCTGAATAAAAAAAACTGAAGCAATTCCATATTTTCTCGCCATTGCAACCTTTTTGATAATCATAGCGTTGTCTTCATGGAAATTAGTTTTCCTTTCTGAATGGCCTATTAAAACATAATCAGCAAATTCTTTTATTTGTCTGCCATAAATCTCTCCCGTATAAGCTCCCTCATCAAAAGGCGAAATATCCTGCGCCCCGAATTTTATTGGCAGTTTCAGATTTTCCGAGCAGTAACGGACGTGTTCAAAAAGAGTAAAGGACGGACAAAGTATTATCTCTTTGTTTTTAAGGTCCGGCCTATTAAGCCGTAATTTTTGAGCGAGGCCATGTAGCCACTTTTCTGCCTCGTCAATGGTTTTATTAGATTTCCAGTTTGCAATGATAAAAATCTTTTTCATACTTGAGCCCCGCCAAGCGGAATGTTATTATTATACGGCATGAATAGAGGTTTTCTCAATGACTTAAACCCGGAACAACAAAAAGCGGTTGCGCAAAGCGAGGGATCAATGGTCATTTTGGCCGGCGCAGGCAGTGGAAAAACCAGGGTTATTACATACAAAATACTGCATCTAATACATCAGGGAATAAATCCGCTGAATATCTTAGCTTGTACTTTCACAAACAAGGCAGCTTTGGAGATGAAAGAAAGAGTGCAAAAATTTATGACCGGTGTCAAATCACCGCTTATTTCCACTTTCCACTCTCTTTGCGCCAAGATACTTAGAATTGACGGCAAACATATCGGGATTTTTGAAAACTTTGCTATTTATGACGACCAAGACCAGATTGCCGCTATCAAAGAAGCAATGACGAGATTAAATCTTTCCATCAAAGATTTTAAACCGTATTCCGTCTTATCTGCCATCTCTCAGGCTAAAAATGAATTGATAGGAGAATTGGAATATCCAAATTATGCCAGAGGTTATTTCCAAGAAGCGGTAGCCCAAATTTATCCCATGTATCAAAACGTGCTAAAGGAAAATCACGCTTTGGATTTTGATGACCTGCTCATAAAAACCATACAGCTTTTGAAAAACAACCCGGAAGTTTTAGAGAAATATCAAAATCGTTTCCATTATATTTTGATTGACGAGTATCAGGACACAAACCACGCCCAATACATATTGACAAAAATGCTCTCCCAGAAATGGAAGAATATCTGCGTGGTCGGAGATTTTTCCCAAAGCATTTACAGTTGGCGGGGGGCGGATTTTAGAAATCTCACCAAATTCAAACAAGATTTTCAAAATACAAAAACCTTTTCTCTTTCGCAAAACTACCGCTCAACACAAAAAATTCTTGATGGAGCCACCTCCGTCATCCAAAACAATACCACCCACCCCATACTCTCTCTTTGGACGGAAAACCCGAAGGGAGACGAAATAACAATTTATGAATCAAGAAACGAGCAGGATGAGGCAGAATATATCGCGGACAAAATTCAAAATTTATCTTATTCCGACATCGCTGTTCTTTATCGAACCAATGCTCAATCCCGCGTTATCGAGGAAGTATTTTTGCATCGGGGAATTCCTTATATGTTAATCGGAGGAACGAGATTTTATGAGAGAAAAGAAATAAAAGACATTTTAGCCTATCTTCGCATTATTGCTAACCCAAAGGATAAAATTTCCCGCCAACGCGTGGAAAAACTGGGAAAAGGCAGATTCGTAAAGTTCCAAACATTCCAAGACAAACTGACTGAGAAAAACACTCTCGCAACGCTTCAACTTTTGGATCAAGTTGTACAAGCAACGGATTATCTAAGTTTATATGACGAAAAAGACGAGGAAGACAGACAAAGACTGGAAAATATAAAAGAACTGCGCAGTGTCGCCATAGAATTTCCCAATCTTATTCAATTTTTGGAAAATGTTTCTTTGGTTGAACAGGAATATTTGCCTGACAAACCTGCCAATAATGACAAAAAAGACGCGGTAACCCTGATGACCATCCATGCCGCCAAAGGACTGGAATTTCCAGTAGTTTTTATGATCGGCATGGAAGAAGGATTATTTCCTCACAGCAGATCTGTGATGGATAAAAACGAATTGGAAGAAGAACGAAGACTCTGTTATGTCGGGATGACTCGCGCCAAAGAAAAATTATTTTTTACTTATGCCCGCCGCCGTCTTTTTTTTGGTCAAAGATCATCAAATACCATCTCCCGATTTATTTTGGAACTGCCAGAAAACGTTATCAATCAAAACATGCATATAATACAAAAGGATCCGGATGTGCCGGAATTTTTATGACAGTTCATCCGCTTCAATCAAAAGAATGGGGAGAATTTAGAAAAAAAACCGGAGTTAAATTTATGATAGAGGAAGGGTTTATACTTTCAATTCATAAAATTCCTCACACTCCATGGACTATTGGATATTTACCTAAAGGAACTTTACCGACTAAAGAAACAGTTAAAAAACTTTCCGAAATTGGCAAGCAGGAAAACTGCATATTTATTCAGTTGGAACCAAACATACAATTAACGCAAAACGCAAAACGCAAAACGCAAAACTACAACTCAAAACTTAAAAGTTATGGACTAAATTCTTCACCTCATCCTCTTTTTACTAAGTATACTTTTCAGCTTGATTTAACACAAAGCGAAGATGAGTTGCTGAAAAATATGCATCCCAAAACCCGCTATAACATCAGAGTTGCTCAAAAACACGGGGTGGAAGTGACAGAAGATAACTCGGATAAAGCTTTTGAAATATATTTAAAACTAACCAGAGAAACAACGACCAGACAGAAATTTTATGCCCACGATGAAAAATACCACCGAGTAATGTGGCAAACTCTAAAACCTGCCGGAATTGCCCATTTGTTAATAGCAAAATATAAAAAAGAGCCACTAGTTGCTTGGGTTGTTTTTATCTACGATGATGTTCTCTATTATCCTTATGGAGCCTCAAGCGATAAATACCGCGAAGTAATGGCCAGCAACCTAATGATGTGGGAAGCGATAAGATTTGGCAAGAAAATGGGTTGCAAAGTTTTTGACATGTGGGGAAGCTTGGGACCAAATCCAGATAAAAACGACCCATGGTATGGATTTCACAGGTTCAAACTTGGGTATGGGGGAAAGCTGGTGGAATTTGTGGGCAGCTTCGACCTGGTCATTAACCCTTTTCTTTACGAGCTTTACAAAATCGCCGATAAACTGCGCTGGCTCTTATTAAGAATTAAAAAACTATAATTTGTAAAGAAAAAGTTGATTTTCCTTATCTTCTCCAACTTTCTTCATTGAAAATTGATATTTGTAAGTAATAACTCTTGTTCCCGCACGTAGTTCTTTTATTAATTTTGGTTTAAGCCTCTCCAGGGCTTTTGGGACAAGATATAAAAAAACAATTGTGGCCTCTGTTATATTTTGTTTATTGAAATTGTCTTTTATTATTGTGACTTTCTTTTCAACGCCATTTTTTTTAATCAAAAACTTGGCCATAAAAAAACGCAGCGGGTCTATTTCAATCCCAATCCCTCCGGCGCCGATTTCTTTTGCGGCGAGCATGAGAAGTCGTCCGTTGCCGCATCCGAGATCATAAATTACATCTTCTTTAGTGACTTTTGCCAGTTTGAATGCCGCACGTATTTGTTCGTCTTTGATTGTCCACCACGGCGCCCAAGGGCTGTCAGGCGGCCACACCCATGACAAAATAATAAACAGAAAAACAATCATGAATATTAATATCAGATTGAAAAATAAAAAATTCATTTATATCACTTTTCCTATTATCTCTTTATTGGTAATCCAGCCAAAATCCTTGCTGTCGGTACTCTGTTTGGGATTATCCCCCACCACAAAATATTCCTCTTTTCGCTTTTTGTCAATTCTTTTTAATAACAACCGTCCACCTTGTCCTGAGCTTGTCGAAGGATCGCGCGGATCTTTGACTACGACCACCTCGCCCACTTTCGGTTCTCGGAAAAAATAAGGAATCGAGCTAACCAGAAGCGTTTGATTAGGCTTAAAAGTCGGCTCCATGCTGCGGCCTGAAACTACAAATCGCATGAGGAGAATCATTTTGAAGCTTTAACCCTGTTAAAGATATCGGCGATTTTATCAACTGCCGAAACTAACTCCGCCGCTTTGCTCTCATCAACCGCTCGCTTATTGTCACTACAGAGTTTGGTTGTTTTCCAAACAAGATCATGAAGATCGGGGAATTTTCCCAAATGCTCCGTCTTAAAATAGTCTGTCCATAAAATCAGTACTTCTTTTTTACAAAGCTCCGCGTGCTGTTCTTTGGTAAGTACCATTCGCACAAATGAATTTCTATCATTGACTGCCGGATTTTCTTTGGGCAGGGCGTTTATCTTTTGCACCATGGCAAGAACAGTTTTTGCGGCTATTTGCGCTGTGTTAGGATCATAAATACCGCACGGCACATCACAATGGGCATAAACCACCTTAGTTGGCAAAAATTTTGCCACCAGTTTACCAATATTCATATCTCACAAGACTCTACTTGCCTTTACAAACTTTGCAATCGTTTTTGTGGGTAACAAAAACGTATATGGCTGATGCTCCTATTAAAATATAAACTATTTGCCCCAGTTGACTTCCTTCACCCAAAATTGTGTCGACCAAATTAAACTTATTAAAAAGGGCGATAAGTCCCCAATTGAGCGCACCAATCATTGCTAAGGTAAAAGCTACTATGTGTAATATTTTCAACTAAGATCACCTCCTTCCGCTTTTGATCCATCTTAAGTGTAAACATGTTTCTGTAGTTTAGTCAAGTAGTAAACAATATTACCCAGAAGAAGAGAGGATAGTAAAACGTCGGGGAAAATATTGATTCTGCTTATCATAATTGCCATAATTGCCGTGAGCGGGCCGAAAAGATATTTCCAATAACCATTTGCCGGGCTGGTGATCGGTTCAGGCAGCATCACGGCGGCAAACAAAAATACCGTTGGGTCCCAAAGCATGGGCAGGACGGCATTCTGCCCCACAGCGATAAAAAAATACAAACCATAAGCAAAAAGAAAGGTAACAGGCAAAATTAACCGCTTAAGCCTAAAAAGGGTGTAAGAAACTCCCAGAATGACAATAATAATCCACGAACTCCAGGATACCGCCCACCAGGAAATCGGCGCATGAAGGATAAAACCGGTAGATAAAATACCAAAGGCGGCCGGATTAAAAATATGCCGATGTTCGCCTGTTCGAATAAATTGTTTGGAAAAAGAAGCCAGAAAAGCGGCAAGGATAAAGACAAAGACGGATTGTTGCGGCGAAAAAATAAGTCCGATGAGAAATCCGCTGACTAATGATGAGGCCGGAAAATACCAAACCTTTTTCCTAAAATAGGTTATGAGAAGATCAAAAAAAGAAACGAGAAACACGGAAAATATTGGCATAAAAAATGCCTGGACGCTGAAATGAAAAATAAGTGTAACTAACCAAATTGCGGCCAGGACAGAAGCGATACGAACTCTCGTGTTGCCAATAAGAAAACTCAGTCTATTCATCCTGTATTAATTTTGGAGAAAAAGAAACCAAAAAGCAAGATTATGCGATGAAGTAACCGTGGGAGAAAAACATGAGTAAGATAAACAAGAGAACAAAAGAAACTATAATATAAAGAATTTTCCATAATCTCCGTTTAATAAGAGCAAGCGCTATAAACATTGGAAAGAGGACCAAAACGTAACGGGGAAGACCGTTAAATGTTCCGGAAAGCGTTGAAATCAGGAAAGCAAACACCCCAAATAAAAGATACGAATCGCGGATTTTCTTTTTCCAGGCAATAAATAACAATACTGACGCAACAAGAAAAGCGCTAACTTCAAGAAAGGCAACCCAGAAAACAAACTGCGACGTCGGAACCGTCGCTAAAATCTTGCCGTAGCGAAACACCACCTGCAAAGGAAAAGTGAGTGTCTCAACCGATCTATTATTAGCCATCTGTCCTTGGGCCAAGAAAAACCACAGCGCGTTTCCCCATTTGGCAAGATTAAACAACATATAAGCAATAAGACCAAGAGGAATAAGAACAAGAAAAAATATATTCCTAAACCGGGGCTTCTCCCCTTTGTCTCCCCGTAAATATTCATAGATAAGGGCCGGCAATATCGCTATGCCCACCACCCGCGTTGCGCAAAGCAGTAAACCAAGAAAAGAGGCGGTAAACCATTTTCCTCTCCTCGCAAAATAAAAAGACAAAAGTAAAAGAAGAAAAAACAAACTTTCCGAATAGATACTGGCAAAAAAGAACGAGGTGGGGAAAAGAAGCAGAAACAAAATTGACGTTGTTGCTATAAAATGAGGGTAATCGAGCCGAATGAGTTTATAGAAAACGATTAGTGCCAGCAAGAAAAACAGATTAGACAAAAAAAGTCCACTGAAAAATTGAACTGCGCCAAAGGTTGCCCCTCCACCAAAAATTTGTGATAAACCGCCAACAATCATCGGGAAAAGCGGGAAAAAACGGGCGTTTGAACCATCAAGAGCATAGCCATTGCCGGCAATTGATAAATAATGTACTCCGTCAGAATTGGCCCAGGGAAAAAGCAGAAAACTGTCAACGGGTGCGTATGGCTTGGTAAAATTCCAAATACTAGTGTACGAAACATTTGTATTGTAGGCAAGAAATAAATAACCGACAGCCAGTGGAATAAAAAGAACTATCCGCCAAGTAATAAATAAGAAAAAAGTCCTCTTCATTGCCCTAGTTTTACTTGTTCTAGAATGGCTGTTTTTTCTCCAGGTTGCTGACTTACTAAAATAGTCACCGTGGTTTTATTTTTGACGACCCGGAAAGCCGCTCCTGTCTGTTGGATAACTTGCCAGCCGTTTTTGACAGCGTTCTTTAGTAAATATTGATAAATTGGAGCTGGCTTGTCTTGGCTGGCAAACACTACGGCAAAATCTGTGGGGGGCATGCTCTCCATTCTAATTACCTCGCTCTTAGGATAAACCGGAAAGTCAACCGGCGCCAATTTTGGCAGTTCCGGCGGCCGGCCAGGAATTGCCTGGTTGGGAGTGGCTGGCACTCTCGGCTGTTTATTATTTAGTAAGCTTATACCAAACAGCACCACTGCGGCGCCAATCACGATTACCACAATGTATTTGTTCTTGAAAAAACTTAAAAGCATTTTTTCATTCCTCCATTTTCCATTAAATCAAATTCTATCTTTTGGCCAATAGCGGAAGAGGCATAAATCCGCAGTGGCGGTACTGACCCGTCTTGGCTAATCTCCTTAAGGGGAAGAGAAAATTGGACCGAGCTGGCAGACTTTTTCGCATTTAGGGGCTGCCAATTTTGCTGATTGCCAGGCGTTTCTTTAAATCCTCGAATGCCCTCTTTAGCAAAGTCAACTACATATAAAATATCAGCCCCATTTCTGGGAGTAAGCGGATTACTACCTCCGCCGCCACGGTCAAAACCTATCTCATAAGCTTGGGAACTATTTTCATCAAGCGCCGGTATGGGACCAGCCGCCTCAATATAAATATTGAGTAGGTCACCTGTTTTGGTAATTCTGGCAAAGCGAAGATCAGAGCTGGCAATGGCGCCATTACTACCTGTTATAAAATCTATATGATCACCACTAGCATCAGTCAGAGTACAGCTGGGAGTTTCTGCCGCCGGCTTAACTGCCTCATCCAACTTTTTGAATACTTCATCTCCTCTTTGAATATCAATATTATATTTAGCCTTTAAATTATTATTAAAAGTTTCATCAAAAAAATTGGCCACTGCGACCTGGCTTTTTTGTTCTAAAATCTTCCAGTCAATTCGAATGTCAGTTGCTTTAGTCGTGGGAGAGGGGCTCTTCTCGTGACAATTCCAGCGGGTCAATAAAAAGTTAGCGGAAAAATCATAATCGGTACTCTTTTCTCCCGCCTTTTCCTCCTCTTGCGAGAATAAACCTTCCAGCCTAAAATCAGCTCGGCGGATAATGATGTCGTCTTGCGGTCCTTGCTTGTCTGGGATGTCGCAGTCTCGCGGACCGTGAATAGTGTCACTGGCGGAAAAAAAGCTATCGTTTGGCTGTTTTTGAAAAATATTTATTAGCGGATCTGTAACGGCATTGATGCCGTCTTCCAATTTATGCCACAACCGAGCCAGTCCTTTGGCTTCGTCTCTGGCAATTTGCCTGGTTCTTATTTTTTCATCAAGAGCCAGAATTGCTTCTTTATCTGCCAGATTAGTCGCCCCACTCATTTTTCTGGTTAAAGACCAGTTGCGCTGGTCTTTAACCGACAGCAGAATTTTAGCCTGTTCTGCCTCAACTGCCCGTAGAAATGGCTGTGGCCAGCGCTGGAGATTTTCCGGCTTACCATGATAACCCCAGGAGGTGGGAGGATTATCTATCCCCAAAAAATTATCAGCCCGGGCAGACTGAACAGCAACTAAGAATAAAAAGACAACAATGAGTAATCCTTTCCCTAGAACAATCACACTACTCCATTAAAACACTTTTTATTTTATATGTAAATAGCTCGTCTGCTTACGGCGAGGGGAAGTCACAAATTAATCCAGTGTTTTAAAACCCCAGCTTTTCTTTAACGAAAATAACAGTGATTCTTTCAGGGCTTACTTCTTTGTTAATGATGAGAATTTTGTTGACAGCCGAAGGCATACCATAAGCTTGTCTGGCCCGCTCATCCTCCAAAGGCAGGGAGTATTCGTAAATTCTTTTTAGGCCTTCTGCCGTATCTTGGACAATCTTTTGTGTTCCTACCACAAAGATAATCTTACCTGCCGCATAAGCTTCGGCTGAAAGCTGGCTGCCGGTATTACTGGCAATCAGCAAATGCCCGTCTTCTGTAACTGCATGAACAGAAGCCACCACCCAGTCAGGGGCAGCTCCCAGTTTGGCCATATCCCTACTTTGTGTTTTTCTATCCATGACCATCAGTTTTGGACGGACCGCATTATATTGACCGGATTCGTTAATTTCCTTGTCTAATCCAATAGTTTCCAATGTTTGAGAAGTCATGGTAAAAACCTCTGCTCCCTGGGGTAATAATTCTAAAGCTTTCTTTTTGGCTTCTTCTCCATTTTCCACCACTTCTACCTGAAAATTATTTGCCTGTAAGGCCTGAACTGTTTTTTGAATAGTCTCTTCGCTGGCCAGCTGGCCATATTTTTCATTTGGTTTTATATTAATCCACCTCCTTTCGTAAGATTAACTATCTTGTGAATATCTATTCCCAACTTCTTTAAATACTGATAATTAATGCTATAGATATGACTTACTCCCTCTTTTCGTTCATTTAATATATGCGCATCAATCATTTTATTGAAATGATGAGAGAGGGTTGGTTGGGAAAGGGGAAAATTGGTTAATAATTCTTTACAAGCAATCTCCTTTTTCCCCAGAAGAAGGCGCAGAATATCTATTCTTGTTTCATCGGAAAGCGCTTTAAAAACATCAACAATAAGACTATTCATATTTATTGATATATTTGAATATATCTATATTAGAATAGGAATAGTTATTTGTCAAGTGATTTTAATGGTGAGCACTTCGGTTCTACTCAGTGTAAACTTCGTCGAACCACTTTTTTGCGGCCCGCCTAGACTCGGCAGGGCAGGCTAATTTCCAGAATAAAATTCCTCGGAGATTGGGAGAGAGCAATAAATCATTAGTGGTTTGACTATGTAGATTTTTTTACTTATAATCCCTACCATGCCTAATCTAGAATATATGCACGCCCGAGAAATTGGTCTTCGTGCAAATGCTATTGAACCATCTGCATGTGTGGGAGATGGAGCTTGTTGCACGTCACAGGTGCCGCTAACAAAAGGCGATGTAGGAATCATTATAGAAGATATTCGCAGAGGAAGAATTTCCCGTGAAGTCGTTGATGCCACTATAGATAGGAGTCAAGATCCTGAAAGAAGTGAGCAGTGCCCATTTTTGGATACGGAAAACAGATGTTCAATTTATGAAAGCAGACCACTTATTTGTATCATTTGGGGAGTTGGAGGACCTCCATCTCCAATGGGTCACATTGACTTGGGAGATTTAGTTGAGAAGACAGGACCAGATAGGATTCGCAATATGGATTTGGAACAAACAACTTGCTTTAAATGTCATCTAATGACAGCTTTTGATACAACGTCCGTAGAAGCAAATAAACTAGCACGGGAAGCTAGTTTGCAAACGGCGCCGGTTTTAATGAAGAGGGGACGGCAGTATACAACTACAGAATTTGTTAAAAGAGAATTGCCTTATATCTAAACAGGTACTCCCTAGCCCTCAGATTATTAGAGTTGTGATTGACAAGAATGAGATGAGAGGAGCTTAGAATACAAGTTTATTTACCCATTTGGGGATTTTAGCATTTTTAACCTCGTCATATTGGGGAGTGTAGGGTTTAATATCAATAATTGGGGTGCCGCTGACAATATCCAAACCTTTAACTGTTAATTTATTTCCTGATCTTTTGATAAGCTCCACTGTGGACATGGCAATACGGTTCGGCCGCTGGGGACAGCGGCAGGCAAAAATCCCTATAAATGGAATATCTTGCCTTCCCTGCGGATGATGTTTGAGATGACATTCATGCTCTTTATCCATCCAATAGACAATGATGACATGAGAATAATCTTCAATCCCGTCCAAACCCAGGGCATACTTTTTATCAATGACAATTTCTGTAATAACATCTTTCCAGCCGGGCAGAGTGGGTTGTTTAACCTTGTTTTTAGCAAAACCCAGAGGTTTAAATTTTATTGTTCCGTCTTTGTCCTGCCTGTCCAGAAACTCACCAAAAATCGTTTTCATTATTTATTTTGGGTTGCCGAAAATGGGAATGACATAATTGCCATAGCGCCATTCACGCGCGCTATTTTCCGCAGCGGACACAAAAGTATTGCCGATTGATGTAGCCCTTGATTTGGGATCAATATAAACGCCGTCTCCGCAATTTGTAATGGTATTATTTCTAATAATCTGCGACCCGGCCATAGAGGCGATGCCGGTATGGCAGTCTTCGATAATATTGCCGGCGACTTCTTGATTGCCGTTAAATTTAAGATCAATTCCCTCATGCCCAGCATCAGATAAATGATTGTTTATTATTTTAATATTTGAATTAGCCGCAGATATTGCCCCCCACATTGAATGGCGGGAGATACTGTTTTGAATAACGCTATTTGGTTGTTTACCGATAGGATTAAGGCCATTGCGGGTATATTCCGCCACCACATTATCTAAAACACTCCCGTCACCCTGCCAAACTATCGCTTCCCAATCAGCCAAGTAGGGTTTGGGGGCGTTTGAGGTAAAAATAATCTGTTTATCTTTTGTTCCTTGAGCCATTAACTTTTGCAGGACAAAAAGACTTGAGTGTGTGGTCGTATACGATTTAAGTCGTGTCGGGTCATTATCGTTGAAACCATCTTTTTCTACTTCATCCCCTTTTTTTTGATCATCGCCAACTTCAAATTTAACAATAGTCCCGGGCAAAACAGTCAGGTTTCCCAAAATTTCCGTATCTCCGGTAATAATAATCTCCCCGCTCCAAATTTGATTACCAAAATATGCACCGCTAATTTTTGCATTTGAAATCTGCTCTGTGGAGAAAAATTTAAAAGCAAAAAATCCCGCGGCTAAAAACAAAACAAAGAAAAACAAAAAAATAATCTTTTTCTTGCTCACTCTATTATTCTAACAATAATCGGAGAGATATTAAAGGCTTCATTTTTTTCATGCTATAATTAATCTGCTTAAAATATGCCGATTAAAAGTTATCTTAAAAAAATTACTTCTTATAAAACAGAAATCATTTTATCCGCTGCGGCTATTTTTATTTATTTTGTAATACGGCTTGTAACAATTAAATCATTCCCTATTTTTATAGACGAGGCAACTTATGCCTGGTGGGCGGAACTGGGAAAATTTGACGCTTATCAACGGCTGGTGTCTCTTTCCGATGGAAAACAACCTCTTTTTATCTGGATTACCACATTTGCAATGAACTACAACGCAAATCCCGTAGCCGCCGGAAGACTTGTTTCTGTTTTTGCCGGTTTTATAACTTTGATAGGACTTTTCTTTCTAGGAAAGGAGCTTTTTAAGGATAAATTTGTAGGCATAATTTCTGCTCTGATATATGCTTTTTTCCCGTTTGCTCTTGTCTATAACAGACTGGCGCTTTACGAAAGTCTTGTCGGTATGTTTTTTATATGGAGTATTTATTTTGAAGTTCTTCTTATCAAACATCGAAGACTTGACCTTTCTTTTACTCTGGCTCTTGTCTTAGGAGGAGGACTTTTAACTAAAACGACAGGAATTTTTAATATTGTTATTATTCCTTTAAGTTTAATTCTTTTCCCTTTCAAAACTTTTAAAAGAAGAATAATTATTAAAAAATTTCTTTTTTGGCTGATACTTATTCTTTTTTCACTAGCTCTCTCTTATCTTTATTATTCTGTTTTATTTTTATCTCCCGACGTTTTTAATATTGGCTTTAAAAACGATGTGTTTTCATATAAACTCGCAGATATTCTAACTTTCAGCATAATCCCTCATACTCTACTTAACATCAAGACTTTCTCGGAATGGATATTTTCTTATACAACACTGCCTTTTCTTCTTCTTGTATTATTGTCTCTTTTTAATAAGAAATTTTTGAAGGAAAATCTTTATCTTATTTTATGTTTTTTAATTCCTTTTCTGATTCTGGCTGTATTGGGAAAACTTATCCATCCCCGTTATTTATTTTTTGTCACTCTTCCGCTTATTATTCTTTCAGCGGAATGTATTGTTTTTTATTACCGCCGCTTAAATACACGAGTTTATGCATGCATTCTTTCGGTTATTCTGCTTTTAATTTTTTCCTTTAATGATTTCAAGATTCTTTATGATTTTCCTCGCTCTTTACTGCCTGAAGATGACCTTTTTCAATATGCGAATGGCTGGTCGGCTGGATATGGCATGAGAGAGATTGTGAGTTTCTTGCAAAATGAATTATCAAATAATCCCATTTATGCCGTAACCGATGGAAACTACAATAGCCCCACAGGAGGATTGGCCACCATGATGTTAAAAATTTATTTCATGAAAGATCCGCGTATCGAAGAACACACTCTCTGGCCGGTGCCAAAAAATATGCCGGAAGAATATGGAGAAATCGCCAAAGCAAAATCGGTATATATAATTTTTAATCAAACTCAATCTATTCCTGCTTGGCCGATGGATCTTGTTTTGGAATTCAGAAAAGGCGTAGGCGATTATTTCGTCCGCCTGTATAAGATAAAAACTCCAAACTAGAAGTTTTTTATTTTAAGGTTTGATAAACAACGAAGCAGAAACTACCAAAAATATCCCAATGGCGTTAAGAAGAAATGAAACAGCTATAAATTGGTAAGTTCTCATTTTGGAAATTACCAGTAAGCTTACCCCCATCTCATCGGGCAAGGGCGAGGCGATAATAATTGCCCCAATAACAGGTAGTGTCCAACTAAAATATTTGCTGTGGAGGATTTTTATGAAATGATGCCTGTGATCAAGGTGATTATAAATATCTTCTAATTCATTTGCCAAATGGTCTTTAACAAACCTAAAAATTGTCAAGTCTCCCAAAACTGCACCAGCACCCGCTATAATTCCAATCTCGAAGGCAGACATGGTTTCTGCCAAAATTAAAAGAATCACTACTCCAGTGACCGCAGAAAATGTGGAAACAAAAAGCATCCCCGCCACAAAAGCTCCTATATATCCAAAACTTCCCAAATGAAGTAAAAACTGATGGAGAGCATCAACTTGCGACAATATGAGGGCGGCTATTAATCCACCAAAAACAAGTGTGAGATTTTTATACTTCCACAACCGCCAAAAAGTCATACATAGTCAGTATATCAAATCAAATCTGTTCCTGGCTCCCTAACCCTGAGATTATTATAGCAACTATTGAGAAGATTATTCAGGACTTTTGAGAATACCAACCCGCCTCTGGATGATTATTAATCTTATTGGCGGCGGCGTTTACTGGCTCTCTGCGCCAGCATTTGACGCTTTATCTCAAGCCTTTTTTTGGTTTTGTGTGAATGGGATCTTTTTTTCTTCCCAACCCCCGTAGCTCTTTTTGCCATATATTCAATTATACACTATTTTCAGCAAGCGTTGCCAAAGTTGCTTTAATTGAAGCATTATCAGTATTAATTAATTTTACTGTTTTAAAGCGATTGCAAAGTGGAGTCAAAAATTCGTCCGCCCAGGACGGTGTCAATACAACAATATCAGAAAAATCTACAATTATCTCTTCGTTTTCTGAGATATTATTAAGCGTTGGTTGAAAAGCTAACCAAGCCTCTTTGCCGGCAGGACGTGAAACTAAAGTTGTTCCAAATTTTTTCAATTCTATAATCATATTGACTCCTCAAAGCCTATTATAGCAAAACAACCTTGAATAAATGTGTTTGTTTCAGTTATAACAATATCGCTATCTTTTTGTTTTAAGTACAAGCGCGCGTTGCCTGTTTGAAAACTAAGAGTAAACGGATTATCAACTATGACTGATCTAACAAATTTTAATCCATTTCCACGAGCCTCAGGCATTCGACCGGAAATTATTTCCGTGAAGGCTACTTTAAGAGCCTCACTTGCATTATTTAACTCTGGTTTTACTCGTCTAAGAGTAGCAAATATTCCTTGACCACGATCGGCTAATACAACCTTTCTGCTTCTGATAGAATACGAGAAGAAAATACCGGGAATATCAGGCCAATTGCCCAAGTTATGATCAAACGAATTATTGCCAATTTCTCCGGCGACAGCGGTGACAAGCGATACTGTTGTTAACGGTGAAATACGGCTAAGTCCTGCTTGGAACGTTTCGAGTCGGGCTTGAAACACATCACGTGTTTGACAATACATATTGGATGCCGGCTCCATTGCCTGATGTGCTGCCGCCCATTGTTGCGCCCAGTCTACAATATGTTTCTCGTGAAAAACCTGTTCAATATCTGATTGCAAATAATATCTATGACCCCGCGGACTGCTTCGAACTGACTTAAGCCGCCCTGCCAAATCCCACCTTCGAAGAGTATCAATTGAAATACCAAGCATCTGCGCGGTTTTTCCTATTGAAATAAGTGTGCTTTGCATAGGTTTAGATATCAAATCTATGTATATTCTATAAGAATATGTAAATCTATGCAAGTATTAGATTATAGATGAAGTTTTTAAGAAGATGAACGTAAACGTAGCAGAATTTCATCCTTTGGGACGTACCATGCGGTACATCCCTCACTTACCTTCGGTTTATGGCGAAGCCATGCACCAAATGGTGCGTGGCTCGAGAATCGTAACTCTAATATAACCACGAGTTTATCGCATATTATAAAGGCTTTTTCTAACCTTAGGATTGCTATAGTCCTGAGCTTGCCGAAGGATAGCTCAAATCAAGAAAGAGATCGAAAAAGTTAAATCTAAAAACTGTATAATATAAACAATGGATTATAAAACAAAAACCTCACTTATTCTTCCATTTAATGGTATTTGGCTTGTAAGTAATGGCGGAAGAACACCGGAAACAAATAATCATGTACGACCAGCAGAACAAGGTCCTCAAAATCAACTGTACGCATATGATTTTCGAATGGAAAGTATGGGAAAAGAAACAAAACTTGAAGAGTTTGAGGTTTATGGGAAGGAAGTATTAGCTCCTGCAGATGGAATAATCATACAAGTTATTGACGGATCAATTGATGTACTCCCAGGAGAGCGTGATAGAAGCGTTGGTGTGGGTAATGCGATTATTATCGACCATCAGAACGGAGAATATAGCTTACTTTGTCACTTCAAATTTAATTCAATAAAAATAAAGGTTGGCGACAAAGTAAAACGGGGAGAAGTAATTGGATTATGTGGAAATACTGGGAATACACAGCAACCGCACATTCACTTTAATCTGCAAGACGAACCTTTGATGCATAGGGCAAAAGCGTTACCGGCGCAGTTTTCCAAAATATTGGTTGATGGAAAAGAAAAACTGAAATACGAACCCATTCGTGGAGAAAAAGTATCCAATCCTTAATAATCAGATAGGCCAATTTAGTATATTAAGCGCCACTTAGCTCAAACGATGGTATGATTATATCCCATCAGCAGAACTATTTGTAGAACCATTTAGATGAGTAAAAACAAACACTTCTCCACCACTATTATTCACAATTGTATATCGGTCGTTATCAGAACTTGTGTTGGGGCTAAAGCATAAAAGACTATGCTATACTCAATTCAAACGGCTTTATGTTAAAAATTTTCATTGTAATTTTATCTCTCTTCATCTCTATATGGTTAGTTGGTAGTGATGACTGGGTAAAATTGGTGGTAACAATTTTCTATGCTCTTTGGCTCTCCGCCCCAGCATTGGTGATAAAAGATAACGCAAAAACAATTCTCTTAGGATATGTTATATGGGTAGTCGTGCAGGTTTTAATATATAGATGGGGATTAGGTCCTCCAGAGGGAATGGGAATCCCTCATTTTTAGATACCTATCTATTGGGGTAGATTTTGGCTCCGTAATCCTCGGATTAATCTGACTGATGCTTTCAATTGTATTATAAAGGCTTTTCAAAATCCGATATGGGCGGAACAAGCTCGTCAAAGATTGAATCAAGTAAAAACACTAACTAGAGCGTTTACTGTAATAACGCCATAAAGCGTAATCAAGCTGTCTTGCTTTAACATTAAGCTGTTTGGCTGTTTCTTCAACAATCTGGACAACTTCTTCCAAAGATAGATTTTTACCCGTACCGTCTTTTACAGCTCTTTTCAAATGGATGTCGGGCTTTATGGTATCTGCACCACACATTAATCTTAGGTATTGAAAAGTAGTAAAACCAAAACCCTTAACATTAAATTTCTTATAATCCCTAATTGTTGACTGCTTACCCCAAGCCTGTAAGGCTGTTAACCCATCATTAATTTTCAATTCTTTTTTAATCTCAATACATTTATTTATTAGTCTTTTTAGTATCTCTACTCTATCGGGATGATTGTAGTTCCAAATCCTGCAGAATCCTTTTACTCCTTCGTCTTCAATAGTTTGTAATGCTTGTTCTAATGTTTTAATGCCACTTTTTCTTATAAGCTCAACCCTGGGAACAACAAAAGAATCATATTTTCTGTTCATTGAAAGAACAGCGTCAACCAATATCAAAACTAGATTATCGTAATTAAATTCATTGGGAGCCTGATTGAAATCAAGATTTAAAGAATTAACGTAATGAAGAAAAATATTAACGGGCGTTTGCATAAATCATTTATATGATAGGCTTTTCAAAATCTTGTATGGGCGGGACAGACTCGCAATAGACTAAATGAAATCAAGATGCTAACAAGAGCCATAACTCCTTAAAATATTTTTCTCCAACGCTTAAATACTTTGACATCAGAAATACTCAGTTTAAACCATTCATTTTTTGGCTTGTCGGGATAAAGTCGCTTACTGCTAAATCTATTTAGCCAGTATTGTTCTATACCACCAATGTCATCAGTTTTTATCGGGTGAATTAATTCTTCAATATTTGAGGGTTGACGAAGTTGCTTTAACCTCTGTTCCAAATTCTTTGTTTTCCCTATTTTATAAGCTACAGCGTTATTCAATGAGCTTTTTAGCAAATATACATATCCAATACCACCACCTTTATCTAAATTTGCGGCTTCTGTTGCATTGCTTTCAAATTTAGCTAGAGCTGAATTGCAAATTTCGGCGACATTATCATATCCTTGTTTATCTTCAATGAAGTCGAGAATTCCTAACGCTAACTCTTTAACCTGACCAAGATTTTTGTAAAAGGTTGAAGAATCGGGAAAATTTTTATTTCTAAAGTGTCTAATGTCCAATAAACCTCTTGTCGGCCACTTGTCCTCTTCACGAATAACCTTAATAAAGAGCTTGCGTAATTGGTCAGGGTTATATTTAGTTTTGTCAAACTTATTGGGAAGTAATCCTACGTCGCGTACTAACTCACCATAATTAGGATAACCACCCTTTTTCAAATCGTATATTCCTATTTCTGCGTACTCATAAAATACTTTTTCGCTTGGTGTTTTACCAAGTTCTTTTGCACATTTAAGAATTTTCTTTTTAATATCGTCCTTGGTCGACATATTATATAGAGCAAAAATTTGGTCAGATTAAGACAAACTCAGTTCCACAATATTAACACACTTCGGAAGGATTTTCTAATTTCCGAAATATTCCTTTAGCATTGTCAGATACAATTCTATATCTGATTCATGCTAAAATAATCCTTTAGCATGGTCATTAATGTCGTTCTTCCACGATTTGATTTCAAGTATAGCTCGCGACGTTTTGCATCCTGCATGTTTTTATACGCTTCGTAATGAATAAGTTCAAGAGGTAAATATGATTTTGTGGATTTATTTTCCCCTTTATTGTGAGAAATAACACGGCTTTTTAGATCTTCAGAAAAACCGATGTAGATAAAATTCTTTGAAGGATTTTGAAGAACATAAACGTAGTAGAATTTCATGAACTGGCACAGGCACCAGTCGGCGCCTGGCTGCGGTCCAATTCTTTCCTTGCATGGCGACAGCAAAGTGCAGAATTGTACCTTGCTCCGCGGGTAGGACTCGAACCTACGGCCAATCGCTTAACAGGCGACCGCTCTACCACTGAGCTACCGCGGAACGTCAAACGTTCCTGCCAAGTCTGACTCGGCGGAATGTAGTATTTATTTTACCATCAAAAAGAGTATAAATCTATACACATGCCCAATATCTGTTATAATAAGCTTGCTATGGTAGTGGAAACAGCTCATTCGAGTCCTCCACAAGAAGGAATAACACGTCCGGATATTCATAATGTTGTGCCGGAAGGGACATTTTTTGCCGGAGAATACACACCACAGCGGCTAGCTGCTATCCGAAAGGCTGTAGCGTTAGGAAGAAGACTTGCGGCTTCTCATCCGGAGGTAGCAGATTTATATAGAGAAATGAACCCTAGTCCAACTAGATATATTGATATAGCACGAAGAGTTATTCCTCCAATGGCGCAAGACAGTCCAGAAATAGCTTCAAGGGCAGTCGGTTATGCGGTAAGAAGATTAATTCCGCCCGATGAGCAAGCTCAATTAACAGCGGCGCATCGAGGGCGCCATCTTCGTCAACGAATGGCAAAACTTACCCCTGCTCAATTAACTGATCATCAAAGAACGGCTGCGGCAAGAAGACATGAAATACACGGGGTAGATACGCAAGTAATGATTCGTGCGAGAGGAAGAACTCCGTGGGGAGAGGAAGAACGAGAATTGGTTTTACAGCTTCTCGTAAACGACCCTGAATATAAACATACAAGTGGAAGTATAGAAGGAACTCCAAACCATCAAAAGATTGCTGACCTTTTAAACGAGATTTTTCATGACGATAAGCCGGTAAGATACGCAAATAGCGTTGCCAGTCTTATCAGAGACGCAAGGAGGAAAAAATAGGCTCTGATATAATATATCTA
Organism: uncultured Gammaproteobacteria bacterium; assembly: GCA_964635045.1. Lineage (GTDB taxonomy): Bacteria > Patescibacteriota > Microgenomatia > Levybacterales > UBA12049 > CAZWMJ01. The sequence continues at coordinate 65,130 of CAZWMJ010000002.1, forward strand.
TGCTGAGAAATATTTCCTCTGTGCTTATTTGGTCGCAAAACTATCGGAAACTGGCCAATTGGTATCAGGAAAAACTTGGTCTTACTCCCATTGATGAACTTAATCATCCCCAAGACACCGGAGTGGGATTTCAGGTGGGAAAGGTTTATCTTTGGATTGGACAACATTCAAAAGTAAAAGGCAAAAACAAAGATATCCACAGACACATGTTCAATTTCGAAGTAAACTCCGTCACAAAAACATACGAAGCGCTTAAAGCAAAAGGAGTTAAATTCTTTGCCAAACCATTTAAGGCGCCGACCTTTGATAAATATTTTGCCACCTTTTATGACTTTGATAATAATCTGGTGCAGTTAATTGGAGATAAATAATAATTAACGTGAAGGGCGGGCCGAGGGCGTAGCTGAAATAGTTTCCTTAAAATCAACTCTTAATCTGCCGATGTCGTGGCGTATTTGAGCAAATTCCGATCTGACAGAGGCCAAATCCTTCCTCACCTGCGAGAGCGTTGTCTGCGGATTGGGGCTTGAGATACCGACACCCAACACAGTCGTCTTATCCTGCGTCAATTTGTTATTTATTGTCTCAAGTCTATTGTTGATATCGTTAACCAGCAATTGAAAATTGGTCACATCTGCGCCTTGCGACTTTAAATCATTAATTTTATTCTGAAGTTTTGGAACTAAGGGCGCCACTTTTGCCGCTAACGCCTGCAGGTTGTCTATTATAATAAGCAGCCTGATTTTGGGCACAAATATGGCATTTATCTTAAAATTTGTGATAACCTGTTTGGCATCCAAGCGGGCAGTGGCTAAATCGTTACCCGCATCTATTTTTGCCTTAAGTCTCATCAGTTCATTAATGGTCGCTGTCACATTGGCGGAAAGAGAGACCTTTTCATCGGCAGAAAGTTTTTTGTCGGCTTGAATACGAGACAGCAATCTATTGAGTTCATTTACTCTATTATTAATCATCTTATCTGCTCGCTTTTTCAAATTATCCAGATTATTTTCTTGTTTTGCCGCCGCCCTACTGGCTTGATTTTCCACATTATTGCGGGCAAAAGCGGGACTAACACCTATTAAAAATATGCCCGCCATAATTAAAATTAATATTTTTTTCATAAGCTATTTACCGAATCTGCGCTGTCCTCAGAAGCATCAATTTGATCTAAAACTTTAAAATCCGCCTCTGTCTGATTACTTCCATCGCTAATAACCGCATCCGTCTCTTGAAGCGCTTGATCGATATTCTGGCCGCTCCCCGTTTGTGAAGATTGCTGTTGGGGAATGGTTGGTTGCAAAGTTTGTTGGGAAGAAGGCTGTTTTTGACCGGAAGAAGACATCAACGCTATGATGATAATTGCCCCTGCGATAATTCCTATTGGTATGACTTTTCTTAACATAGACTAATAATTAAGTTTCCTTTAATATTGTAACTCTCATTTCCTAACCAGTCAAGTATAGTAAAGTAAAAACGACCAAACCTCTTTTAAGATTATTCTATTAAGCAAGATAGTCTTTTAGTTTGTTGCCGCGGGAGGGATGGCGAAGCTTGCGAAGGGCTTTGGCTTCAATTTGTCTGATCCGCTCTCTGGTTACCGCAAACATCCGTCCAACCTCTTCCAGAGTTTTTGCCCTGCCGTCTTTGAGACCAAAACGCTCTTCCAACACTCTTCGTTCTCTGTCTGAAAGAGTGGAAAGCACCTGTTCAACCTGCTCTTTCAATAATTCTCTGCTTGCCGTATCAAAAAGAGTGGGAGCGGTTGTATCGTGAATAAAATCACCAAGTCTGCTATCTTCTTCATCTCCAACCGGAGACTCAAGGCTGGCCGGCTCTTGAGATATTTTGATAATCTCCAGAGCCTTGTCCGGATCTATCCCTAAAACCTTTGCCACCTCTTCCGGAGTTGGCTCGCGTCCAAGTTCCTGCATCAGTTTTCGAGAAGTCCGCAAAAATCGATTAATATTCTCAACCATGTGTACCGGAATACGGATGGTACGGGCCTGATCTGCAATTGCCCGGGTGATCGATTGTCTAATCCACCATGTGGCATAGGTTGAGAACTTAAAACCCCGTCTCCAATCATATTTCTCCACCGCCCGTATCAGCCCCTGATTACCTTCTTGAATCAGATCCAACAGCGTCAGTCCCCGTCCAACATATTTTTTGGCTATTGACACCACCAAACGCAAATTTGAATTGACCAAAGTTTTCTTTGCTTCTTTATCTTTCTTCTCTACCCGTTTTGCCAAAGAAATTTCCTGATCAAAAGTCAAAAGAGAAATTCTGCCAATTTCTTTAAGATACATCCGCACCGGGTCGGAAACCGTTCCCTCTGTCAGAACAGTCAGAGCCTCCAATTCTTTTTCTAAAACTTCTATTGGTTTCTCCTGATCCTCCTCTTCCGCCACGCTTTCAAAAACATCTATGTTGGCGCGCAAAAATCGATTATAAAGCTCGTCAAGCTCTCCTATATGATCTTCCGGCTTTGGGAAAATGGAGAGAATCTCCTCCTGAGTAATGTATCCCCTCTTTTTTGCCAAAGACACAACATTTGACATAATCGGTGATAATTTCTGTTTCATATCTTAAGCAATCCAAGTATTATTTTATCATAATCTCTTTATCCACAAACTCACTTCTTTCTTAAGTTGGGCCACCTCGCTCTCATTATTGTCTTTTTCTTGATCCTTAAGTTTTCTCTCTATGTCTTTTATTTTCTGACGCGTATAAAGCGTTTTTAATTCTTCCGCCACTTTAATCGCTTCTTTTTCATACTCTTTGGCATCGGAAAATTTTGGCAATGGCAACAAAAAACAGGTATCAAAAGCCGCAATAAGTTCTTGGGGAATAAGGTTTAAAAACTTTTTACTGTCAAAGCTTCCGATTGATTCAAAATAGGATAATAAGTTGACTAAAATTTTTTGATAAGCCGGAAACTTAAGTGTAAAATCGGATAAAATTGAGTTAACTTTTTCTAATAGAAAATGCACGTCCTCCGCTTGAAGAATAAGGGAAATAAGATATTCCTCTAAAACTTCTTCTCTTTGTCTGTTTTTCGGCGAAGAAATTGCCGTTTTTTCCACCTGTTTGCTTTTTAATTTTTCAACTTCCTTCACTATCCCCTCGTAAGAGGTATCAAGCTCATGGGCCAGTTTTTTAAGATAAAATTCTTTAACAATCTCATTCTCAATTCCGGCAAATAAGGGCAAGAGGACGGCGCTGATATTTTTTTTACCATCTGCCGTTTCTTTATCAAACCGTCCAGCTGTTTGAGTTAACAGATAATCATATACCGAAACATCGTCTTTCACCGCCTTTTTAAAAGCGAATATATTTTTTTTTAATGACTCATCAGGATCTTTTTCATTTAAAACAACTATCATGGTGGTCATGTTTTTTTTCTCTAAAATCGGCAGGCTTCTTTTTATAGCTTCTTGCCCGGGGCTGTCCTGGTCAAAACAAAGACTGATCTTTTGAGTATATCGGGATAGAAGTTGAACCTGATTTTCCGTCAGGGCGGTTCCTTTTACGGCCACCACGTTTGTTATTCCGTTTTGGAAACAGGACATAACATCAAACTCTCCCTCCACCACAATTGCCTTACCATTCTCTTTTATTGCATCTCTGGCAATATTAAGCCCAAAAAAAAGATTTCCTTTGTGATAAGCAACTGTTTCTTTGGTGTTAATATATTTCCCGATTGCGGAAACTGACTCATCAATGGTTCTGCCGGAAAATCCAACTATGTTATCCCGATGATCAAAAAGGGGGAACATAAGTCGATTGGCAAAAAAATCAACCAACTCCCCATCTCTAAAGTTGGCAAGACCGGCGTCTATCAAATCTTCTTTGGTGTATCCTTTCTTTTTAGTCAGATAAGAACAAAGAGAAACCGCTCCCTTAGGAGCAAAACCCAGCATAAATGTGTCAATAACTTTGCGCCTTATCCCCCTTTCTTTTTCCAGATATAAAAGCGCCTTTTTACCGGCCGGATGCTTTGTTAAAACATAATGATAAAACTCGCAAGATAGACGATTGATGCCGTATATCCTTTCTTTTTTTGACGATATTCCTTTCTCAAAAGACGAGGATATCAATTCTATTCCCGCCTTTTTTGCTAAAATTCTCAGAGCTTCGGGAAACTCCAAATTTTCATATTCCATTAAAAATGTAAAACAATCTCCGCCTTTTGAACACCCAAAACAATGCCAAATCTGCCGCTCGGGAGACACCACAAAAGAAGGAGATTTCTCGCTGTGAAAAGGGCAAACTACCTTGAAGTTTCTGCCTGTTTTCTTAAGCGGAATGTACTCCGATATTAATGACACTATATCTATTTTTTCTCTAATCTGCGCTACTTGATCCATAAGTTTTTCTGAGTCTGGATGTAAAAGCAGGGCTATTGTATCACGTGTATAATACACTTGCTACTTATGCTTATCATTCTATTCGGATTACCCGGGGCCGGCAAAACATACATCGGCAATATTTTCCAAAAGGCTTTTGGTTTTTATTTTTATGATGGAGATAATGATTTAACGGAGGATATCAATGCCGCTGTGGCCAAAAAACTGGTTATCAATGATTGGATGAGAGATGAATATTTTGCCAAACTTTTCAAAAGAATTAAAAAAGAAACATTAAAACACCAAAAATTGGTAGTTGCCCAAACATTTATCAAAGAAAAATATAGAAAAGCTTTTCTTAAAAACTTTCCGCAGACCAGATTTATTTTGGTAAAAACCGCAAAATCGCTTCGAGAATTACGTCTCAACAGAAGAAAAATATATCCTATTGATAAACTGTATGCGCAAAAAATGTCTGTTATCTTTGAACAACCGCGCTTGAAACATGAAGTTATCATAAATGATGCTCCAAGAGAAGAAAAAGTTAAACAGCAAATAGCTTGCATTTTAGACAAAGTTTTTGTATAATATAATCCAGATGCAATATGCAATTGCTACAATTGCTTCTCATACCTGTCTCCAAATCTTAAAGGGAGGAAGGGATGAAGGATTAAAAACAATTGCTATAGTCACGCCAAAAATTAAAAAGTTTTATCAGCAATTCCCCTTTATTGACCAAATTATCACCATCAAAAACTTCTCGCATCTTCTTAAACTTGAACAGCAACTCATAAAAGAAAAGGCTATTCTTGTTCCGCATGGTTCTTTTGTGGCATACCTTAGTCTTTCCGACCATAAAAAAATGAAAACATTATACTTTGGCAATAAAGATGTGCTTGATTGGGAGGCCAACCGGCAAAAACAGCGTGAATGGCTGATTAAGGCTGGAATACGCGTGCCGCGTCAATTCAAGCGCGTCAATAAAATCGACGCGCCGGTCATAGTCAAATCTTATGGGGCGGCCGGGGGTAAAGGATACTTTTTTGCTAAAAACAAAGAAGAGTTTGTTAAAAGAATAGCTACTTTTAAGAGTAAAAACTATGTTATACAAGAATACATCATCGGCGTTCCTTTATTTATCCATTATTTTTACTCACCCCTTACCAAAAAACTGGAAATCTTAAGTATTGACAGACGATATGAAACAAACGTTGATTCGTTAGGACGTATTCCGTCACAAAATCAGGAAGGATTGGGTATTGAACCATCGTTTGTGGTAGTAGGAAATAGTCCTTTAACTCTTAGAGAATCGCTTATGCCGGTGGCTTTTGAAATGGGAGAAAGGGTGGTTAAAATATCGCAGAAATTGATGCCTCCAAAAGGGTTAATCGGACCATTTTGTATTGAAACGATTATTACCCCCAATCAGGAATTTTTTGTGGTAGAAATTTCCTGCCGCATTGTGGCCGGAACGAATCTATTTATAGAGGGCTCTCCCTACTCTCAGCTTTTGTATGATGAACCCATGTCTACAGGCAGAAGAATTGCCAGAGAGATAAAAATTGCAATAAAAAATGATGGATTGAATAAGATATTGGATTAAACCAAAATGAAAAAATACGCGCTGATCAGTGTTTACAACAAAAATGGTCTTGAGAAACTGGCTAAAACATTGCAAAAACTGGGATTAATTATTATCGCAACGGGAGGAACAGCCAAATTTTTACAGGATCATGGTATTTCGTATATTCCGATAGGAAAAATAACGGGAAATCCGGAAATTTTTGACGGCAGAATGAAAACCATCAGTTTTGAAATAGAAGCGGGAATTCTTTTTGATAGGTCGAAAAAAGAGCACGCTTGGAGAGCGCAAAAGTTAAAAATTCCAAGCATTGATGTGGTTGTTTGCAATTTTTATCCCTTTTGGGAAAAACAAACGGCAGAAATGATTGATGTGGGCGGACCAACTATGGTAAGAGCCGCTGCCAAAAATTTTAAAGATGTTACTGTTTTGGTGGATCCCGCAGATTATGATACGGCTAAAGAAGAAATAACTCAAGATACAAGAAAACGATTAGCGGCTAAAGCTTTCTCTTATGTTGCCGATTATGATGTGTTAATCAGCAATTACTTTTCGCAAGAAACAGGACTAAAAGACAGACACTTTATTACCATGGATCGCGGAGTAGCGCTTAGATATGGAGAAAATCCTCACCAAACGGGCTATTTTTACCAGGACGCAAAAAACCATGATCCATTAAGTCTGGGCAAGTTTAAGATTTTACAAGGTAAAAGCCCATCATTTAATAATCTTTTGGACGTCAATGCCGCGCTTGAGACAATTTCGCTGATTGGAAAGGAAGAACCGTCCTGCGTTATTGTAAAGCATACCAATCCATGCGGAGCGGCGGTGGGAACCAATTTGGAAGACGCCTTTACCAAAGCCTGGTTTAAGGGTGATCCGCTGGCGGCATTTGGAGGAGTCATCGTTGTAAATAAAACGGTGACAGCAAATCTTGCCAAATGCATGATTTCTGACAAAAAATTCTTTGAGATTTTGATAGCGCCTCATTTTCAAAATGAGGCGCTTTTAGTTTTTGCCCAAAAACCAAAACTTCAGCTTTGGGAAAATGAAGCGCTTACCAAACCACGCCTTCTGCCTTATGAAGATGTCAAAAAAATTCGCGGAGGATTTCTGGTGCAGGATGGAGATACTTACCAAGTCACGGAAAAAGATTTTAAGGTGGTTACCCGCAAAAAACCAACCAAACAGGAAGTTGCCGATTTACTGTTTGCCTTCAAAATTGCCCAGGTTAGCAAATCAAATGCCGTGGCAGTAGTCAAAAACGGCGTACTTCTGTCAAGTGGCGTTGGCCAGCAGGACAGAAAACGCTGCTGCCAGCTTTGCGTTAGCAAAACCATATCATCACTTAAAGGAGCGGCAGGGGCAACAGATGGATTTTTTCCATTTCGCGATGGTCCGGATGTTTTAATAAAAGCGGGGGTTTCGGCAATTGCCCAGCCGGGAGGCTCTATTCGTGATCAGGAAGTAATTGATGCCTGCGATGAACAAAATGTGGCGATGGTTTTTACAGGGGTGAGAAATTTTAAGCATTAATCTATGGTTACTATAGTACTAGGCGCACAATGGGGCGATGAAGGAAAAGGAAAAATTATTGACCTTTTGTCAAAAAAGGCAGATTATGTGGTACGATTTCACGGCGGTAACAACGCCGGGCATACTATTATAAATAAGCATGGTAAATTTGGACTTCATCTTGTTCCCTCCGGTATTTTCCAAAAAAAAGCAATCTGTCTAATTACAAACGGAGTAGTTATAGACTTGGATGTTTTAACAGAAGAGATAAAAAAACTGGAACAGGTAAAAGTAAAAGTGGCGGGCAGGCTTTTCATTTCTCCCAGATGTCATCTCATTTTACCCTGTCATAAAGTTTTAGACACTCTTTATGAAGAAGCGAAAGGGAAGGGAAAAACAGGAACGACCGGACGAGGAATCGGACCTGCCTACGCGGACAAAGTTTCATACAATGGAATACGGATTGCGGATCTTCTTGATGATAAAATTTTTGCGGAGAAACTGAAATTTCAGCTTGACTTAAAGAACAAAATTATCCAGGCTTTGGGAGGAAAACCTCTTTTTTACAACCAAATATATAAAGAGTATTTGGATTTAGGGAAACGGCTTAAACCATATGCGCGGGAAACCTTTACCATTCTTAATGAAGCAATGGATAAGAAAAAAAACATTATTTTTGAGGGAGCGCAAGGAGTGTTTTTGGATAACGATTGGGGGACTTATCCTTTTGTGTCCGCCTCAAGCGTAGTTTCGGGCAATGCCACAGCCGGAGCCGGCATCCCTCCGCAAAAAATCGGTAGAATAGTTGGAGTGGCCAAAGCGTATGCTACGCGGGTGGGCGAGGGGCCTTTCCCCACGGAGCTTTTTGATAAAGATGGCGAGAAATTGCGAAAAGAAGGAAAAGAGTTTGGCACAACCACCGGCAGACCTCGCCGCTGCGGCTGGTTTGATAGCGAACTTATCCGATTTGCGGCTAGACTTAATGGTTTTACAGAAATTATTATTACAAAACTTGATATATTAGACTCTTTTGACAGAATAAAAATCTGCGTCGGATACACATTGAATGGTAAATCCGTTGGCTATGTAGATGGAGATTCAATCTTTTTACAGAAAGTAAAACCGGTCTATAAAAAAATGAAGGGTTGGAAAACGTCAACGCGAGAGGTTAAAAAATTTACCAATTTGCCGCTTGAGGCAAAAATATATATCAATACTCTTGAGAAATTGACAGGAGTAAAAATATCGTATGTCTCAAACGGACCGAAACGATATGAAATCATCAAAGTCTAAAAATTATACAATAGCCGTTTTGGGAAGCCACAGCGCTTTGGAGGTGTGTTTCGGGGCAAAAAAGCTGGGATTTTCCACACTTGTTGTTGCAGAAAAAGGACGGGACAAAACCTATGCAAAATATTACAAATCTATTGTTGACGAAGTATTATACGTTGATAAGTTTAAAGATTTGTTGACAGAAAAAGTGCAAAAAATCCTCAATGAAAAAAAATGCATTTTTATCCCCCATCGTTCGTTTGAAGTTTATCTTAATGATTATGATGCGATAGAAAATAATTTCAAAGTCCCAATGTTCGGGAATAGATTTTTACTACGGGTAGAAGAGCGGTCAATGAAACCAAATCAATATGATCTGCTTGAGAAAGCGGGGATTAAGTTTCCCAAACGTTTTAACAAACCACAAGATATTGACCGTTTAGTTATTGTAAAAGCTAATGAAAAAACGCGTGGATTTGAAAGAGGTTTCTTTCTAGCTTACGACAAATTTAGTTATAATCGTATTTCAAGTATTCTAATTACAGACGGAAAAATTACCGCAGAAGCACTTAAAGTGGCAATAATTGAAGAATGTATCATAGGTCCTCAGGTAAATTTTAACTTCTTCTATTCACCAATTAGTAATCGCTTAGAGTTGGTAGGTACTGATACAAGGCGCCAGACAAATATTGATGGTTTATTGCGACTTTTAGGAGAATATCAAACTGAAGCATTACATAATAGAGTATGGCCATCTTACGAAGAGGCGGGGCATATTGCGGTGACGGTTTTAGAATCATTACTTGAGCGGGCCTTTGCCATTGGAGAAAAATTTGTTGATGCCACAAAAGAGATGTTTGCTCCAGGCGTCATTGGCCCATTTGGTCTGCAGACGGTAATAACGGCTGGGCCGCCCAAGAAAGACATTGTGGTTTTTGATGTGGCGCCAAGAATGCCGGGAAGCCCGGGCATTGCCGCCACTCCCTACAGTTCCTATTTATATGGCAGACCGGTGAGTATGGGAGAGCGGGTGGCGATGGAAATTAAAGAAGCTTTGGAGAAAAAACAACTGGATAAAATCGTGACATGAAATACAAAGCGCTTATGATTGATGTTGATGGAACGCTCATACCAAACAGGGCCGATGGCATGCCGTCAAAAAAAGTAACAAAAGCAGTCGGGCTTGCCGCTAAATTGCTCCATGTCGGCGTGGCCAGCTCGCGACCGCTGTTTCTGCTCCCCCATATTTTTGATCATCTCAAACTATCAGGACCATCGATTATTAATGGTGGGGCGCAAATTGTTAATATTACATCTCAAAAAATTTATTACCGTCAGCCACTGGAAACTGCCGATATTGGAAAAGTTTATGAAATCGCCAAAAAAAATAATGTTCCACTCTATGCCGATACCGACGACAAAGAAATTTTAGTAACTGAAGATTTACCCAAAGAAGAAATTCTCGGCATGTACATACCGGCGCTCGATCAAGATCTGACGGAAAAACTTCGAAAATTAATTGACGGAATCTCTAATGTTTCCGTCCATATCGCGCCCAGTTGGACCAAAGGCATGTGGACTATTTCTGTCTCTCATACCAGAGCGACAAAACAACATGCCATTTTTGAGATCGCCAAAATTTTAAAGATTTCGACAGATGATATTATTGGCGTTGGTGACGGAGGAAACGATTTTCCCCTTTTGATGGGATGCGGGTTAAAAGTGGCTATGGGAAATGCAGTTGAAGACATAAAAGCAATCGCAGACTATATCGCGCCCAGCGTGGAAGAAGACGGGTTGGTAGATGTGATTAATAAATTCGTGCTAAACTAAAGACATGAAAAGCTTTGATTACAAAACTTATCTTTCGCCATTTACCTGGAGATATGGTAGTGATAAGATGCGGCAAATCTTCAGCGAAGAAAATAAATTCAAACTGTGGAGAAAAGTTTGGGTGGCGCTGGCCAAGGCTCAAAATAAGGCGGGGCTGGTATCTAATGAAGAGTTGAAAGATTTGGAGAATAATCAGGATAATCTTGAGATTGAAAGGATTTTGGAAATTGAAAAGCAAACCCAGCATGATGTAGTGTCAGCTCTTAAGGAATTTGCCGAAAAGGCCAAAGTGGGGGGAGGAAAAATTCATCTGGGAGCAACTAGCCAAGACATTGGCGATAATGCGGAAATTTTAAGAGATAGGGAAGCTCTCATAATTATTGAAAAAAAATTAATTGCTGTTCTTGCCTTATTCGCTCAAAAAATAAAGCAATATGCCAATCTTCCTTGTCTAGGGTATACGCATTTGCAGCCTGCCGAACCCACCACCTTGGGATACAGATTTGCCTTTTATGCGCAGGATTTGCTGATCGATTTAGATTTTTTACACTTTGTCCAAAAAACAATCAAGGGTAAAGGATTAAAGGGAGCCGTTGGCACTTCGGCCAGTTTCGTCGCCTTGCTTAAAGATAAAAAAATATCAGCAGAAGAGTTGGAAAAATTATTCCTTGAAGAACTGGGAATAGACGCTGTTTTGATTGCCAGTCAAGTTTATCCTCGTAAATTTGACTATCTCATTTTGGCTTCATTAAGTTCCATCGCTTCAAGTCTTTCCAAGTTCGCTTTTGATTTAAGGATTATGCAGTCACCCGGGTTTGGTGAATGGCAGGAACCTTTTGGAAAGTTTCAAGTTGGTTCATCTGCCATGCCATTTAAAAGGAATCCTTTTACTTCGGAAAAAATTTGCTCTTTAGCAAGGTTTGTTAATTTACTTCCGCAGGTGGCGCTTGGAAATGCATCTTCCTCGCTTTTGGAGCGAACTTTAGATGATTCCGCCAACAAAAGGGTAATTATGGCTGAGGGTTTTTTAGCTACCGAGGATATACTTTTAACCGTTGAGAAGATATTGGCAGGGCTGGTCATAAACGAAAAGAAAATCGCTCTTAATTTAAATCAATATGCTCCATTTTTAGCAACTGAGGGCATCATTTTAGAAGCAGTCAAAAATGGAGCAGACCGGCAAAAAATTCATGAGGTTTTGCGAAAACTTGCCCAAAACGGAGGAGAAATGGAAAAATTGTTAATGGAGAATAAAGAAATTACCAAATTTGTCAAAAGAGAAGAACTGAAAAAGTTGCTCAATATTAAAAACCACATTGGTAATGCTGCGGAAAAAGCTTTGACTATAAGTAATAAAATTGATAAATTAACTTGACCATGAATAAAAAACTGGTTGCTATTATCGCTGCCTCCGATTCGGACCTTAAAATAATGAGCGAGGCGGCCAAAGTTTTAGAAGAGTTTGGCGTGCCTTACGAAATAACCATTTCTTCGGCGCACAGATCGCCTGCACAAACAGTAGAGTTTGTGGAAAAGGCCAAAAGAGCAGGCGTCAAAGTCATTATTGCCGGGGCATCTTTGGCGGCACATTTGGCAGGAGCGGTGGCGGCTCATTTCCCGCTTCCTGTTATCGGTGTGCCGCTTAAGAACAAAGGATTAGAGGGATTAGATGCATTACTTTCTACCATGCAGATGCCTCCGGGAATTCCGGTGGCCACGGTAGCAATTGACGGGGCAAAAAATGCCGGTATTTTGGCGGTGCAGATTTTGGCAACCAGCGATAAAAATCTGGAAGAAAAACTTATAAATTATAAAAAGAAATTATCAAGTGCAGTTTTGGAGAAGGCGGCAAAACTGGAAAAGATAGGATGGCAGAAATATATCAAAGAGAATAAATGATTAGTGAAGCAACAATTATTAAGCACATTCCTCATGCGATTAAAACAATCAATCTTCCATTTTTGGGCAAAAAACATCAGGGCAAAGTCCGCGACAGCTATCAAATAGGGGACCCTTCGGCAAGCTCAGGGCAGCGCAAACGGGTTATCGTTACTACCGATAGACAATCTGCCTTTGATAGAGTCTTAGGATTTATTCCCTTCAAAGGACAAGTTTTAACAAAACTGTCGGCATTTTGGTTTGAAAAAACCAAAGATATTATTGCCAATCATTTCATTTCGGTGGTAGATCCAAACGTGATGGTGGCGAGAAATGCCGAGGTTATACCCATAGAGATGGTGGTGCGGGGCTACATTACAGGCGTTACCGATACCTCAATTTGGAGTTCGTACGAAAAAGGAGAAAGGATAATTTACGGCATTAAATTTCCCGACTACTTGAAAAAAAATCAAAAATTGTCAAAGCCTGTTGTTACGCCAACCACTAAGGCAGAAAAAGGACACGATGAAAGATTAACAGAAAAAGAAATTCTTACAAGAAAGATTGTTTCGCCAAAGATTTGGCAACAAATGAAAAAAGCGGCCCTGGCTGTTTTTGCCAGAGGACAGAGAATTGCAGGTAAGGCCGGCATGATTTTGGTTGATACCAAATATGAATTTGGATTAGATGAAAAAGGAAAGTTAATGCTTGTTGACGAAGTTCATACGCCCGATTCAAGCCGTTATTGGGTAAAAGCAACATATCAACAAAGATTATCCAAAGGTATTGAGCCGGAAAGCTACGATAAAGAACCAATGCGCATCTGGTTTAAAGAGCATGGATATAAAGGCGAGGGAGAACCGCCAAAAATGCCCCCTGGCTTTATTGCCAAAATAAGCCTTTTGTATCAGGGAATTTATGAAAAAATAACCGGCAAAAAATTTGTGCCAGATACAGCAGTTAATGTTAATAAAAGAATTATGAATAATCTTAAAAAGGCAGGCATAGCATGATTGACGCAAGACTGTCGGAGAAATGCGGTGTTTTTGGAGTTTATGGCAAGGATTTTGAGGCGGCCCGTTTAGTTCATCCGGGTCTTTGGGCCCTGCAACACCGCGGTCAGGAATCTTCCGGAATTGCTTCATCGGACGGCAAAACAGTTAGAGTTAAAAAGGGCATTGGGCTGGTTTCTCATGTTTTTTCGGAAGAAGACTTAAAATATCTTAAAGGCTATTTGGCTATTGGCCACAACCGCTATTCCACATCAGGAGATGCCTGGGATAAGCACGCCCAACCGGTGGTGGTAGAAGTTAAAAATAGTAAAAAAATTGCTCTGGTTCACAATGGCAATCTTCCCTCAGTGGCGAGGTTAGAAGATTTTTTAACAAATAAAAAAATCAACACCAAAGGCAAGAATGATTCGGAACTGGTAGCCCACGCTATAGCTTATTATGTGTCGGAGGGATTTTCTTTGGAAGAGGCCATTGACAAAGCCCGTCCCCTTTTTACCGGCGCTTATTGTTTGCTGGTGATGGATGAGAAAAAAATTATTGCTCTTAGGGATAGATGCGGTATCAGACCTTTATGTCTGGGAAAATTAAATGGCGGATATGTAATTGCATCAGAAACCTGCGCCTTGGATATTATCGGCGCTAAGTTTTTAAGAGAAGTTAAGCCGGGAGAGATGGTGGTTTTGGATGATAGAGGAATAAAAAGCATTCAAATAGAAAAGGCTAATCCAAAACTGGATGTTTTTGAATTTGTTTATTTTGCCAGACCCGACAGTTATCTTTTGGGTAAAAGCGTTGATCAAGTCAGGCAAAATCTGGGAATAGAACTTGCCAAAGAAAATAAAATCAAAGCCGATGT
>CAZWMJ010000003.1:0-79402 GCA_964635045.1 uncultured Gammaproteobacteria bacterium
CGATTAAGAAGAAAGCATTGAAGCTTGGAGCGGTAGAAGCCATCACCCTTGACGTTAAAGACGAATTTGCCGATGAGTATATTGCCAAAGGAATTAAGGCCAATGCTTCGTATCAGGGCAATTATCATCTGTCTTGCGCCATCGGCAGGGCTATTTTGGGCAAAAAAGCGGTGGAAATTGCCAAAAAAGCGGGAGCGGATTGTATTGCTCATGGCTGTACCGGCAAAGGTAATGATCAGGTGCGAATTGAAGGATATATTTTAACGCACGATCCCAAAATGAAAATTATTGCTCCAGTCAGGGAATGGAACATGGATCGAAATGAAGAAATCAAATATGCAAAACAGCATAATATTCCCGTACCGGCGTCAGTGGATTTTCCCTATTCTGTTGATGACAACATGTGGGGAATGACTTGGGAAGGCGGAGAAATAGAAGAGCCGGATGTTATATCGCCAATTGAAAAGTTTTTGACCACCTACACTTTGGCCAAAAATGCGCCAAATAAAGAGGAATTGGTCAAACTTGAGTTTAAGAAGGGGATTCCTGTGGCATTGAATGGAGAAAAGTTAAGTTTGGCAAAACTTATCATAAAGCTAAATAAACTGGCAGGCAAGCATGGGGTTGGAGTAGTGCACGTATTTGAAGATCGATTGGTGGGGCTGAAAAACGGCGGCGTTTGGGAGCAGCCGGCAGGGCATGTGATTATCGAAGCGCACAAAGCTTTAGAAAAATATGTTTCTACTAGGCAGCTAAATGAGTTGAAGGCAACGCTTGACATTAAATGGGGATATCTTTGTTATGGTGCTTTATGGTTTGATCCAGTCATGGGAGCTATTAATGCCTTTAATGATTATGTCAACGAAAAAGCTACAGGCGAGATTACAGTTAAGCTTTTCAAGGGAAAGGTGGATATAGTGGCCATGAAATCACCAAATGGTTTGGATAATACTTCCTTTAATGTGGGTGAGGGCTACGGTTTTAATGTTAACGCCAGCCCGGGTTTCACCGAGATTTATTCTTTGCAGATGAAATTGGCAAACCAGAAGCGGAAGGGGAGTAAGTGAAGGCGAAAAACTTTCTGTCAATCACGGATCTTGCTCCCAGGGAAATTTGGGATATTTTTGCTTTGGCAAAAAGGCTAAAAGAGGAGCTTAAGGAAACAGGGCAAAATAAGCCTGTCTTGAAAGGTAAATCACTGGCTCTTATTTTTGAAAAACAGTCTTTGCGAACACGAATTTCCTTTGAAATCGGCATGGCCCAGCTGGGAGGACATACGGTCTATCTTGATCCCAAAGACACCGGCATCGGCGTTAGGGAGTCGGAAGCCGATATTGCCAAAGTATTATCAGGCATGGCAGATATTATTGCCGCGCGAACATATAGTCACCAAACGATTGTCAACATTGCAAAAAATAGCGCGATTCCCGTTATCAACGCCCTGTCCGATTTGGAACACCCCTGTCAGGCCTTGACCGATTTATTTACTATTTGGGAAATTAAAGATAACCTTAAAGGTTTAACCATTGCCTATGTAGGAGATGGAGATAATAACGTGGCTCACTCTTTGTGTCTGGGTGCGGCCATGACGGGTGTTAATTTTCGCTGCGCTTCACCAAAAGGATAT
This sequence comes from uncultured Gammaproteobacteria bacterium, assembly GCA_964635045.1. Lineage (GTDB taxonomy): Bacteria > Patescibacteriota > Microgenomatia > Levybacterales > UBA12049 > CAZWMJ01. Next base: position 1,628 of record CAZWMJ010000003.1, read on the forward strand.
TGGATGGACCCAATGATTGTTCAGAAAGCTCAAGCGTTACAATCTCGTCATTCTGGTAAGCGAGGAACGAGCGCATCCAGAATCCAAGGGGGATCCTGGACAAGCCAGGATGACGGAATTTTGCAAACAGAAAGTCCGGAAGAGGCGGTTAGTGATGCCGATGTTGTTTATACAGATACTTGGATTAGCATGGGGGATTCTGATAAGGAAAAACGGATGGAAGTATTTAAGCCTTATCAGGTTAATAAAAAGTTAATGAAGCTGGCCAAAAAAGAGGCTATTTTTATGCACGATTTGCCGGCCTATCGGGGGAACGAAGTTTCGGCGGATGTGATAGACGGACCCCAATCAGTAGTTTTTCAGCAGGCGGAAAACCGCCTCCATGCCCAGAAAGCCCTGCTCATCTTCCTGCTCAATAGCTAAGGCGATTTAGCCTCGCAAGGTCTCACCTTGTGAGGCTAATCATCCATCGCGAGGTTTGCTATGGGAGTTATGTCTTCTTCTTGTTCAACAAAAGACTGATAGGAAAGACTGGGATTGGTTTTAGAAAAATAGACTAAGATTTCTTCAGGATGAATCCATGTTGTTTGCCGTTTTCCAAGATATTCTTGATATGACGATGGTTGAGATGGCAGAGCCTGTTTATGAATATAGCGCGACAGCTGGAGAAGTTGTTCTTCTGTATCAACGAGAACTGCCTTATATACTGCCTGAAACAGAGAACCTACCCGTTTATATTTGCGATTGAAATATATAGTGTACCGACTACCAATGGACTGCATAAACCTATCTATTGAGTTGGCGCTTTTTTGCTTAATTGAAAAATGAAAATGATTTGGCATGAGGCAATAGGTAAGTAGAGTAATCTCTTCGGTGAAGTTATTTAAGCGAAGCAATTTGAGGATTTTATCCTTTTCTTTATAAGAAGTGTTATCGTCCGATAATTTTTCTGTTAGAAGCTTTTCGTTTTTTGGAAGCAGGTATTCTTTTAAGTAGCTTATAAAAACAGCATAATCTTGCTCGTCTAAAAAAATTTCTCTTTTTTCTACACCGCGATTGTAGATGTGATAATAGCCGTTTTCTACATATTGCTTGATACTATTACGAGCAGGCATAGAAATAGCATAACACAAAAAGTCTTGCCTTGCAAGGTTTCACCTTGCGAGGCTAGAGAGGATGCCCCTTGACAAAAACATACGGCGGTAATAGTATATAAAATGGTAATTTTATCAGACAGTTCTTTTACAGCAGGTTTATTTTATGAACGAGCAAGAGCCATTATTATTGACAACAACTTCCCATGACAGAAATTTTTATGGCGAGGATAGTTTAGTCTACCCGGTACTTTCTCGCAGAGTTGGTGGTATTTCCGTTGGTATCAACACTGCTCCCCAAAAAACATGCAATTTCGCATGCGTTTATTGTGAGGTTGATTTTGCAGGGGGGGGGGAGAGTAGTTAAATTTGATATCGATTTAGCTGATATCCAATTGAGAAGAGCGTTAACAAACATAGGAGGAGGTAGTTTTGGCGATGAGGAAGTTAAAGCTATTACTCTTTCTGGAGATGGAGAACCGACTGCTCTGCTTGATTTTGAAGGAGTGATTAGAAGAGTGATCGCTGTAAGAGATGAATTCGGTTTAGTAGGTGCGAAAGTGGTAGTTATTTCCAATGCCTCGGGATTGCACAGGCAAACAGTTAGAAAAGGATTAAATTTACTGGACGATAACAATGGAGAGCTTTGGGCCAAGTTAGATGCGGGAACGGAAGATTATTTTCAGCGCGTAGCACAAACAAGAGTCCCGTTTAGGAGAATTTTGGATAATCTGTTGGCCGTTTCTCAAGAAAGATCAATTCAAGTCCAAACCTGTTTTATGAATATTAACGGACAAATGCCTGATAGAGACGAGCTTGGAGTTTATGCGGACAGAATAAATCATCTAGCAGCAAATGGAGGCCGGGTCCAGGCTATCCAGCTTTACACCATTGCCAGACCACCAATTGATACTAAAGGGTATGATTTATCTTCTTTGACCACTGAACAAATGGATCAAGTTGCTCAGACTTTACAAGGGAATATCGCTGTTCCTATTGAGGTTTATAAATAAAAGTTTTTTTAAACTTATGGATAACAAACTTGGAAAAAATTTAGCCCAGATGCTCAAAGGCGGAGTTATTATGGATGTGGTGAATGCCGAACATGCCAAGATTGCCGAAAAAGCAGGAGCGGTGGCTGTAATGGCTCTGGAGCGTGTACCGGCGGATATTCGGGCAGCCGGGGGTGTAGCCAGAATGTCTGATCCCACCAAAATTAAAGAGATTCAAAAAGCCGTTACTATTCCTGTCATGGCTAAATGCCGCATAGGACATTTTGTGGAAGCGCAGGTTCTTGAGGTTCTCAAAGTTGATTTTGTCGATGAAAGCGAAGTTCTCACTCCGGCCGATGAAGAATTTCATGTTGACAAGACTAAGTTTAAAGTGCCCTTTGTCTGCGGTTGCCGCGATCTGGGCGAGGCCTTGCGAAGAATTGCCGAAGGCGCGGCTATGATTAGAACCAAAGGAGAAGCGGGCACCGGCAACATTGTGGAGGCGGTTAGACACATCAGAGCGGTAAACAGAGGTATCGCTGAGCTTAAAGCATTGTTAAAACAAAAGCAGCTTAAAAAATTAAAAGAAAAAGCCAAAGAGTACCGTGTCTCTTATGATTTAGTTATGCAAACTGCAAAATTGGGCAGACTTCCGGTGGTAAATTTTGCCGCGGGAGGAATTGCCACTCCTACCGATGCCGCGCTTTGTATGCAACTGGGAGTTGACGGAGTGTTTGTAGGTTCCGGAATATTCAAAAGCGATGATCCGGCAAAACGGGCAAAAGCGATAGTGGATGCTACAGCTCATTTTAATGATCCCGGAAAAATTGCCAAAGCCAGTGAAAATTTGGGTGAAGCTATGAAAGGTCAGGAGATTTCAACCTTAGAGACAAAAATGGCTGCTCGCGGTATTTAACCACAATGATAATCGGAGTACTCGCTTTTCACGGAGATGTCATAGAACATATTGAAGCCGTTAAAAACGCTTCTAAAAATCTCCATTTAGATATTGACATAGTTTCTGTCCGCGTAAAAGAATCCCTCCAAAATCTTAATGCCTTAATTATCCCGGGCGGTGAAAGCACTACTCTTTACAAGTTATGCCAGAGGGAAAATATGTGGGAAAAGATGAAGAAGATTAAAAATATATTTGGAACTTGCGCCGGGGCTATTATGCTTGCCAAAACAGTACGCAATAAGACTTTGGATCAAGAAACTTTGAAGTTGATGGATATAGAGACAGATAGAAATGCTTACGGAAGGCAAACAGAGTCTTTTGAAAAAGTTGTCAAAACGAGTTTAGGACATATTCGCGGAGTCTTTATCCGCGCGCCCAGAATAAAGAAGGTAGGAAAAGATGTAAAAATACTGGCTAGGGATAAAGGAGAAATTATCGCTTGTGAACAAAAGACAGGTAACCATTATTATTTGGCGACCTGTTTCCATCCGGAACTTACCTCAACCATGTTTCATGAGTATTTTATAAAGAAAATTTTAGCCTCGCAAGGTCTCACCTTGCGAGGCTACTTGCAAGGCTAAAAGAGCTTACTTCGTTGCCAAAAGTTTATGAATATAAAGAAGTACGTTGAGAGAGCAAGACAGGTAATAAAAAAGAAGAAAGCCCCCTTTCTTAGGGAATAAAAGAACGAGAAAACTGTTATTAAAGAAGAAAAACGAATGAGAAATCCATATGCACCTGATGCATTTGTAAATAACGATAAATAAAGGATTAGAAACGGGTTAGAAAGAATAAGAAAGATACAAAATATAACGAGACCGATACCGATAGTTAAATATTGTCTTGAATAAGCTTGAAAGGGAACCTGAAAGATAAAGGCATAAATTAAAAACCAACTCCCCAAAACAGGAACCGCAAAAACAAAAATCGGAAATGTAAAAGACCAAAAAATATAATAGTTGCTCAAAAAACTAAGTTTAAAAGCAAATACTGATAATATGGCGATAATCATAAATAAAGCAAGGCGGATGATCACTTGACTGATGTTGTGTAAGTTATAGTAATTATTGGTAGGTGAAAGGTAGTTAGAGAGCATAGGTTTTTAGGGGGCGACTTCCTGCCAGACGAAGCTGGGGATTTTTATCAATTCCGGAGCATTGAGGAAAAAGTCCGGGCGTTCACTGATAGTGTAGGACGGACAGCTTAGATTGTTGGCGCATAAATCTCTTTGATTTTGAAACGTTCCTCCTCCTCCGGCGGCGCCGGTCACCACCGCTCCATAGATATTCAATGCCGCATCAGCAGAAACGGTGCAGTCTCCGTTGTTTCCGCCGCTGGAAAAAGAATTATCGGCGCTGTAAAATCCCTGAATGTTGGTCACGGCTTTGTCAACTATGATATTGCCGGACACCGAGAAGGTGGCGGTTGAGCCGATGGGAATTGTGATGTTGCCATTAATGTACAGATTTCCCTTTATTAAAATGACATAATTGTTATTGACGGACACAGTAGAGGCGTTGAGGTAAACATCGCCGTCGCTTTGGTACAAGCCATGAGCAAGGCCGGTCAAAGCGCATCCGCTGGAATTGTTGCAAGCGCCTGCTAGAGCTGTGGCCGTCAACCCGCTTTTCTTGACAATACCCATCAGATAATCGTAAGACGTTCGCCGAAGGGAAGTGTATGAGTAGGGATAGCTGACTCCGCCGCACACCCAGTTTTGCGGCGATGACGCCTGTCCCTGGCCAAAATCCGGACTTGAGAGTCCGCCGGAGAAGATGACGCCGGGAGTGTTGCTTGATGGGCCCGTCACCGAAGCATAGGGACCGCCGCTGCAGGCCAGTGAAGGACTGGTAGGGATGGGATTAACGATTCCCGACCCGCCTCCTCCTGGATCTCCTCCCACACCGCAATCTCCGCCCACGCATTGCCACCAGGGAATGGAGTTGCTGATGCCAAAGTTAAGATTGGTGATACTGCCGCTGCCGTCACAGCCGGCAGTGTTGTGACTGCCCACCGAACAGGCAGGCGGTTCTCCCACCGTCACCGAGAAGAAGGGGGGAGTGCCGGGCGAATAAGTCATAATGTAGCCTTGAGGCAGGCTGGTATAACAGAAGGAGTAGGTTCCTGCCAGAAGCGCCAGTCCGGTGGTGAAGGCGCCGTTGGCAGTTGTTAAAGTCCCTCCCGCGCCTACATCGGCGACCAGCGCTCCCGAGCAGTTCACGCCCGACCTCACCTGTATGGTGGATGATCCCGCCGTATAATTTGCCTCACTCCCGCCCTTTGTCAGATTTTTATCCGTGTCCACGAAAATGTTGCCTGAGACCGAATAGGGTTTGGGCAGGCCGGTGACGGTGCAGGAGGCGATGGTTGTACCGCTGCAGCGGGCTGAAGTATTATCGCTGAGGCTAAAAAGATCGAAATTATAGGTGTTGCCCGGGGCAATAAAGGAAGCGGTGTCATTAGTTGACCCGTTTGGCCCTCCGCCTCCGGCAAAAAGACTCGGCGTCCCGCCGCCGTAGAGAGCGGTAATCTCCCCTGCGCTTAAAGCCCGTTTATATATTCTAAAATCATCCACCGTGCCGTTTACCACGTCGCCGATTTGAAAGTTGCCATTGGTAGTTCTGATATTAGACGTACTGTAGGAACAGCCGGCTACTTCTGCGCCGTTGATGTAAGATTTCATGGAGTTGGCATCGGAGTTGAGGACAGCGGCAAAATGATACCATTGATTAGCCTGAATGGTGCCGGCAGTACTGTTGCAGACGGTTTGTCCCGTGCCAATTCTATCGGCGGGAGTGGAGGCAAGGTGCAAGAGACCGTCATTTCTCACCCACAGAGAGTATTCTCTGTTGTCACAGTTGGTGCCGCAATCGGGATTGCCTTTGAAGAAAACTCTCTGCCATTCAGGAGTAAGATTACTCAGCTTAAACCAGCCGGCAATACTAATTTGCCTGTCTGAATGAAGACTGGTAGCAGAGTTGGCAATTTCCGCATATTGATTGTTAGTTAAAGCCAAACCGCCAGCAATTTTCCCGCCAGTCCAGCTTGCCCCGCCATTCAGAGTGCCGTTGAGGGCGTTGCCTGAAGAATCAGCCGCTGTTGTACCCGATGTTTCATTAAATTTCCACCAGCCCGCCGGTCCGGGAGTGGGGTTGGCGGTTGAGGAAACGCAGACATCGGCGCTGGGGTAGCCGTTCACAAAATTCTGGTAGGTAGAGGCGATGGTGGAGGAGGCGGTTTGCCCGGCCGGAATATACAGGGTGTCGGGAGCGCAGGAGATGGCGCCTGAGGGGGCGGTACAAGTGACGTTTTGGCTGCCTATATCGATATTGTAGTAGGTGCCGTTTAGCGGCTGGTTAGGCTCATTGATGGCGTAGGCGTGGATAGTGTAAGGCTGACCTGTTTTGACCGAGGTGGGAGTATTAAACGTAAAGCCGTGGTTGGCATTGCCGCCGCATTGGGCCGCCACGGCGGCCTCGCGGGTTTGATTGGCGATGGTTGAGCCCACCCAGGTGGGGGTGCCGGCGGCGTCGTATTTCCAGAAGTGAATGGCCAGAGGCACGGCGAAATTGGTGGGGTCGCAGGCCCAGCCGGAGAAATTTGTACAGGTGGCGCTATCTAACACTCCCTTGGGAGGAGCGAAAAAGTGCCAGCGGAAGTCCACATAGCCGTGACCGGCGACGCCGTCTGTTCCCACCATCGGCACGCTGACTACCGTCTCGCAAGTCGAATCCCTGGCCGGGCAATTACCTACCACATCGGGCGTATCGCCCCCGTCCGGATTATGGCAGTTGGTAGTGCGGTTGTAGCAGGCGGTGTACCACGCTCGATAGCCGGCGGGAATAGTTGTCTTGACCGTTCTCAGACTCGCCGCATTCAGGAAATAGAACGGATTGCAGGTAGAATTCTTGGCGGAGGAGGGATTGGGGGTGCAGTTGGGTTGAAGGTTTCCTTTAACTAGGGTGACCCTTTGGCTTGAGGCCGGCTCTCCCATCTGCTGGTTTTCCAGCACTTTCTGTCCCTGAATGGTGCCGGTGGGGATATAGTGCCACCACAGGTCGACATAGCCGTTGTTGGGCACGTCAAAAGAGGCGCTGTTGCTTTCGTAAATGACAAAGCCGGGCTCGCCCAAACTGTGACAATTGGTGCGGTTCCAGCAGATGGAGTAGCCTACCATGTAGCCGGCGATGTTGGGTGCCCACACGGTTTTGGTGCCGTTGCTTGATACATTGGTGAAAGAGTAGGGGTTGGCGGTGGTATTTTGACTGCCCAGAGCGATGCGGGCGCTTCTGGCCGGTTCAATGTTCTGATTGTTGGGCATGACGACTTTGTATCCTCTAATGCTGCCCGTTCCACCCGTGTTGCCGTCGCCTTCGTCAACTGGATTCGTGCAACCGCTGGCGCAGGTCGGATCATTGGGATCCACCCAGCCGATTATCTGACCGTTGTCGGTTATGTTACGCGACTGGTCGGAGCGAGTATGACCCGAGACTGGGGTCAGTGACGAATAGCCGTCGTAAGTAATATCTCCTAATGGTTCAGGTTCCTCTTCATAAGCAGAGACCAAATAGTGAAATACACTTGGTTGACTTTGTGCGGCTGCGTGAAACAAGAGCAGAGTAATTACCACAGTAATCAAGATAAAGAGCAGGCGTTTCACTATTCAATCATACAACGGGGTTTGCGGGAATGTCAATGAGGTTTTCTCAGCCTGGCGTCCAGAGCGATAGTGTTGCTATTGACTCTCTGGCCCAACTGCTTAAGATCAGGATCGGAGCTGGAGAGGAAGTTTTCATAGGCTTGCCTGCCCTGGTAGTTTCTGTTGGCGGCAATCTCTTTCATGCCCTGTGCCGTCCAAACAGCAACGCAGACAGCTACTTTACTTGCAACGTCGATTGGTCTACCCAAAAGTGGCTCAATTCTATCTAGCTGACCAAACACGCCAATGTGTGATTGATTGTCATCGGCAGTAACATTACCTGCAAATGGAAGTTTATAAGTTGACGGCGTATTTTTTGTAGTTATGAACCAAGGAAATTCGCGGCTTTTAATGACGGCCAGGCATTCGGCTAGCGTAGGATCGCCGTCTTTTTCCATGGCGATGAGTACATCTTGAATCCAGGTCTTGACCTGGGCTTGTTTTTCCGGCAAAACCGAGCCGGTCTTAATCTCGTTCAACTTGAATTCGAATCGTTGAGGGGTACGCTCGGTTGAGCCGCCATCTTGGGGAGAGGGCGATTCTGCCGCCGGCGGTGGAGGTGGAGGAGGTGGCGCTGCCGGGCGGGGAGCGGGCCGGGGAGGCGGTTCCACTACTTTGGGAGGCGCTATCCCCAGTTGTTCGGATAACTCATCGATGTTAGCTTGAATTGCGGCGAGTCTGTTTGCCAAGTCTTCATCATCTTGGCCGCCTGCCTTCCACAGCGCTTCCGCATATTCGTAATTTTCAGACTGTCCTTTTTCCTCAATAAATTTGTTAAACGCTCGTTGTGTTTCAGCCGTTCTGTAAATTTCCAGCCAAGATTTCGGATCATCGGTGTGGTAATTGAACTGTTTGGGCGTAAATTGCAAGGCAAAACCGGGAATATTTAAGCCGGTTTGGGAACGAATGGCGAGTAGTCTCGCAGGCACTTTGTCAGGGTTTTTACTAAATAGGAGATAAGCTTGATTGGCAGGCGGTGTGCCACGCGGCGCATTACCGGGATTGCGCTGTATGATATACGTGGCCGTGTCTATAAACTGTGGAATACCGTTTTGGAGCATGTTGTCAAGGACTTCCCTAATCCATTGGGTGCCGCGCTCCAACTCCTCGGGCGAACTGTTGGTGGGGATAATTCTCAGCTCATAATTGCCTGGTTGGACTTCGGTTAAGTCCGGCAATCCGCCCCCTCTTCCTCCTCGACCTGTCTCTGCCGAAACCTGGCCGTTGTCATCGGTGGGAGGAGTCGGATTGTCCTGGTCTGTGGAGGGTGGTTCATCACTTGGGCCTTCAGCCGGAGGGCCTTCATCCGCCGGTCCGCCCCCGCTGACGGTGTCGCTGAAAACCACTCCTCGACTGGGCATGACGCCGGGCTGACTTGTGTTTTTGTCTTTTGGCGGTGGGACAGAGGAGGTGTAGCCGGGCGTCGGCAGGCACCCCGCGCCGGCCAAACCAACAAGAGCACCCGCTACCATACCCCTAATACCATGATCAACTTTTATAATCCTTCGAGAACCTGTAACATTAGTAGAGTCATCGGGAATATGGGGTTTTGGATTTAGGCTATCTGCTGCAATATTTCTAGCAATATCTCCCATGTTAGGAGGAGTTAAACCAGAAGAGGGGGTTGGACCTGCGGGTCTTTGTTCGGCACCTCGTAAGGCAGCCATATGATACAATTAATAACATAAGCGGGGGGGAATGTCAAGTAAGACAGTATGACAGTTCAAAGTTCAAAGTTCAAAGTTCAAAACCAAGTCAGACTTGGTCAAAACAATAACTCAAAGGGCAAAACTGAATTGCGATATAGATGTTACTATTTCTCTATCAAGATTATCAAATTTCTGGATACTCTACCTGAGAAAAAGATATACTGGGTTATTGCAGACCAGTTATTACGCTCTGCCACGTCAATAGGAGCAAATATAGTTGAGGCAAAGTCTTCAAGTTCCAGAAAAGACTTTATCAAATTCTACGAGATTGCGTTAAAGTCTGCTAACGAAACCAAATACTGGTTAGCCCTTCTTCGCGATGCGACAGAAGCTAATAAACAAGCAATAAGTTTTTTACTGGCAGAGGTTGATGAGATATCAAGAATGCTCGGATCAAGCATCTTAACGCTTAAAAATAAGAAGTTTTAAGCTTTGCGTTTCAGCTTTGAGTTTTGAGCTTTGAGTTTTGAGTTTAACTTTATGTTTATTGTTCAGCTTTTGGTCATGATTATTGTCGGTTTTCTTCTTTTAACGCCGAATCAGTCGGCGGAATATCATGCCATCGCCGATTTGATTATCGTCTCATCTCTCCTGCTATTGCCTGTTTTTGTCAGAAATGTGTGGCGGGACTTATTACAAAAAAAACCAACCACGATTTTTTTCATCCTGTTTCTTCTCGCCGGGGCGTTTTCCGCGATTAACTCGATAGATAAGCCGGCCAGCATGACACAACTAATGCTTTATGTATCGTACTTCATCATTTTCACCTCCATCCGCTCTACTTTTCCCACCTTGCGAAGCAAGGAGTTACTTGTTACTTGTTACTTGTTACTTGTTATTGTGCTTTCAGCGATTTCCCTCTACAACACCCTCGTTCTTCGCTATGTCAACTACCAAAGCGAGGGGACGAGTTTTATGTGGATATATTTCGGCCACAACCACCTGTCAGCTTTACTGCTATTTGCCATCCCCATCGCCTTTTACTTTTTGAAAATCTATTGGCCAACCCCGCGTATTCGTTACTTGTTTCTTGTTACTTGTTTCTTGTTACTTGTTAGTCTGTTTCTTACTTTAGGCCGCGCTTCGATGCTATCCCTGTTTATCGCTTCGATCATCGGTCTGTTGTTGGTGAAACTAACTGTTAAACAGCGGATGGCGATAGCATTGACTATAGGAATTTTATTCACTCTTTTTGCTCTGCCGTTTGGCTTTGGCTTTGTCAAGAATAACTTCCCCGCCAAAGCGAAAGTGGACATCGCAAGACAAGATATAAACAGGCCTTTGTACTGGAGGTGGGCGGTTAAGAATCTCACCTTCCATCCTTATTTTGGCACGGGCCTTGATACTTTCGGCAAAGTCAGCAAAGTGTCCTCTTTTCTGGAGAAATCAACAGCTTTGCGCTCGGATCACGTTCACAACTTTTTCCTGCAAATGCTCTCCGACGCCGGCATTTTTGGCTTCCTAACCAGCACCATTCTTATCTCCTCCGTTCTATGGCAAGCGCTAAGAAAGTTCAAAGTTCAAAGTTCCCCGGCCTCGCCAAGCGAAGCGGGGCGGGCAAAGTTGAAAGTTGAAGAACGAAGTTTTTATTTAGCTCTCTTTGTTGGCTTATTCGCTTCAACGCTTAACGCTTTGGTTGACTACGACTGGCAGCTTCCCAGCGTATTTTTAATTTTCTGGATGATGGGGGGAATGCTCACTTCTGCCAGCCAAGACGTCTGGCCGCGAAGAGAAGTAGAAGATTGATTGGCAAGTAAACGAAAAACCCAAGCAGGCCTGTTACAAAAAATATTCGAAGCGAAGCCGGCTCAAATTGGTAAAAGTATGAAAAATAAAGACTGCAGCTGCCAACTCTTTCTCTTTGAATGCAGTTAATGTTTTCTGTACTGTCTGAAAAAATAAAGGAAAGCATGCCGATTATTAGTACATAAAAGGTCGCTCCAATCCAACCATGCGGATGAATCATGCGTGTCAAAAGAATTCCGGTAATAAGAGCAGGGATTATAGTAAGATGGTGCATGGTGACAACAAATCTAAACGTGGGAAACGAGGGAGCGAAGGCGTAGGCGGCAACTTTGGTTGGGTCGCTTTGGAAAAAAATATTTCCCAAAAAACTCGGTATGTACATACCTTCCGGTATCAATAGAGCGCAGAACATAGCGGTAAGAAGGAAGCGGTTTCGTGTAAAAAGTCCAATTGTTGTTAAACCCAGTCCTGTTGAGGAAAGCCAGAAAATTCTTGATGGAGTGCCAAGAACAAATATCTTAAGGATGAAATCGGCAATCCAAAAAGCTCCCGTGACCAAACCAAGATAAAATAACGGGTCTTTCAGTTTCATTTTTTAATTGTACAACAAAAGTTTTTTCTTATCCATCCCGCGTTTATCGAATGGGCCACGGCCTTGAGTTTACCGAATGGGCTGGATTTTTTAGAAGCGGTCGAATATAATAGTAAATAGCAATCAATGTTTGAGTCAATAAAACAAATTTCTATACTTATTTCAAAAACTGACAAAATTTGGTTAATCCCAATTTTACTTTTGCTTGTAATCATTGTGTTTTTAATTATAAGCGCGCAGATTACTCCCGTTCCAATATTTCTATACCCAATTATATGAGAAATACTATCCGCTGGATGAATCTGCTCTTTGTGTTAATCCTCTTGATTTTTTTTTACTTTGTTGTTGTCGGAATATCTTCAATAATTTACAGAATAGTAACTAATAGAAAAAACAGGGAAAGCACTTCATACTGGAAAAACGCGAAAAAACAGATATTCAATAAAAAATATTTTGAATTTACCTACTGATGTACATTTTAGGAATTTCTGCTTTTTACCATGATAGCGCTGCAGCGTTAATAAAAGATGGCCAAGTGATCTTTGCAGTAGAAGAAGAACGCTTTACAAGAATAAAACACGACAATGTGTTCCCTCTTCAGGCAATTAAAGCCTGTCTTTCGTACAAAAACCTATCGATTAATGACATTGCTTATATTGCTTATTATGAAAAACCGCTTCTCAAATTTGAAAGAATCCTGCAAACGTTTGTAGAAACGTATCCTTTTTCTCTCAAATTGTTCTTAAAATCGATCCCTGAATGGATTGGTGAGAAAATTAAAGTACAGCATATACTTAGAAAAAAAGTTGGCTACAAAGGAAAGGTGTTTTTTATACCGCATCATTTATCCCATGCAGCTGCAGCCTTTTACTCCTCGCCTTTCAAGGAATCGGCAATTATTACAATTGATGCTATAGGTGAATATCAAACTACCGCCTTATGGCAAGCTAAAAATAATGACATCATGCTTCTTAAATCAATGAGCTTTCCCCATTCCCTAGGTCTTCTATATTCAACCTTTACGGCGTTTTTGGGTTTTCGAGTTAACGAAGATGAGTATAAAGTAATGGGGCTTTCTGCTTATGGTAAGGCTACATACAAAGATAAAATGCATCGAATCATTAATATGAAAAATGATGGAAGTTTTCATCTCGATATGAAGTATTTTTCGTTTCGGGAAAGCTTCCAAATGTGGAGCAAAAAATTTGAAAAATTATTTGGTAGACCTCGAAAACCCGATGATATAATCAGCCAGCGAGACAAAAATCTTGCAGCAAGCATTCAACAAGCAATAGAAGAAGTTTATTTCAAAATTCTCAATTATCTTTATGGTTTAACCAAATCTCAAAATCTATGCATGGGCGGCGGTGTTGCGCTCAACGCATTAGTAAACGGCAAAATATACAAAAAGACCCTATTTAAACATGTGTATGTTTTTGGTGCAGCTGGAGACAGTGGAGGAGCAATTGGTGCTGGGCTTTTTACATACCATAGTATTTTGGGATACACCAAGAGAATACAAATAAACAATTTATATTTTGGTTCTTCATATGGCAATGATGAAATTGAAGCTATTTTCAGAAATTATAACATTCGATATCAAAGAATCGATAACGAAGATGAGCTTTTGGATAAGGTGGTTTCGTTACTGAGTCACGGAAATATACTTGGGTGGTTTCAAGGTCGGATGGAATTTGGACCGCGAGCTCTCGGTGCTCGATCAATTATAGCCAAACCAAACCCGCGTTTTATGAAAGATAAAGTAAACAAGATAAAAATACGGGAGCTTTTCCGACCGTTTGCCGGTTCTATTCTGCAAGAGAACGTACATGAATACTTTGATGTCCCTGAAAAATATCATTCCTCGCCTTTTATGACTTTTTGCTTTCCAGTAAAGAAAGAAAAATCTGTACAATTAGCAGCTCTTGTACATAGAGACAGAACTTGCAGGATTCAGACAGTAACTAATGAAAATGGCCGATATTACAGACTAATCAAAAAATTTTATGAACGTACTGGTATTGCCTGCATCCTAAATACCAGCTTTAATCTTAAGGGAGAGCCAATTGTAGAAAATCCAGAACAAGCTATTGAAGATTTCTTAAAAACTGATATAGATAACCTCGTTATTGGTAATTTAGTTGCTCAAAAACGTTAATTACAAGGAATCAAGTTAGTACTAGTCAAATAGTCAAAAATTTCATTGGCAAATAGTCTGTATCCTGCTTCGTTTGGATGCCAGTCTGGAAATGCCGTATCGGGTTTTATCAATTTTGGTAGCTGTCCATAAAAATACACATTTGTATGTTCTCCAACAAATTTTTCTACGAGTTTTTTTTGGTGTTCATTAAACGCTTGAGGACTACCAGAAGGAGTACCTAGGATAACAAGAATATTTTTATACATCCTGCGCAATGATTCCATAGCAGAGTACTGATACTGCAGTATTTTATCTTCTCCATATTGTTCTTCTAAATCACTTGCTGTTTTTGCGTTATAAGGATAAAAATTATCTCTATTCTGGTATTCTTCTAATTGTCCATTTTGTTCCATCTGTTTTCGGTATATTTTAGATTTTTCTAAATCTTGATCTAGTATGTGTCTAAAATCATCATTCTTTAATAGCCATAAAATTACATCTGGATTATATTTAAGACCTCGTTTTTTGAATCGTGTTATCGCATATTCAATATCATACCCTCCCACTCCTAGATTTATCACTTCAAATTTTTTGATATTTTTGCATTGCAGTCTGCTGTTCAATAAATCTTCAAGTTTTTCTGGATAATTATCCTTTGTATTGACATATAGACCATATGTGAAAGAATCGCCGAGGGTAAGTATTCTAAACGTGTTTTGTGCTTTTTCAACCGAATATTCGTACCGCTCATTTAAACCTTCTGCATTTATAGTTATTTCATACTTATAGTCATCCGGTAACCAGGACGGTTTGTTGTTGATATTTCTGTTCGGTTTAAATTCATAAAAATATTTGAGATCGCCGTCTTCTGAAAAAATGAGATCGGTTTTCATTATTGGATTTATCCTCGTTGTGCTAAGGACATCTTTTGACTTCCTATACATGTTAAATCCAATCAAGGCAATCATTATCAGTTCAGTTGCAATAAAAAGTAAAATAAATTTCTTTTTCATATCTCATTTCTAATTATCCACTCTGAAAAAGGAGGAATAAGCTAGAAAGATCTTACTGTCTTTATCACTATAAATATGGTTTATGTACGATTCTCGGTTTTAAGACTTATATTTTTTGCATTATTTGAAAATAGGTTGTTCGCTTTTTGTGGCAAAAAGCAAGTAAATACTAATCTTTTTTGAATCTCTGTATAACTCCTGATATCTCAAAGATAATAATTGCAAGGAGGAGTACGAATGGCAGTCGTATGAAGTCAATGCATCTCTTCTTTTTAAGAAGATACACGTTTATATTAATATAGGTTTTTGTGTGTTTCAGGAGAGTTGAATGATAAAAATGAAATCTCAAGTTTGGCCATCGCCGTTTTAGAACAATCGGTACTGCTCCATTACGGTATCTCTGCAGAAGAAAATCTTTTAGGTTTTTCCTTTCCTTATGAAACACGAGAATATCTTTATCAAACAAAATTACCCCCTTTTTTGTAAAAATTTGAGCGGCGACATCCATATCGTCTCCCGTATACCGTATTGTTTCATGAAATGAGATTTCCATGTGCTCCAAGAAAATTTTTTTTATTGAGGCGTTATCTGTTCCTAAGTAAAGAATGCCGCTCGGTGTAACTCTGCTCATAGTTATCCGAACCTCTCTTTGCTTTTGTAAAATTAAAGAGTAGAGGCTCTCTTTTGGAATACTTATGACACGTCCTTGAATAGCAACTGCATGTGGATGTTTTAGATGAGAAGCAATAGTATTTTTAATCCAATTACGGGTAGCAACACAATCATCATCGGTTATAAGGAGTACATCGCCTTTTGCAAGTGCAATTCCAGCGTTTCTCGATATAGAAATACTCACGATCGGTTGGTACAAATAGCGCAGATTTAATGTTTTAGAAAATTTCTCAACGACTTCTTTTGTTTCATCTACAGAAGCGTTATCTATGATAATCACTTCTGATGGTAACACAGACTGTTTTTCTATCGAACGCAAGCAGTTAACTAAGCTCTTGGCACGGTTGCGGGTAATTATGATTACTGACGTTGTCACAGTTTTTCTCAAAGTAGATAGAGTATATCATCATTCCCTAAAACATGGTAGAATCAGTAAAAATGATTAAGAGAGTTATTTTTATTCTTGCTGATACTCTGCGGGCAAAACATGTTGGTTTATATGGGAAAAATCCTTCCCCAACCCCAAATATAGATAGACTAGGAAAAAAGGGCGTGGTCTTTACAAATACATATTGCTCTAGCACCTGCACAGATCCTTCCATTACGTCGATTATGGCAGGCAAATATCCTCTTTCTGTACAACTCGTAAATCATGGAAGATACGTGACGCTTGATGAAGAGGAACAGGTGGCAAAAGTCCCCCTCCTTCCAGAGATTCTCAAATCGCATAGATATAAAACTGCCGCTATTGACTGGTTGGGAAGATGGCATAAAAGGGGATACGATTATTATAGTGGAAGAATCAACAAAGATTTTGATGAAGAGTATCCCATTTTTGATCGGCTTCCATTCCCTCTTTTTATAAGAGCTTTTGATAAACTACTAGTCAAAAACTTTAACCGAGTATTCTTAACTCGATGGTATTACTCCTTCTTAGCAAATCCAAAAATTCCTTATGATACTGCAAATATTATTATCGATAAAGCAGTAGAAATATTGGAAAAAAGCCGGCAAAAACCATTTTTTCTCTATCTCCATTTCTGGGATATTCATACTCCTCACATAAGACCTAGGGGACTCAGATCGTATCTTTTTGATAGTGTCGAACAAACGTATACTGCGGAAATTAAGTTTTTAGATGGGGAAATTGGGAGATTAGTAGCTTATCTGGATAAAACAAACCAAATAGACGATACGCTTATCGTTTTAACAGCTGACCATGGAGAAAATTTTTTTGAGCATGATATGCCCCTACATCACGAAAACCTTTATGAGGATGTCGTGCGGGTGCCTCTGTTTTTTTACTACCATCCCCTTGGAAGGAAAAGAGTAGATACATTAGTTCAGCAAGTGGACATTATGCCAACAGTCCTTGCCATACTCGGTTTTCCTATTCCTGCTAATATTGATGGGAAGAGTCTCTTACCTCTCATACGAAGTACAAAGAAAAAGATACGAGATTTCGCCTATTTCGAAGACATTACGTATAGGAGGCTTCGTTTTATGCGTAACACAAGGCGACGAGGTATCCGCATAGGCCAACATAAGTATATAGAAACATTAAGTGGCGCTAACGGAGAACTTTATCAAATTACTCCACGAGAAGATTTGTTTCATGTTAAGGAAGAGTTGTACAATCTTCAAACAGATTCTTTGGAGAGGAAGAATATTATAAGGGAAAAAACATATATTGCAAAAAAACTTAGAGAAAAATTGCATGGGAAAATTTTGGAATTGAACAGAAAACGCTTGCGAAATAATCCTGACCTTAATAAAAAGGTTGAAAGGAGCCTTCAAGTAATTAGGAAAGCGGTAAAACGGTTTAAGGGAAAAGAAATCGCTCTTGCCTGGACCGGCGGGAAGGATTCTACCGCTCTTCTTCATCTTGCGCGCTTAGCTTTTGACGGCAAAATTCCTTTTAAGGTAATTTTTAATGACTCCACCATGGAGTTTGAAGAAATTTATCGGTTTATTGAAAAAATATCCAGGCTTTGGGGCATCAAAGTAATTACCATTAAACATTCGGACAAAGAACTGGCGGAATTTCACAATACCCGCGACCGTGAGAAGAAAAAAGAACTGTCAAGAATTATGAAAATTACCGCCATTAACAGCGCCTTAAAAAAATATAAACTAAAAGGATTTATGGCGGGTATCCGCTGGGACGAACATGAAAGCAGGTCCAAAGAAAAATATTTCTCTCCAAGATCGGATCATATACGAATTCATCCTCTTCTTCATTTTACCGAAAGTGATATTTGGGAATACATCAAGTTTTTCGGCGTTCCCTTTGTTGATCTTTATTCGAAAGGCTATCGTTCTTTGGGAGAAAAACCCTTTACTCACAAGGCCGCGCCCGGACAAGGGGAGAGATCGGGCAGAGAACGCGATAAAGAACAGCTGATGCAGAGACTGCGGAAGATGGGCTACTGGTAGGAAGAGGTTTTTCTATGTTGGGAAAGTATATTGATGAGAAGCCCTACTAGAAAAAAGAAAAGTAATCCAACACGATCAGTAAATAATCGTGGTTCCCATACGCCTCGAGTTACGAATGTAAGGAAGCAAACGAATAGTCCAATAGCAAGAAGCTTATGTTCACCTCTTAATGATCGTATTCCTTTCATAAAGTTCCGCATAATTTCAGCTATGATAGCCAATAAGAGTAATAGACCGAAAAACCCTAGTTCACTTGTGACTAAAAGATAAGTATTATGAACGGATGCTGGAAACCGTTGTGAAAGAAGATCATCTGTAAAATCATATGTAGTAAAAAAGATTGGGAAATTACCTCCTCCAATACCCAATAAAGGTGCGTATTGAATTGTATATTGGGCCTGTCTAATTAACTCTATTCTTACATTTAAACTCTCGTCATCCAAGGAAAAATTGACAAATCTATTAATAATAAATGGATTAAACAATGTTAATGTCATAAGAATAAATAACCAGATGATAAATTTTCTAACCGCCCCTTCCCAAAAGACCTTATGGGGTCTATTAATTCTTATTATGAGTACAAAAGTAATAAGTATGGAAAATATAGCTATTGCTGCCCCCCATCGAGATAATGTAGCGATAATTATCATAACGCCAGCTATAGAGCCCATGATTGAGATAAGTCTTAGTGTAATATTCTGGTGAAATATCATTACAATGCTAACAGGTAAGAGAATACCAATATAAGCACTTAAAAGATTTGGATGTGAAAATGTGCCAATTGTTCTGAAGTATGGGTTGTCATTTATATATATCAAACTTCGTATAGAGAGTATAGTTTCTGCATTCTCGATTGGAATTCCAATCAAGCCGCCTTTTACGAATTGCATAGCTGTTATGATTGCTTCAAATACTATTGTACCTACAAGTGCATAGATAATACCTCGGAGATCTTTTTGCGCCAGTGTTAGACGCGAGAATACGAGATATACCATAAGACCGTAGATTAGTTTTAACAACCATACGAGTGATGCTTGAATGTTAAAACTAAAGATCGTGGATAATTCTGCGAGTGCAAGGAACAGGAAAAGTAGAATCTCAAGTCTCACTGCAAGAAAAGTACTTTTACGTTTGTAGTATTGATAGATAAGTATCATAATTAGTGGTAAGAAAAGTATGATAGATAACGAGATATTGATTCCAAATTGTCTATTGTTTAATACGCTTGCGGAGTCAAGCCTTGGGGTGGTAACGGTTGTCAGCTGCAAATCAGATTCAGTTGGTCCTATAGGTAATGCTAAAACAAACAAAAATATCAATATTAATTTCCAGGGGAGTTTTTTTAAGGATAAAATAAGAGAACTGGACTGGAAAAGTCTGAAAAGATGAAATGAGGAAACAGAATTAAGCAGTTTGTTAGACAGCTTGAAAAATGAATTGATCAGCAGACTTTGATTATCCATTCGTAATTGCTCATTCTATATTCGCTATGAGAGCGTTTTTTACTTTGGTCTGGCCGATATTGAAAGAGACGGTTTCGCCCGCAATCAGTCTTTTGTTTTTCTGGAATATCCACTCATTTTCAAACGCGCGTACTTGCATTTTTACCTTGAGAGTAAGGTCTGTTTTTCTGGGATCGGTTCTAAGCAGAGTTTCTCCACCGGCGGTGGTGACGGTTATTTCGGCCGGTTTTACTTCTTTTTCCAGCAGCTCAACAATTTTTTCTCCATTTTGATTCACCTCGCCGTCGCCCGCTTTAAGACTTTCGGCAAACCACGGCCATTGATCGTACAGTTTTGCGGTAATAATTTTGGTCTGAGTTGCCGCCTGAGAACCAATATTTTTCATTTCCAAGATTTTTCCCTGAATAATTCCCGAGTTAAATCTAAGCTCAATGGGAGAGCCTATTTTGATAATTTTATTTTTGTATTCCAAATCGCCGCTTCGATTGTTCACTTTGGCCAGAATTTTTGCCCGGATAAACAGGTCTTTGTTGGAGATTGGATTGTCGGGAGTGTCAAAGATGTCAATATCTAAAAGTTGGGCAATCTTTTCGCCGGTTGGACTTTTCTCAATATCTCCTTTTTGCAAAGAATTGGCTTGATAAATAGTTACATTTTGGGTCAGTACAGAAATGTCGGTCCATTGCTCCTGCGGATTGAAAAACTTAAAAAGAATCACGCCCGCCAAGATGACGACGATGATAATGAGGTAGTCAAGCGGCCGCAGTTTTTTGACGAAGTTCATGCTATTTTTGGTTTACCACGTCTAATCACGTCAGATGTGGTTTAACGTGGTTTTAATATCTTGACTGAAAAGACCGTGTCATTCCAGGCTCTTTTTTTAAGAAGGTAGGGGATGGTGATTTCCACTTTTTGATTAGTCATCAAGGCGGAGTTTGTGGCGACTTTTGTTTTGGAGGAGATTTTTGTTTTGTCTGTCACGATAAATTTGGGAATATTCGCTCCTTTAATATCGGTGATTAATTCTGTCCCTTTGGGATTTTTCCGTATTTCTTTGATGGTTGCGGAAAAGGTGTAGAAGGCGCTTACGGACTTGATTGACTTGTTTGACGGGAGAATCGGCAGAAGTTCGCTGATATACTGGACGTTTGATTTTGGTTTGTTCGCGCCTACTTTCAAAAAAGACCAGCCGGCCACAGATAAAACAATTAGTACAATCAAAACAATAAGCAAATTGTAGGAGTTTTTCATAAATATCTAAAATTATTATGGCACAAAAATCGCCATTGTCAAAGGGTATTTATTGGGCGGAGGGCGAAGCCGCGTTTGACGCGGGCGGGGCGGTAGCCGCGTTTGACGCTGCGGGTAATATTAATATCACCCGTTCTACGTCGGTTTTGGCCCCGCCTGACGCTGAAAAAGAAACTACCACCAGCACATTATTTCCTATTTTAATATTATCGACGGTGGTGGGATTAAGTTTGGCGTTTGGCTCATCCAGTCTTATAAAATAATAGACTTTTTTCCCTCCGTCATTTCTTAGCGTTACGGTCTTGCCGTTTTTCTCCAGAGTCCAGCTTTGATTCTCCACCATGCTTTTAAGCGCGCCGCTGTAGGTCTGGGTGATTTTGGTTTGGGTAATAAGGCCTTTGGAGTTTTGGATGGCGTTTTGGGCTTTTTGAAAGCCGTTGGCCGGTTGTTTCAATTGAGTAAGAGAAGCTTTTGTTGTTTCCGCCCCCTTTTTACCAACCGATTGCTGAAGACCTAAAAAATATCCTCCAATAGCGATAATGAAAGCCATCACCCCCAGCGATAAATAGACCATAAAAACGTGTTTGGCGGAATTTTCAGAATTTGCCCCGCTCAGCGGGGTTGAGACTGGTTGATCCATGCTGTATTTTATAGTGTCACAGTCATTTTCAAATGTCAAGCCCCCGCCAAAGGCGGGGGCGCAGACCCTGAGCGAACGAAGTGAGTCGAAGGGGTCAAGTATAAGATTTGAGAAGAGCGAAGGCTTTATTAACATATTCTTCTTTGACTACCAGCGTCAGTTCATTGTGAGTGGAGATGATTTCAATAACATTGATGCCCTCCCAGGCCAGCAGTTTTAAGATGGCGTAGTAAACTCCCGGCCTTTCCACAGTGTTTCTTGGCAGAAGAAGGGTGATGGAGGATAAACCCTCTATCTTTGCCACCAGTTTTTCGTCCGCAAAAATGCCCTCCAATTTTTTGACAATGCCGCGGCTTATAATAAAGGTGGTTTCTCTTACTCCCTGAGCCAAATTGCAAAGTATGTCGCGGTCTGTTTTTATAGCGGAAAATAATTCATGTTGTTTTTCGGTCATGGTTGCGGAGTTTATGAAGGTAAATCCCACTAGATTGAGGCGAACAGTCAGATCTCCCAGATTTATTTTTTGATTCATCTTTGGGTTTGGATCGTTTTTGAGTTTATCGCTGACTCTTTTTAAGGCCATCACGATCGCCCCTCTTTTGACATCTTTGAGCAGTTTTTTTTGAATCTGTTCTCTCAGGTCTCTGGCCAGAGCGGAGAAGCTTATGATATCGCGAGTTAAAGCATACTCCAAAAAGGGAGTAGTTTTGACTATTTCTTCCACAACCTGTGCTGTGCTAATCATATTTTATTTTTACTCGCGGGTCCTGCCAATAATATCGCTCAGGGTCCTGTCGCGGGTTCCTTTCCCGCCAGTGCTCGTTCTAGTGAAGCAAGCTTCAACGAACTGCGCGCTGTCGGGAGCCCTTCCACCCGCGCCACCCCTCGCTTTTTTACTCGCGTCACCCGCCCTGCTTACCTAACTTCTGTGACAAGTGTAACACTTATTGTCAATTTTGTCAAAATTAGGCAAAAAGTTGACAAATTGTATGATTAGATATATAGTAACCTGCATTATGATAAATGGCAATGGTAATAAATCTTTAACTGGCGCCTGCGCTGTTTGCGACGCGCAGATTTCCCACGCCGATTCGCTGGAACAATCGGAAATTATTCTTTGTCCCGAGTGCAAAAGCAGATTAGTGGTGGAAAGCATTAAAGGAAGTCAGTTTGTCTTATCACAGGCTCCAGAGGTTGAGGAAGATTGGGGAGAATAGGATTTTCATGAAACTTGCTATTCTTCACTCAACAATCAGGGCTGAGGAAAAACTCCTCATGGAAGCCTCCAAAGAACGCAAAATTGACATTGTTCTCATCGATATTCGAGATCAGATATTTAATCCTGCGACCTACAAAGTTGATTTTGACATCGCTTTGGAACGCAGTGTTTCCTCGGTTAAGGGCATGTACGCCACCCAATTTTTGGAGTCTTTGGGAGTGCCGGTGGTTAATACTTCCCGCATTGCCGCTATCTGCCAGGACAAATTTCTGACTTCTCTCTCTCTGAAAAGAGCCGGCGTTCCCACCCCCAAGTTTGCTCTGGTTTTTTCCGAACGGCAGGCGATTGAGGCGGTGGAAGAGCTGGGAGGATATCCGGTGGTAGTCAAGCCCAATTTAGGTTCGTGGGGCAGGCTGGTGGCCAAAGTGAACGATCAAGACGCGCTGGAGGCGATTATCGAACAAAAAACCACTCTGGGCGGCCCCCATCATCAGGCCATTTATGTGCAGGAGTATATTGAAAAACCGGGCCGCGATATCCGTATTCATGTGATTGGAGGGAAAGTAATAGCCGCCATTTATCGGCAAAGCGAGCATTGGATTACCAATACGGCCCGGGGAGCAGAAGCCATTGCCTGTAAAATAGACAATGAGCTCTCCGTTATTGCCGAAAAAGCGGCCGGCTCGATTGGAGTGGGTGTTTTGGGACTGGATATTCTGGAGACCAAGACCGGATATGTGGCTAATGAAGTTAATCATACCATGGAGTTTAAAAACGTTCAGCGCGTGACCAAAATAGACATTGCCGGCACCATTCTTAATTACTGTATGTCTGTTGTCAAAAAATGAAAAAAATTACCGTTTCTATTATTGGGGCGTCTGGTTATGCCGGAGGAGAACTGCTTCGGATTTTGCTGTTTCACCCAAGTGTTGTGGTGGCGCAGGCGACGTCGAGAAAGTTGGCCGGACAGCCGGTCGGAACAGCCCATCCCAATTTAAGAGGAGTTACCGATTTGGTTTTTTGCGATCCCCAAGAGCTAAAAGCTTGCGATGTGCTTTTTGTGTCATTGCCCAATACCGTTTCCATGGGGCACATGAAAGATTATCAAAAAATTGCCCCCAAAATTATTGATTTGGGAGCGGATTTTCGGCTTAACACCGAGGAGTCATTTACCAATTTGTACAAAAAAGCGCATCCGCTGCCCGCTCTTTTGCCAAAATTTGTCTATGGACTGAGCGAACTGCATCGAGCGGAAATTAAAAAAGCCGACTATGTGGCCTGCGGAGGCTGTGAGGCCACCGTTTCCATTTTAACTTTATATCCGCTCATCAAGCATCATTTAATTGAAGAAACATCAATTATCATTGACGCCAAAATGAGCAGCTCGCAGGGAGGCAATGAGGTTAATTCTTCTTCGCATCATCCGGAAAGAGCGGGGGTGGTGCGTTCCTACAAGCCGGTCGATCACAGACACTGGGCGGAAATTGAACAGGAACTTGCGCCTTTTGCCCCCCATATTAAAGTGGCGGTTTCTGCCACCACCATTGAGATGGTGCGAGGGTTGCTAGTGACTATTCACACTAAGCCGGTGAAAGGAGTTTTGGAAAAAGACATTTGGAGAGCGTACAGAGCAGAGTATGGTCAGGAGCCGTTTATCCGCATTATCAAAGAGGCCAACGGGAATTATCGCTATCCGGAGCCCAAAATTCTTACAGGAACAAATTATTGCGACATTGGTTTTTCCCTAAGCGAGCGGGAGGGCAGGCTGGTGGCTATTGGAGCTATTGACAATCTGGGCAAGGGGACGGCCGGGCAGGCGGTGCAGGCGATGAATTTGATGTGTGGCTTCACCGAAACAGCGGGCCTCACTTTTCCAGGAATTCACCCTATATAACTTATGATTATCTTAAAAGTTGGCGGGGGTAAAAACATTAACTGGGATTATATTGCTTCGGATATCAAAAATCTTGGCGAAAAAGTGGTTATTGTCCACGGCGCCAACGTGTGGATGAGAGAAATTTCGGAAAAATTGGGTCTGCCGGAGAAAATAATCACCTCCCCTTCCGGTTTTACCAGCCGCTACACAGATAGTAAAGTGATGGAAGGTTTGACGATGATTTACAGCGGACTGATAAATAAAAAAATTGTAGCCACTTTACAAAAACACGGTGTTAATGCGGTAGGCCTGACAGGCGCGGACGGGAAATTATGGCTGGGAAAAAGAAAAGAGATTATTTACGAAAAAGCAGGTGACAAAGTAAAAATAATTCGCGATTCGCTGACCGGCAATGTGGTTTCGGTAAATGTCTCACTTTTAACGTTACTTATTAAAGAAGGTTATACGCCGGTTATAACTATTCCCGCTATTACCGACAAGGGCGAACTTATCAATGTAGATAACGATCGGGCGGTGGCGGTAATGGTCAAAGCGCTTTCCGTCGCAAAAGTGGTGATGCTGTTTGAGGCTTCGGGCCTTTTGGCAGATAATGAAGACGAATCTTCCAAAATATCATCAATTGAAAAGCAAAAGCTGGATAGTTTTTTGGAAAAAGCTCATGGCAGAATACGTAAAAAATTGTTGGGTGCCAAAGAGGCCATACTTCATGGCGCCAAACATGTTTATTTTGGCGATGGCAGAATTGCGCATCCTGTCAAAGAAGCGCTTTTGGGAAAGGGAACGGTGATTCAATGAACGATTATTTGGTGGCTTCTTATCCGAATCGGGGAGTGACATTTGTGTCAGGGGCGGGACCATATTTTTTGGACCAAAACAAAGTGAAATATCTTGATTTGGGAAGCAATTACGGCGTTAATATTTTCGGTTTCACTCACCCAAGAATAACAAAAGCTTTGGAAATTCAGCTGGGTAAAATTACCAACATTCACGGTTCGTTTGGCAGTGATGTCAGAAGTCGCGCGGCAGAAGAGCTGGTTAAGCGCTGTGGCGGAGGGCTTGCCCGGGTTTTTTTCTCCAATTCAGGTTCGGAAGCGATAGAGGCGGCGATTAAATTTGCCCATCTGTTTAGCGGTAAATCTCATTTTGTCGCCATGGAAAATGGCTATCATGGGAAGACATTGGGAGCGTTATCGGCTACAGGTAGCGGAAAATATCGCGTTCCCTTCCTGCCGCTGTTGTGGAATTTCAGCCATGTTGTTTTTGGCGATCAAAATTCCTTAAAGAAAAGTATTCGTCCGGACACGGCCGCTATTATTCTGGAACCGATTCAGGGAGAGGGAGGAATTGTTCTTCCTCCAAAAGGCTATCTTAAATTTGCGCAAAAACTGTGTCAAGAAAAAGGCATACTTTTGATTACCGATGAAATTCAAACAGGGTTGGGCAGGACCGGCACTTTTTTGGCAGGCGAGCAGGACAATTTAACGCCCGATATTCTGTGTTTGGGAAAAGGACTGGCAGGAGGAATTCCGATTGGAGCAACGCTCACGACAGAAGAAATTGCCCAAAAAATACCGCTTCATGTTCACACATCGACATTCAGCGGCAATCCACTCTCCTGCGCCGGCGTTTTGGCGGTTTTGAAAGAATTTGAAGACGGAAAAGTGCTTGCTCATGTCAGAGAAACAGGAGAATATTTTTTATCAGAGCTTAAAAAAATAAAACATCCAAAGATTGTAGCGGTTCGGGGAATTGGTTTGATGTTGGCAATAGAATTATCGGAGAATGCCACTCCCGTTCTTAAAGCTTTACAGAATGAAAAAATCATCGCCATTCCGGCCGGAGCAAATATCATTCGTTTCCTGCCCTCATACCTGATTACCAAAAAAGAAATAGACAGGGCAGTTTCAGTTTTACGAACTATTTTTAATAACTTTTGAGCTTTAAGCTTTGCGCTTTGAGCTTTATTTACCGTGTGCAGATTTTTACTTGTCAGATCAGAAAAAAAGATAAAGCCGCAAAAATTACTTAGCCAGTTTGCCAGCATGTGTCAAAAAAGCCGGGCGCCGGACGGGGATTGGCAGGGAGACGGATGGGGAATGGCATACAAAACTCAAAACTCAAAACTCAAAACTCAAAACTGGCAAATACATAAATCACTAAAGCCGATATGGGAGGAACGAGATAAATTTGGGCAGTTTGAAGAAACCAATGTATTTGTAGCTCATGCCAGAAGCGCCGGCTTCCCGCAACACAAAGGAAATATTGCGTTTAATCAGCCTTTTATCGATAATGACCTGTGTTTTGTTTTTAACGGTCTGATTCGTGGTGTCACCGTTCAAAGAAAACTCAAAGGAGAAATCGGGGCGCAGAAGATTTTTAGTCTTATTCTTGAGGAGTTAGGTAGCAGTAAACCCGATGAGGTTCTTAAAACAGTTGACAAGTTGATTGTTGCCAACTCCAAAAAAATTACGGGGATGAATATCGGCTTGGCCAGAAATAACAAATTTTACCTTTTGTGCGAGTATGACGGTAACGCTTCTTATTTTGCTGTCAGATATTTTCAAAACAATGATTTAACGATTGTTTGTTCGGAACCAATCGGCAAATACGAGTGGAAAACAATGCAAAAAGGCGAGATTCTGGTATTGTAACTCATCGTATGAGAATAAAAGAAGAATTACAACGGGTAATTAAGCAGATTGTAAGCGATCTGGGGGTGGAGGGGATAGAGCCGGTGATGGAGACGCCGGCTGTGCCGTCACATGGAGACTATTCGACAAATATTGCTATGGCAATATTCTCTAATTCAAAATTCAAAATTCAAAATTCAAAACTACAAGTCAAAACTCAAAAATATAAAAGTCCACTAGAGCTTGCCGAAGCCATTGCCGAATTGCTTAATACTAAATACCAAATACCAAATACTGACCTCATTGAGGCGGTCGCGCCCGGTTTTATCAATTTCCATCTCTCCAAAGACTATTTGGTCGGTCGATTAAATGATCCGCTGTCTGAAAAAGAAAAGTTTGGGCAAACCGCTAGATTAAAAGATAAAAGTATCATTGTAGAATTTACCGATCCAAATCCATTCAAAGAGTTCCATATTGGACATCTTTACAGCAATGTTGTGGGTGAGTCTTTATGCCGGCTTTTGGAAGCAAATGGAGCGCGGGTTATGCGGGCAAACTATCAGGGAGATGTGGGGATGCACGTTGCAAAAGCCCTTTATGGGCTTTTGCAAAACTTAGAACTTAGAACTCCCCACTTCGCTAAAGCTTCGCGGGGCAAGCAGAACTCAGAACTGGATAAGAAACCACTCGATGAACGGGCAAAACTTTTGGGCGAGGCGTATGCGTTGGGAGCAAAAGCTTACGAGGGAGATGAGACGGCCAAAAAAGAGATAAACGAGCTCAACAAAAAAATTTACCAGAAAGAGCCGGAGATAATGGATCTTTATGAAAAGGGGAGGCAGTGGAGTTTGGATTATTTTGAAACTATTTACAAGCGTTTGGGAACTAAGTTTGATTTCTATTATTTTGAGAGTAAGGTGGGAGAGATTGGCTTAAAACTGGTCAAACAGTATGTCAGTGAAGGAATTTTTGAGGAAAGCGAGGGGGCGGTGGTTTTTCCGGGCAAACAATTTGGTCTTCATACCAGAGTTTTTATTAACTCCCAGGGATTTCCGACCTATGAGGCAAAAGAGCTTGGGCTTGCTCCCACCAAATATGAGGATTTTCCCTACGATCAATCTATTATCGTCACCGGTAATGAGATTATTGAATACTTCAAGGTGCTGATGGCGGCTCTTGCCAAGATTCGGCCCGACTTGGCTTTGAAAACCAAACATATTCCTCATGGCATGGTGCGGCTTAAGCAGGGGAAGATGAGTAGCAGAACCGGCGATGTGGTGACAGGGCAGTGGCTGTTGGATGAGACTAAAGGAAAAATAAAAGAGCGGTTTTCGGAAATTAAGGATGAGGTGGCAGAGCAGGTGGCGGTGGGAGCGGTTAAGTACGCTCTGTTAAAAAGCGGTTTGGGCAGAGACATCGTTTTTGATTTTGAAGAATCAATCAATTTAGAAGGCAACAGCGGGCCGTATTTGCAGTATACGTACGCTCGTACACGTAGTGTACTCGCAAAATCTAGAATTCAGAATTCAGAATTCAGAATTAGCCTCGCAAGGTCTCACCTTGCGAGGCTAGAAGTTGAGGAATTAGTTCTTCTTCGTCTGCTTCATAGATTTCCGGAAGTAGTGGGGGAGGCGGCGGAGAAATTTACTCCCAATTTTTTGTGCAATTATCTTTTTAATTTAGCCCAAGCCTTTAATCTCTTTTACCAAAAACACCAAATTATCGGCAGTCAACAAGAGGCTTTTCGTTTATCCCTCACTCGTGCTATCGGCCAAACTCTCAAAGAAGGATTAGATCTTTTGGGGATTGTCGCCCCCCAGAGAATGTGATATGATACGATACCTTTTGATATATGAATTTTCATAGGACTGTCTTGCCAAATGGTCTTCGTTTAATTCTTATTCCGATGGAGTCGGTGAAAAGCGTCACCGCGCTGGTGATGGTGGGGGCGGGCAGCCGCTATGAAACCAGAGACAACAACGGAGTCTCTCATTTTCTGGAACACATGGCCTTCAAAGGCACCAAAAAAAGGCCCTCCGCAATTTTAATTTCCAGTCTGATTGACGGCATCGGCGGAGAATTTAACGCTTTTACTTCCAAAGAAACCACCGGTTACTATATCAAATCATCATCAAACCATATCAATTTACTGCTGGATGTGCTTTCCGACATGCTGAGAAATTCGCTTTTTGACGCCAAAGAGATTGACAAAGAGCGGGGAGTAATCCTCGAAGAAATAAATCTTTACGAGGATACGCCGGTCCGCAAAATCGGCGATGTCTATGAACAGCTTCTGTACGGGGACACGCCGATGGGGTGGGATGTGGCAGGCCAAAAAGAAATTATCAAAAAAATAGACCGTCAAAATTTCATTTCTTACATGGAAAGTTTGTACAGCCCGCACAATATGACAGTGGTGGTGGCCGGAGGGTTTAAATCGTCGGCAGTAACAGAACTGGTCCAAAAATATTTTGGGCAGATGGCGCGTTTCAAAACTAAGCCGGCTGAAAAGGTTATTGAAAAGCAAATAAAACCCAGCCTTTTCATCAAACAAAAAAATACCGAACAGGCGCATCTGGCTTTGGGCGTTCGCACTTTTCCGGTACACGACAGCCGCCGCTACATACTGTCTGTTTTGGCCACCATTTTGGGTGGGGGAATGAGCAGTAGGCTCTTTCATGAAGTGCGGGAAAAACGCGGCCTTGCCTATTATGTCCGCTCCAGCAATGAACATTATGATGATTGCGGAAGTTTGGTTTCCACCTCCGGCGTTGATCCAAAGCGCATCGAAGAAGCGATAACCGTGATACTTGATCAGTATCACAGAATTTCCAATTTCCAATTTCCAATTTCCAATGAGGAGTTAGCAAAGGCCAAAGAATACATGAAAGGGCATCTTATTTTGGAGTTGGAAGACAGCCGGGCGGTGGCCGGTTTTTACGGCTCGCAGGAGATATTGGAGAGGAAAATAGAGACGCCGGATGAGGCGATTGCCAAAATTAAAGCGGTGACTGTGGAAGAGCTGGAAGCAGTGGCCAAAGAG
The DNA here is from genome assembly GCA_964635045.1 of uncultured Gammaproteobacteria bacterium. GTDB lineage: Bacteria > Patescibacteriota > Microgenomatia > Levybacterales > UBA12049 > CAZWMJ01. The sequence goes on from CAZWMJ010000003.1 coordinate 31,822, forward strand.
ATTTTTAGGCCGGAAAGATTAAACCTGGCCGTGATCGGCCAATTTGACTCTGGACAAAGATTTGAAAAACTGCTACAAATGTAAATAGGACTTAAGGAATAAAGGATTAAAGCGATAAGTATTTATTATTTATCACTTAAATCTTTTAATCTTAAATTCTTAATATGGAGCATTCTGTTGTACTAGTTAAGCCCGATGGTGTGCAAAGAGGTTTGGTGGGGGAGATTATTCACCGCTTTGAACAAAAAGGATTAAAGCTGGTTGGCTTGAAGATGACTGTCCTTGATGATTCGCTGCTTGATAAATGGTACGCTCATCACAAAGACAAGTCCTTTTTTGGAAAGCTTAAAACCTACATGAAGTCGTATCCGGTGGTGGCCATGCTGTGGGAAGGGGTGGAGGCGGTGGCAGTTATTCGCCAGATGACGGGAGTAACTTTGGGCCGTCAGGCCGCGCCCGACACCATTCGGGGCGATTTGTCCATGAGCCAGCAATTTAATCTTGTTCATGCCTCGGAAAGTAGGGACACTGCCCAAAAAGAAGAGAACCTGCTGTTTAGTCCAACGGAGATTTTTAAGTGGGAAAAACTGGACCGCAGTCAAATCTATACCGAAGAAGAACTGGGATAAGATGTTCACGCAGCGGGAAATGGTAAACCGAGCCTTCGACGAGCAATATATTGGGCTGCTAAATCTAAGGGATCAACAGGAATTTTTCCTCTGTAGTCTTTTAACCCTTTCCATATTTGGGAAATTTCTGTAAGTGCAAAAACAACATAGGTAGATTCAAGTTTTTCTTCTTTTAGTAATTGACCTTTTTTGTCGTGTTCTCTATGGACGTGGAAAAGGATATCACGAAGATAGGTAAGCGCTCTTTCTGGGGGAGCCCCTGTTTTAACAGCATGTGCAAGCGCTACTACTTTTTCCAAAGCCCAGGGATTCAACATCTCAACTGCGATGCCCGCTTTACGAAGTTCTTCTAGGTATGGGCCATGTTCATCTTGTGCGACTTCAGGGATACCAATTAAGGCTACTTGGTTTACTCCCATAGTTTTAAGATATCTTGCAGTTACTTCCGGTAAAGTCACTACTTCCGTCTTCGACCCCTCCAACAAGTCTCGAATAGCGGGTGTAAATACAGGCGTTGTATTACACGCAAGAGTTATTACATCAGGATCATGTTTCATCATTTCTAAAATCTCTCTTGAAAGGCCTGCCCAAACTAAAGGACTGCGAACACGATTTTCGATAGAATATCCCATTTCGGGGATAGAGATAGTTTCTATGCGAGGCATATAGATATCTCGTGCTGGAACACCCATTTCTCTAAGTAACTGTCGAGTATGAAAGTTAATAAGTGTTTTGAATAGATCGCCGGATTCAGGTGGATTGCCAGTCACAATGTTTATTTTTCCACGTAAGTGCGATCTTTCTAAAGTGTTCTCCGTTTCTTTTGCAATATCTGATATTTGGGTATCGACTATACTAGAAAATAGTTGCTGAGGATTAAATTCAACCCCCCACGTATATCCTCCTGCATTAGTTGTAACTGTAAAAGGCTCAACAGTTAGGGGTGATAAGACATCTGGGTCAACAATATGAATAAAAGGAGTTTTTATCATATGTCTTTCACCGTTTCTTCCACGGACAAGTTTAGCATTTGACAAAGGATGTACTAGTCCGCGACCTACGCCTAATTGATCTAGGGTTTCGTTACTAGCAAACATTATAGGGTTATTTAGACCTAAAACTTTGTTTAGTTTTTCAAAATCAACTTCTTCATCGCCCCGAACATGAGTCATGATTAGAATAGGTTTTCCAGCCCGATCAAATGATTGCCATAAACCTGTTTTTAATTCTTGGGCAAGGAGCACACCTCTCTCTCCATACTGAAATCTATTATGTGCTGCCTCAGCGCAGCCTTCTGAATGAGGATTTCGGCTTAATAAGAACCAGATGTTAGCCCCAGTCAAAACATTAATTGTATTTCTGACCTCGTAGGGGACATATCTTTCTCCCTTTGAGCGATCGAGTAAGGTCTTAGCCGCATCCAATTGCCACTCACGGTAAGACCTTGGATCACCAAGACCTAATGAAAATTCAACCCCACCTCGTTGCATAGTGCACCCTCCTACTATAGGATAGGAAAGTATTTAACCATACCAGTTGTTTTTTGTAAAATTTATGCTATAATATTACAAACATTACAATTTGTAATAAATATTACATATTATGGTTACTGTGGCCAAGGCTGTTTCGGAAATTATTAAGACAGACGAATTGGGTTTAGAAGCCTTTCGTGCAGGAATATTAAATTTGAGCGCCTACGCAGAGAAGATTCAAAAACGGGTTGAGGCCATTACTTTTAAACAGGTAAAAAAGGGGACAATTACCGTGGCGCTATCTAGAACCACTAAAGGTTTACCTACGGTTCCTTTACACTCCCAGCTTATAGTTAGTAATATTGCTGTTAAGTCTTCTTTATCGGCGCTCACGTTTGATAAAACACCCGAGGTTTATAGAAAAATATCTATTTTAAATCCTTTTATTTTACTTTTGCACGATTTATTCGCTGTGGTGGAGGGCCCGTCTGAAGTAACAATAGTCTATTCCGAAAGATCAAACGAAACCATTTTAAACCACTTTGCCACCAAACCCAAAGCGGAATATGATAATTTAGCTGCTATTACGGTGCAAATACCCAAGAAATTAGCAGATACCCCAAACGTTGTTTATAGCTTCCTAAGCGTTCTTGCGGTAAAAAGAATTCATGTGATCCAGATAGTGACAACATTTGCAGAGACTTCCTTCATTATTAAAAAAGAAGATATGGAAGAATCGTTGAAATCTTTAAATACCTTTTATGAAAAATCCTAATTCTATTCATTTTATTATGACCGGAGGAACTATTGATTTTATATGGGATAGTAGGCAGGATAGTATGATCGTAAACAAACAATCAAGAGTTCCAGATTTTTTTGCAAAATATTATCTGGACAAAAATATGATGTTTACGCAAGTCTGTATGAAAGATTCGCGCGCATTAACAACGGACGACTTAAAAGCAATAAAAAAAACGGTTGAGGAAAGTCCTTGCACTAAAATAGTAATTACTCATGGAACATATACCATGCCTGACACTGCTCAGTTTTTGACAAAAGGATTAAAAAGGACTGACCAAACGATTGTTTTAACCGGTTCTTCAACACCGCTGATTGGGTTTGAACTGTCAGAGGCCGTTTTTAACTTGGGTTTTGCAGTGGCAAAGGTGCAAGATTTACCCAACGGAGTCTATGTATCTATATTAGGTCGGACATTAACTTCACAAGAGATGGATAGAAGCATAAAGGCGGGAAAGTTTTTTGAAATTTTTGGTATTAATGGATAATTAAACTTGATTTTGAAGTACAAATTTATAGAGAAGAATTGCAAACAAGACCGTTATTAGATAAGAAATTATCACTCCTAAAAAAATTCCATACAAAGGTACAAAAAAATAAAAAGCTACTGCAAAAAGAATAGTTCCTATAGTCCCATGAGGGATTGTGCGAGCGGTTGATGCTGTATAGTTAATGCCGTGGGTTTTTGACAGTAATATGAGTGAAGAAAAAATACCAGCCGGAAAACTTCCCATTAAACCACCCCAAAGTGGTCCTAACAATTTAGCTAATAAAACAGCAGTTGCTATAACTCCTCCTGAAAATAATACTCGAAAAAGGAAATTTTGTAGCGTTGATTTAAAAGCAGTAGGTTTTCTGTGGGGATAGCTATTAAGAAAAAGAATTGTAATGAGAGTAATAATAGCGGCAAGAAGCAGTGATATCCAGATATTCTTTAAATTTATTAGAAGTAGTGGGAGGGTAAAAATAAACCAAACAAGCGCCCCGCCCCCAGATGCTAAAATTCGACCATATTTGTAGAAACGAATGAACGCTATGATGAAAAAAGAGTTTAGCGCCACGGCTACAGGTACAATTGGGATGGCGGCAACAGCTTCTTTGGAGCTTTGGGTCCAGGCAAGAAAAATAAGAGTGAGAAGGATGGTAGAGGGAAGACCAATAAAGAGTCCGCCAATTTTTGATCCGTATCTTTCTGATAGCCAAATTGTTGTCGCAATATAGGTGCCACCAAAAAGAAAAGACAGTAATAATTTAATCGCGAATAGGTCCATAAATAGTATTATAACACTTTTTATCTTCCCGCATTCTCACACAAATTCAATAATTAATCGCCACCCCTCTTTTTAGTAGGGAGTTTCAGTCAAAAAATGGATGCCAAACTTGATAGACTTCAAAATATTCTTGATGGATTTGTTGGGCGGGGTAACTGGATTCGAACCAGTGACCTCTCGGTCCCGCCCGCCTAAATTCTGTCGGGGATGACAGATTTGAACTGTCGACCTCTCGGTCCCGAACCGAGCGCGCTACCGCTGCGCCAATCCCCGAATTTTTGGCGGGCTACCGACCCGCTTCGCCCAAGCTTCAGCGAGGCGAGTGAACTAGTCTCCGCAGCTTTTTTCATTGTATTTTATTGTATCTTCAAATGCAAATTATTACATGATGGATAGAGCAGTCCCGTTCTAGTTAACAAATGAGGTTTTATATAGTACTTTAGAATAATGAGTAAAATAAGGTTAACACAGATAAAAATTCAGAAAATTAAAAAATTGAGAAGTCAGGGATGCAGTTTGCCTGAAATTAGCAATGAATTACATATTCCGAAGACAACGGTATTTAGATATGTTCAAGACGTCGAGATTTTGCCGGAGTTTTTAAGAGACTGGTCGATTAAGCGGGGAGGAAGCAGAAAAAGAAAGTTGCTAAAAGAAACAAAAGCATATGAAGAAGGCAAAAAGCTGGTTGGAAAATTGTCTGATAAGGAGAAAGCACTATTTTTATCAGCTCTTTACTGGGCAGAAGGCAGTAAAGGAGATTTTGGATTATCTAATACAGATGGGATGCTTATTAAGATATTTGTAACAGGATTGCGAGAAGTATTTCATGTTACAGATGAGAGGTTAAGAATAAGCGTGCGTTTATATGAGGATTTAGATAAGGAAAAAAGCTTGTCTTTTTGGTCGCAAATTGTTAATATACCAAAGGAAAGGTTCGTGGGAGTTAACATTCTTGCTGGAAAGAAAAAAGGAAAGCTTGAGCATGGAATGTGTAGAGTTAGAGTGTTAAAAGGAGGAGACCTGCTTAAAAAGGTAAATGGAATCAATAAGGCTGTTATTGAAGCGTTTGTCCCTATAGCTCAATTGGATAGAGCACCCCGGTCCTAACGGGGAGATTCCCAGTTCGAGTCTGGGTAGGGATACATTATTTTAGACTCACCGTGTACAGATTGGGGGAAATGGCGGGATTGCCAAGATTAGTCAGTACGACTACCTTTGATCCATTAGGCCATGGAAATACATAGTTATCCAAAAAGGGTCCGGCATAGATGGTGGTGGCATTGGTGCCGTCATATTCCATCACCTCTATTTTTTTATCGTGAACATAAACAAGATGTCTTGAGTCGGGAAACCAAGTTAGAGGAGATGGGGAATTAGCCAGAGAATCAAGCGCTTTGAAGTTTTTATCCTCTTTAATGTCATAGACATAAACAGCGTCTTTTTTTATATCTCTCTGCTCCGCTGTCGAATCAGCGCCTATCAGTCTGGGGGAGATGATGATGGGGAGAGTGGCGGAACTACTTGCCTGATAAAGAATCTTTGTCTCATCCGGCGACCAGGAGACGATATTGAAATTATCATTAATTTGTTTTTGCAAAGCGGGTTTAAGGCCGCTGAGGCGGGCTTTTTCTTTTTCGTTTTTTTCCTGCTGCTGAGCTTCTTTGAGGCTGGCAATAGTGGCCGTCACATCTTTGGGATCCTGATTAAAGCCCCCGGCGCTTAATAAATATATGGTTTGATCGCTGTTGTCCCGGGAAATGGTGGTTAATAATTCTTTACCGTCAGGAGACCAGACAAAGTCGGCTTTGGAAAATAAGTCTGCCGTGTCGTCAGTTATTTGGCTTGCGGCCGATTGCAGGGTTAAAATGGGTTTTTGGGTCATATCCAGCACATAAATGCCGTTTTTTCTGGCCGATTGGGAAGCGACCCGATAGGCAAGTCTCGTTAAAGATGGATCAACCACCGGATTTTCCACACCGCTTGAGGTAATATTTTCCAGTTTGGGGGCGGTGGGGAAAAGAAGTGCCTGAGCTTTCGCCACCACCTCTTTTTGGACGGTTATTTCTTTTTCCCACGGAAAATATCCTTCCTTAAAGATGCGGACTTTGTATTTTCCCGGGGATAGATTGATGGTGTTGTCGGTGGCAGTGGTCAGGTGGCCGTCAATAAATACCGAAGCGCCGTCCGGATCGCTGGTGGCCACCAAAAGTCCCGTTCCCAAAAACTCCGGCCTTCCGCTGATTATGCCGAAACGGTAGCCTCTGCCGTATAAAACAACAATGGTTGTGCCCAAAAGCAAGAATAAGAAAATTAACAGCGGGATAAGTATTTGTCTTTTCATTAAATGGTGGGCTTACGGGGTCCTGTCAGAAGTTTTTCCCGTCAGTGCTCGTTCTAGTGAAGCAAGCTTCAACGAACTGCGCGCTGTCGGGAGCCCTAACTTCTGCCACCCCCTATATTATACTTAATCAAAATGCTTATTGCAAGATAAAAGATGTGAGGATATAATCAAGATAGTATAAGGCTAACAAGCATTTTTGATAGAGAAGATAGATATTTTGATATAGATATTGATTTAATCGCGTATGTTATTTAAGCGCATCGGCATAGATTTGGGTACGGCTAATACTTTAGTTTATCTGGTAGGCGAAGGCATTGTGCTTAACGAGCCCACGGTAGTGGCTGTCACCGCAGAAGAAGATAGAGTAGTGGCGGTGGGACGCGAGGCTAAAGAAATGCTGGGCAGAACTCCCGGCAACATTGTGGCTTTAAGACCTCTTCGTGACGGTGTGATTGCCAACTACACTATAACTGAGGCCATGCTTTCTTATTTTATTGACAAGGCTGCAGGTAAGTCGCGTTTCTTTAAGCCGGAGGTAATGGTCTGTATTCCCAGCGGAGTGACACAGGTGGAGAGACGGGCGGTTTTGGACGCCACCATGTCGGCCGGAGCCAAAATTGCTTATTTGATTGAAGAGCCTCTGGCCGCCGCCATCGGAGCTAAAATTCCCATTGCTCAAGCGGCCGGACACATGGTGGTTGATATAGGTGGCGGATCAACGGAAGCGGCAGTTATTTCACTGGGTGGTGTGGTGGTGCACAGCTCGGTTAGGGTAGCGGGCAACAAAATCGATGAAGCGATAGCCAACCACACAAAAAAGAAATTCAATTTGCTAATAGGCGAGAGAACGGCCGAGGAAATAAAGATTACCATCGGAAATGCCCTGCCGGAGGGAGGAGCGTCTAAATCAATTGCCGGGCAGGATAAAATGGAAATAAGAGGCAGAGACAGTGTGTCCGGCCTTCCGCGAACGATAGAGTTGAGCTCGGTTCAAATCAGCGAGGCCATAAAGCCGGTCCTGTTGGATATTATCCAATCGGTCAAGGCCGTTTTGGAGCAGACACCGCCTGAGTTGGCATCGGACATTATTGATAAAGGTATTGTGATGACCGGCGGAACCTCGCTTGTCAAAAATTTTGATAAATTGATGACCCAAATAACCGGTGTTCCTTGTCATGTGGCCGAAGATCCGCTTTTATGCGTGGTAAGGGGAACGGGAGTAGCGCTTGAGAACATAGAACTTTACAAAAGAAGTATTAGCAAAAAATAAATAGATGGTGAAGGGTCCTGTCAGAAGTTTTTCAGAGTTTTATCCTATAACATTTTTATGATATTTGCAGGATATGATAAAAAGGGGAGAGATTAAAAAACTTTCACAAAAGAGATGACGTATAGTAATTATATTGAAGCGACAAAAAGAATTGATGATTTTATAGGTTGGCAGGCGTGAGTGTTAGGATAGAAATTTGAGTACTGAAATTGTTCAAAATTAGGCAAAATGACAATTATTAACTAAGTTGGTTAGAACTTATAGTAAAAATGATATGCTGGACAAAAAAAAATTGCTTGGAGTTGGTGTCACCGACGCCACCGGAGAACAAATCCTAGAGTATATCTTACAAAGTCTAAAAAAATCCGCCGAAAAGTACTACATTGTGACCCCCAACCCGGAGTTTTTAGTGTTTGCCGCCACCTCCCCGACCTTCAAACAAATTTTAAACGATGCACGATTAGCCCTCTGTGACGGGATAGGTGTATTTTGGGCCGGCAAGGTTTTGGGGAAAAACTTTAAAGAACGCACAACAGGAGTTGATTTGATGGAAAAGCTATGTTTGGCGGTTGCGGAAAAGCCTATAACGGTAGGATTTTTGGGAGGAGGGTCAAAAATAGCAGAGAGGACTGCCGAGTGCTTAAAACAGAAATATCCGGGTTTAAAGGTAGTTTTCGCAGGTGAAGAGTGGTCGAAAGACAAATTTGCTCAGGGTCCTGTCCCGCCTTTTCTTCCCGTCAGTGCTCGTTCTAGTGAAGCAAGCTTCAACGAACTGCGCGCTGTCGGGAGCCCTTCTAGGCGTGCCACCCTTCGTTCTATCGATCTCCTCTTTGTCGCTTTCGGCTTTCCCAAGCAAGAGGAGTGGATTGTTGAAAATTTACCTCATTTACCGGTCAGAATAGCCATGGGGGTGGGAGGAGCGTTTGATTATTTAAGCGGCGCCGTGCCCCGAGCCCCATTATTTATTCGCAAAATCGGCTTGGAGTGGCTGTTTCGTTTAATTATCCAACCCTGTCGGCTCAAACGTCAACTGGCTCTTTTGCGGTTTGTTTTGCTGGTTTTGAAAGAGAAATTATCGAATAATTGATGTTATAATATTATATATGAGAATTCTTTATCTTCAGACTTTTCCTTTGTACGGATCCGGTTCCGGCACTTACGCTCGGGAATTAGCATGCGAAGTTGCCAAAAAACATCAGGTGGCAATGGTGGCTCCGGAAAACAGACAAATCCCCGGAGTTAAGATGTATAAAGTTGATTTACCTGTAAAAATAGCTTTTACCGGTCATCCCGAATGGCCGGATTGCAAGCTTTATACAAAAGTAGGCGGAAAAGAGCTGTCAGCGAATTATCTGTCTTACTTTCAAAGAACAATAGAGGCTGTTAATGACTTCCAGCCAAATATTATCCATGTTCATCATCTGATGCCGCTAACTTGGATTGCCCGTTTTATAAAAATAGCCTATGGTCTTAATTTTATGGTAACGGTTCATGGATCTGAGCTACCAACTCTGGAAAATGACAAACGATATCCTTATTTAACAGCAGAAGCATTGCACAAAGCCGTTCGTATTATTCCAAACAGTTTTTGGACACGCGATTGGATGAAAAGGGTGCTGGGGGAAGGCTTTGAAAATCAAATAAGAGTCATTCCGGGAGGGGTGGATCTTTCACAATTTCCGGAAAAAATGGATACAACGGAAATTGATAAAAAATACGGTTTGAAGGGAAAGAAAGTAATAATGTTCTCCGGTAAGTTAACAAAATATAAGGGTGTCCGCTATCTTATTCAAGCCGCCAAAAATATTGACGGCACGATTATTATTGTTGGCGATGGTCCGCAACGCCCGGAATTGGAAACTATCAAAAAAAATCTTAAAATATCAAACGTTCTTTTCTTAGGTTACATTAATAACCACGCGTTGATCAAGCTTTATTATAGAGCGGATGTCTGCGTGGTGCCCAGTATTTGGGATGAACCGCTGGGATTAGTAGTTTTGGAAGCAATGGCAACCAAAACGGCGGTGGTGGTTACCAGAAAAGGGGGAATTCCTCTTATGGTAAAGGATGGGGTAAATGGTTTTTTTGTGAGGCCTAAAAATGCCAAAGAAATTGCTCTAAAAGTAAATACTTTGTTACAAAACGATACATTAAGACATAGGATAGGAGAGAAAGCTAGACAGACGATTTTGGAGCGGTTTACGTGGGAAAAGATTGCCTTGCGATTTACGAGAATGTATGAAGAATTTAGAAAAAAAGAAAAAATAGTTAGCACATAATGAGAATTGGATTACTGCTTCCATCAATTTACATGTACGATAGGTTTGGGAAAAATCGTATTTTTGCACCGGGGGAGCTTGGAAGATCACTTGCGGACGGTTTAGTTAAAAAGGGGCATGAGGTTTATTTCTACACAGCGCCAGGAGTGGAAACAGAAGCAAAGTTAATTGCCGGAGACGAAGAACTTTTATCGAAAGACCCTTTTTATTATCTTTTTCGAAATCGATCAAAAGAAGAACAAGACTTTACAACAGCAGAAATTAGAAAAAGGGATTATGAATATACATTAACACTTAAGGCCTATCAAGATGCAACAAGAGGAAAACTGGATATAGTTCACTCATATCACGATTTTGGGGCGCATTACTTTAATGAACTAACAGGTTTTCCAACCGTGTATACGCTGCACGATCCGCTTCCGCAGACAACAGATACAATTGAATATCATCGTTTTTCCCAATTTAAAAATCATAATTATGTTTCAATTAGCAATTCGCAAAGAAGAGGATTAGTAGACCTCAATTTTGTCGAAACAGCATATCATGGATTAGAAATTAATAATTATATTTTTGGCGAGGGGAAAGGAGGATATCTTATTCACTTCGGCAGGATTTTGGAAGATAAGGGCGCCCATATTGCAATAGAAGTAGCAAAGCGAACAGGATTTCCTTTAAAAATCGCATCGAGTTCTATTAAGGCGAATATATCGGAATTATATTATAATCAAAAAATAAAACCGCAAGTTGATGGAAAAGTAATTTCCGAAGTAGGATTTCTCGAAGGGAAAGAAAAGTCGGATTACATTAATAATTCAAAAGCTTTTCTTTTCCCGATCAACTGGGAAGAGCCGTTTGGTTTGGTAATGATTGAGGCGATGGCTTGCGGCACACCGGTTGTTGCCTTTAACAGGGGCAGCGTTTCTGAAATAGTGCGAGATGGTTTTACAGGGTTTGTTATAGACCCCGATAACGAAGACAGGCCGGGTATTGGTTCATGGGTTATTAAGAAGAGGGGAATAGAAGGTTTAATAGAAGCAGTTCAAAGAATTGGAGAAATAGATAGATCTGCTTGCCGCAAACACGTTTTGGAAAATTTTACCATCGAAAAGATGGTGGAAGGATACGAAAAAGTGTATCAGAAAGTTATAGATTAGCCGCAGTTGCCGCTTGACAAAAGATGTATTAAGGTGTATATTCAAAATATATGTTAAGAACACAAGTAAATTTACGCGAAGATCAATATCAAATTTTGAGAATCCAAGCCAAAAAAGAAAATGAGTCTTTATCTGAAATCGTGAGGAAACTGATTGATTTGGGGGTTAAATCGCACAGGCAGGAAAACAACGCCTACATTCTTTTAGAAATGGTCAAAGAGGCCGGAAAAAGCGGGGAAAAACACCTAGCAACTACTTACAAAAGATTATTGTATGGTCAAACAAGTAGTAAAAAATGACTATTTTTATAGATTCCAGCGCCTTTATTTCCATTTGGGACAAAGATGATTCCAATCATCGGGCTGCCATTAAAATTTCCCAAGAACTGCAAGCAAAAAAAGCCACTATTTTAACTTCCAATATCGTAGTGGGAGAAGTGTTGACTGTTTTAAGCATGAAGCTTGGTATAACAATAGCCAATGAATGCGGAGAATATTTGCAGCGATTAAATACCATTTTTGTGAATGAAAATCTTCACCAAAAAGCTTGGGAAGCCTTTCAAAAAAGAACCAGCAAGAATTTAAGTTTTTTTGACTATACCAGTTTTGTTATTATTAAAGAATTCAAAATTGATAAGGCGTTTAGTTTTGACAAAGATTTTAAAAAATTAGGAATTAGGCAATAAATTTTCGATAAGAGCATCAATTTTTTTATGGCAAACTTGCGGGTACTGATGACCGGTTATGAATCTGCGCCATACTATAAACGCGGGGGGTTGGGGGATGTGATGGAGTCTCTCCCAAAAGCGCTTGCGGGTATTGGTATTGACGCGAGAGTTGTTATTCCTTATTACGATGAGATAAGAAAGAAATATCATTTTGAGAAAGAGGGGGAATTTGTAGTTCGATTCTATAAAGAAACAGAACACATAGGGGTATATTCTTCGGTACTTCCCGCCACTAAGATCCCTTTTTATTTTTTACAAAACAGCAATTATTTGTCTTTAAGCAGAGCGAAAGATAAGACTAAACGGATGGGTCAGTTTGCATTTTTTGATCTGGCGATTGTTAATTTTATCCACTATCTTTCAAAACATCACAAATGGACTCCATCTATAATTCATTGCAATGATTGGCATACGGCTTTAATTCCTCTTATCTTAAAGAAAATGAAGCTTGCGATTCCAACTCTTCTCACCATCCATAATCTTCTTTATCAGGGAATTGGATCTTTAAAAGTTTTGGATTTACTTGACATTAAGGATGAAGAGGCAAAAGAGCTGAAAAGAGGAGTTCCCGCAAATGAAATGAATGTTTTGGGAGAAGGAATTGTTCATGCGACTTACGTTTCAACTGTTTCTCCAACTTACGCCAAAGAAATTGCGCAGACAGAACACGACCATAATCCAATCTCACCATTTCTTCTTAAGAGAGAGCACGAAAGATTAGGAGGAGATGGAAAGATCATAGGAATTCTTAACGGCATAGATTATGATATTTGGGATGCGGCCAAAGACGAGTTTATTTTTCATAAATTCGATGTTTCTAATTGGCAAGTTGGCAAGAAAGACAACAAAGAAGATTTATTGAAAAGTTTGGGTTTACCGGATAAGCCGACTTTTTGTTTTGTGGGCAGAATGGCTATTCAGAAGGGTTTGGACGTTTTGATAAAAGCCATAGGAAGAATTTCACACCTTGATGCTAATCTGATAATTTTAGGCTCGGGTGATTCGAGAATTCAAGCCGGTATTTTACAAACAGCAGAAAAATTTCCCTGGGTCAAGCCGGAGTTTGTTTACAGCGAAGAACTGGCTCACAAGATTTACGCCGGATCGGATTTTATTCTTATTCCTTCTCACTACGAGCCTTGCGGACTGATTCAGATGATTGCCATGCGTTATGGGACTCTGCCGATTGCTTCCAAAACCGGGGGACTGGCAGATACGATTGATGATGGGGAAAATGGTTTTCTTTTTAAGAACGGTTCATCACTCTCTTTAGTCAACACTATTCATAGGGCGATAAAAGTATATAATAGTTTAGAGAGACGTCAAAAGATGGCGGAGAGGGCTATACGGACTGATTTTTCCTGGGACAAAAGCGCGCTCTTGTATAAAAAGCTGTATTTAGATATGTTAAAGAGTAGTCGATAGTTTATGGCTGATTGGCAATTTTTACAAAATCCGCTTTCCAAAAAATGGGTGATTTTGGCGCCCCGACGTTCCAAGCGCCCCGACGTGGCCAAGGGAACTGAACCGGTTTGTCCGTTTTGTTTGGGCCGGGAAAAAAACGAGCAGGAGGTGTATCGTATTGGCGGAACAGTGGGTGAAGCAGACTGGCAAGTTCGCGTTTTGCCCAACAAATTTCCTTTTGCCCCGATTCATGAAATTGTTGTCCATTCCCCCGACCATCACAAAAACTTTGATGAGTTGCCGCTTGATCAAATTGAGCTTATTTTGCAAGCTTTCAGACAGCGCTATATCACTCATAAAGACAAAGGTCAGGTGTATATCTTTCATAATCGGGGAGAGGGAGGGGGAGAAAGTCTGCCTCATCCCCATACTCAGATTACAGTTATACCGCCTGAGGTCAGATTGGATATTCCCCGTTTAGATCCGTCATCATCAATTGGAGTGGGGCCGGGAAGCGAGGAGCAGATGCAGGTTGAAACAGCACATTTTTATCTTTTCTGTCCCAAAACCAGTCAATGGCCCGATGAAGTGTGGGTGGCCCCAAAGCTTCGGGGAAGAACATTTGATGAGATTACCGATCCGGAAATAGCGGATCTGGCTTTTGTACTTGCTCGTCTTGTGCAAATTATGGATCTTCGTCACGGCAGGGAATTTCCATTTAATTTTTATATTTATCCGGGAGGAGACTGGTACTTGAGACTGATTCCGCGAAGTAAATCTCTGGGCGGATTTGAGATTGGAACCGGTGTTTTTGTTAACACACAGGATCCAAAAGAAACAATACTATTCATAAAAGAACATTTTGCGATTCCCAATGAGGAAAAAATAAGAAGCGAACATCAGGCGGAGTACGGGAAGGGGGTATAAGGACTTTTTTTATTCTTGCTTTTGCGGAATTCCCAACAACCAAAGGACGGCTTCTTTTTTGTAGCGGCGATCGCCGCGGGAGTTTATTCTTATCGCCGGAAGTTTGCCTCTTTTGCCCCAGCGTTTGATAGTCAGAGGCGAAACCCGCAGAACCTGAGCCACTTCTCGCACCGTTAGCAGATCTGGAAGATTAGAGATTGATATTGTTTGTTCGCTCATAGCCTTGGGACTATAACTTTTATAATCGTTGTAATTGTTTTATGATTATAAAGTAACAGAGTATATCAGTATTTGTCAATACCCCAAAATGAGTAATTTTAGGTTTTTCCGTATTGATAGACAGAAGCCGAGGCGTACATGCCTGCTCCAAAACCGACAAATAAGATGGTATCGCCGTTTCTTATTCTTCCTTCTTTAACAGCTCGTATCAAGGCCTTGGGAATAGAAGCGGAGGATAAATTACCTTGCTCAAGATCATAATATAGTTTTTCCGCAAGATTAGGCGGGAGATGGTGAGTTAAGGACTCAAGCATTGGTCCGCTGGCCTGATGGGGGATAATAATATCAATGCCGTCTGGCGGCAGTTTTGCCGCTTCTATGGTTTTTTCCATAAGCCGGGCAATTTCTGCCGCGCTTTTGATAACAGCTCTGCCGTTCATTCTGAATTTTCCTGTTAGAGATGGGGGAACCGGTACCACCATTGCCGGCTCAACAACCTGGTCATCATCAAAGGGCATTTCTATAGCTTGTGATTGTGGCTCGGGAAAATGATAATTGAGTGAAGCCAAAGGTAAAAGACCGTCTTTGCCGACGATAAAACTTACAGCCACCGCCCCATCGCCAAAAATTGCCTGGGAAAGGGAGGGATCTTGTTGTGCGCCCTGCGGATTTTTTAGATCAACCAGGGTGGGAGAGTATTTTTCCGAGGAAACTATCAGAACCCGCGCGCCGGCAAAAGCTTCCCGGTATTGATGCAAATGCGAAAGGACTTGAGTAAATCCGGAACAGGCGGCGTACACATCCAGGGCAATATCGGGATCAAGACCATAGACATGTTCAACTAAATAAGAAGCGTTGTGTTCTTCGGTGGGGTAGCTGGTAGTGAAAAAGACCGCATCTATTTTGCCACCCGTTCTTCTAACCAGCGGCTCTGCCGCAGCCACACCCATGGAAAGAACTGTTTCGTCGGCATCGGCTTGCGGCCGTTCTATGACGCCCAGTTTATCAAAAAAATCTTGCGCTGTTAAAACTCTACCCCCGTTTGTGGCGATATTCCAAGAAGCCAATATATCATTTGTTAAGCGTCCTGTGGGCAGATATAAACCGCAAGACAAAAGAGGAGTTTCGCTATAAGGCGCGCGCTCAACTCTAATTGTCATATTGTTTACTTCAATTCTACAGTCGCGCCTGCGGCCGTAAGTTTAGCTTTGGCCTCTTCCGCTGTTTTTTTGTTGACCGCGGTCATCACTTCTTTGGGCGCGGCGTCAACTAAATCCTTGGCCTCTTTAAGACCCAATGTTGGGACTAATTCTCGCAGAGCTTTAATAACGGCAATTTTGTTGGCTCCCGAACTTGCCACCACCACATTAAAGACCGTCTGTTCTTCTTTAGGTTCGTCCGCGTCAGACGCGGTTGCATTTCCAGCGTTTGCCGGCGCTGCGGCTGCCATTGCTTGGGCCGAAACTCCAAACTTTTCCTCCAAAGCTTTCACCAACTCGGAAAGCTCCAAAACGGACATCTCCTCAACTGTTTTGATTAAATCATTTTTGCTAAGTTTAGACATTTATAATCACCTCCATTCGTTATCAGCAACTAGCCATTAGCAACTAGCCCTCAGTTATTTAACTGATGGCTGAAGGCTGATTACTAGATGCTTTCTTATTTTCAATTATCTTTAGCGTCATCACAAATTTCTGTAGATTCCAACTCAATGCTCTGTGCAAGCTATAAATGGGCGCTTTCAATCCGCCCACCAACTGAGCAAGCAAGACCTCGCGGGCGGGGAGAGCGGATAATTTTAGCAGTTGATCAGCCGTTAGCGCTTGACCCTCCACAATGCCAAATTTAATAACAGGCAGTTTGAGAGTTTTTATTGTCTTGGCAAGCGCTTTTAGGGGAGCGATAATGTCATTGTAGGCGAACAATGTTGCCGTCGGCCCGTCTAGCGAACTTCCAATTTCCAATTTCCAATTTCCAATTTCCAATGCGCGTTTAAGTAGAGTATTCTTCGTTACAACGATCTCGGCATCAACAGCCTTGACCATCTTTTTAAGCTCCTCGAGCTGTTTATGAGTCAGGCCCTGATAATCGGCAAAAACCAAACTTTTGGCGCGGCCGACCTTATCTTTAAGTTTAGCAACAATATCAATTTTCTTCTGACTAGCCATAATAGTAAATTAAAAGTTAAAAGTTCAAAGTTAAAAATTAAAAAAAACACTCCGAAGAGTGCGCAAAACTTGCTTCTCCTCGGTAGGCTTTATTCCTTTTGGGATCCTACTGTCTCAGGTTTGTCACGTTTGACGTGATTTATTAAAGTTTACCACAGAGGGGAGAGAGCTGTCAAGAAGAATTTTTCAGAGAAAGCATATTGCCCATGTTAAGCTGACCTCGTATTTCATTTTGTCTTCTAAGAGCATCTCCGGGCTGTTCGCCCGTTGGAGGGCAAAGCGCCGCCAAAAGCGCATCAAGAGTTCCAATTGAAAGTCCTACTGTTATTCTTCCTACAGAAAGAGCGGCTTTGTGTTGATTTGGACAATCTTCATCCGGTCCACGAAGACTGGCGCTTTTTCCGGGGACTAAAAATAATTCTAGAAAATCAGTTAAACCAGTTTGGTCAATTTGTTTTAGTGCAGCGAGATGATGAGGCGTAACATATAGCATCCCTGGATTTTGTGATCTTGGGGCCTCTATTGCAGCCGACATAAATTATATTAAGTATATTATGGTATTTATATTAAATCAAGATGTCGTTTTGGCCTCTGTCTAGCTTGAGGCTTGATTTTAACAGAGTAACCGTCTGTTAATAAATTTGTTGCAGTTTGTATATGGTTTGATGGATTCTTTTGTTGACTGTCTTCGGGGAAGCAAATCGCCAGAAAGACAGTGATCGCTCCTAAATCATACAAGGTGGATACAGCTTCTCCGCGGCCATCCGTTGCGACTATACAAGTAGGTTTATGCTTGGGATTTTTCAAGCCGGCGGGATAGACAATAGGGATAAATCTAACCTCTCTTGTATTAGTTACTGCGGAAGCAAAAGCTACTAATAGCCATTTATGAGTTGAAGCTTGTCGAGCTAATTCCGAATCGGGATTAAGACCTAATCTTTCTGCGACAGAATCTTTTTTTTCTAAGGTTGTTAGACCGGTTAGTCCTTTAAGAGTAATTTCAGACACAGTAAGAGATGCCGGTCTTGGCGAATCCGTATGAAACGGAGAACGTCTTATTTCATCAATTTCTCCTAAAGCAGTCATAGTGACGGGAATAATACCACATATTGTGTCTGATTACAAATAGAGTAAGGCTAGCTTAGAGAGGAAATGTCCAGCTTTATTCCCGGGGACCCCACACAATGCTTCCTTGCTCCCATGGTCCTACGTCCATGCGGGACGTCAAACGTCCCAGCCACGTTTGACTGTGGCGTCGCAAGAGCGCATATGCGGGGGCAAGCATGGTTAGGATAATGTTGAAAAATCTATTCTTATTCCAGGAGACATAGTACTTTTTAGTGTTACGCTTTTGATTTTCCCGTTGCCGATGGCTGATAGAACAGCTTGAATGTTGTCTGTCAACTGGTTATCCGTCATGGATAGTTTGCCCACCGATAGATGGATGATAGGAGCTGTTTCTGTTTTGAAGCGAAGCTGATTGCCTTTCGATAAGCTCAGGGCAAGTTTCCCCGGATCATTGGTGATGGTGCCGTTTTTGGGATTGGGCATGAGCCCTCTGGGGCCCAAGATTTTGGCCACTTTGGCTAATTTCGCCATCATGTCCGGCGCGGCAAGGAGCACATCAAAATCAATCTTGTTTTTTTCAATTTTACCGATTAACTCATCCGTAGCAATCGCCACTCTAATTTGTTTGCCGGTGCCATGGGGAAGATTTACATTGCCGGAAAGACCTTTTTCTGTGGTATTAACATGCAGTTCAACCGTGCCGTCAATCCGCCAGCTGGCGGATACCTTCCTTAAAAGCTCAAGTGCTTCGGCGAGAGGATAGCGTTTAGTTCGGTCAACTGCCACCAATGCCTGTTTGTAGCGGCGGCCTCGCTCACGGGGATGGGTATCACGAGGGGTACGGGTATCACGAGTATCACGGGGAATTTCTCCCTGTGGTACCTGTGGTACTTTTTCACCCTGTGATACCTCTATTTTGGCCTGCCCGCCAGTTGCTTCGCCGTCAGGCGATGGCAGGCGGGCCAGCTCTTCCTCGCTTGGTCCGACAGCCACCACTCTCTCTCCGCCATGAGCGCCTTTGACCAATTTTTTAGCCTCTTTTCTTTTTTTATCCTCTTTTTTTTGTTCTTTCTCGGCTTCTTCAATGCCGAGAGTCTTAACACGAATTTTTCCCATTACGCTACCTCCACTCCCATCGATCTGGCTACTCCGCCAACTATTTTTGATGCAGCGTTAAGGTCATCGGTATTCAAATCTTCCATTTTGGCTTTGGCGATTTCCTCAACTTGAGCTTTGGTTAAACTTCCGACTGTTTCCTTGCCCGGCTTTTGGGCGCCCTTTTCTTTCATTAGCGCTTTTTTGATCATCTCGGCAACCGGAGGTTTTTTGGTGATGAAAGAAAAAGTGCGATCCACGTAAACAGTGATGATTACCGGAATAATGGTGCCTTTGGCCTCCGCTGTTTTTTCGTTGAAAGCCTTGACAAATTCCATGATGGGCAATCCATGCTGTCCCAGAGCCGGACCAACCGGCGGCGCGGGAGTAGCCTCTCCAGCGGGGATGTTTAGTTTAATTAAAGTTTTAATTTTCTTAGCCATAATACTTCTAGACGATAGAAGATAGAAAATAGAGGGTAGTTTTTTGATGCTGGAAGGTTGAAGGTAGATTTCTTGTTATCTAACTTCCATCCTCTATATTCAAAATACTATCTTCTACCATCTATCATCTACCGTCAAAGTTATCTATTGATTTTAGCATAAAAGGGGAAAGTTATGCAATGAGGATAGATGTTAAGAGAAAAATTTATATTGCAGGAGTATAATTGCGATATGAGAGAGCGTGAACATAGAAGGAGACGGGAGATAATTGGACTACCTCTTTCTTCCCGATACACATTTGGAAATTTTGTGGTAGGAGACGGTAATCGTGAAGCATCCAGCGCAGCGTTGGAGGTGGCCAGACAGCCAGTCTTTGGCTATAATCCACTCGTTTTTTATGGTGGCGTAGGCATGGGTAAAACTCATTTACTTGAGGCTATTGGTAATTACGTTTGCGATCAAGGCGGACAGGTCTTTTACGTAAATGCTGCACAGCCGGAAGCACTGATGGATTTAATTCATCAAAGAAGGTCTGCTCATAAATCAATTCGTCAAGCGCGAGTGGTGCTTATTGATGAAGCGCAATTATTTCCAAAAGACAGAGTGATTCGACAAGGTTTGAGAACCCTAGTCAATAATTTGAATGAGCGACTTGTTCAGTTGGTTTTTGCGGCTGATCGGGGCTCGCAGTTTACAGTATCTTTAGAAAATCCTTCCGGAGATCGTTTAAGAGAGAGCGGGGGATTAGTTGTCCGGATTAGACCGCCCGATTTATCAACGCGCATTACTATTTTAGAAAAGAAGGCAGATGAGAAACAGATGAAGATCGCTCCGTCGCTTCCAGAAGTTTTTGATTATCTTGCCCGTCGATTTACCGGTAGTATTCGTGAGTTGGAAAGGGGATTAGAGCAAGTTGTAGTTTATGCGGCAACTCATAATGAGCTTCTTACTCTTGAGACGGCTGTAGCTGCCGTTGAGGAGTTTTTTCAACGATCAAGGCTCACGGCTGAAAGTATTTTGGCGGCAGTTGCAGAAAAGTATGGCATATCAAGAGAAGCTATGACCACTCATGGACGTGGTGATCCGCAAATTCTTCAAGCGCGTCATGTAGCAATGTATCTATTAAGCATAGATACAGAACTCTCACTTGCGGAAATTGGTGAATTACTAGGCGGATTCGAATATTCCACAGTTATCAACGCTTGCGCAAGAATTAGGGACGAGCTTGATGCCAATTCAACCTTGAGCAGATGGATTGGCGATATTCGTGGAACCCATGGAGTAAAACTAGATAAAAGTTTATCAGCGTAGAAAATTATGGCTTTGGTTTTATTTCTTGTTCAGATTTCAAAAGCATATGAGTGACGACACAAACTGTCCCTGCTGTCATAAAGATTCCATAAGCCGCATAGAAGTCTCCTGTAGGTCCATTCAACATTCTTTCCTGCATTTTCACTAAGGAAGCAATAGCTGTACCATCTACGGCAGCTCTTGTTACGGTTTCCTTCCAAGAAGAGTTTTTGGGGACTACTAAATCCCAGCCTTTTAAAATCGCAGCACTAGTTCTAGTAAATGCTGGTTTTAATCTTTCCATAAGTTTTCTAAGTTTCTACAGTTTGCTGACTTGGAGGAAGTCGAGCTCAACCGGGGTTTCGCGGCCGAAGATGGAAACCAGCACTTTGAGTTTGCCTTTTTTGTCATCGATTTCACTGATGGTTCCCAAAAAATCGGCAAAGGGGCCGTCCACAATTTTTACCGCTTCATTGACGGAGAAAGCGGTTTTGTAGAGCGGCTCTTCCACTTTCATAAATTTTTGGATTGCCTCCACTTCTTTATCGGAGATGGGAGTTGGTTTGTTGCCTACACCCACGAAAGCGGTTACTCCCTGGGTGGTTCGAACCAACAGCCATGTTTCATCATCCAAAATCATTTTTACCAACACGTAGCCGGGGAAAATTTTTTCTTTGACCGTGTCTTTTTTTCCCTGCGAAACTTTAATAGTATTTCTGGTGGGAACGATGATGTCAAAGATTCTCTCGGTAAAGCCCAAGGTTTGTATTCTCTGCCATAGCTGTTTGGCAACTTTATCTTCGTGTCCCGAATAGGTATGCACGATATACCATCGGCCGTCATTGGGTTTGGCATCTGCTTTCGCTGTTTCTTCTTTTGTTTGTTCAACCGGTATTATTTGTTTGTCCATATTATTTATTTTACTATTAATTCCATTAATTTGGTAAAGATAAAATCAGCTCCCCCTAAAAAAAGACCAACTATCAAACTTGTCAAAATAACTACAATAGTCAGCCGTGTCACCTCGGCCCGTGTCGGCCAGGAAACCTTTTTCAGTTCATCCTGAGTTTCTTTTAAAAAAACAATTGGATTTTTTACCACTGCGGGTTATTGTATCAAAGATGCAACGAGTTGTAAATACTTGCAATAACATGTTACAATAAAACTAACCACGTCAAACGTGGCAAGCTCTTATGAAGATAAGAAAAGCTGTAATTCCCGCCGCTGGATTTGGAACGAGGTTTCTTCCCCAAACCAAGGCTATGCCCAAAGAGATGCTGCCGATTGTGGACAAGCCTGTTATTCAATATGTGGTGGAGGAGGTAGTTGATGCCGGCGTGGAGGATGTAATTATAGTTACAGGGGCGAACAAACGGGCGATTGAAGATCATTTTGACACTCCGGCCGCCGAGCTTTCTTCGTGGTTGGAAGTGGGAGGCAAAGAAAAGGCGCTTTCGGAAATAAAAAGAATTTCCGAGATGGCCAATTTTATCTATATTCGTCAAAAAGGTCCTTACGGCAATGCCACCCCCATTAGAAGCGTTAAGCATCTGGTTAACGGAGAGCCCTTTTTAGCTTTTTGGGGAGATGAGTTTACCAAAGCAGATCCTTCCCGGGCAAAACAAATGATTAAAGCTTATGAAAAATATAATGGAGCGGTTTTGGGCGGAATGAAGCTGTCGCGGCCGGAAGATTTCAAGCGTTATGGATATGTCAAGGGAAAAGAAATTGAGCCGGGAGTGTGGATTGTAGATGGTCTGGTGGAAAAACCCGGCAAGAACAGCGCCCCCTCGGATCTGGCAATTGTGGCCAATTATCTGCTGACGCCCGATATTTTCCCGGTACTTGAGGATCAAAAGCCGGGGACGGGAGGAGAATATTATTTGCCGGAGGCGATAGATACGCTGGCCCGGGAAAAACCGGTTTATGCTCTGGAGATAAAAAACGCCAAATATTTTGATACGGGAAATAAGCTGGAATATATGCGAACAGTGGTGGAGTTTGCTCTGGAACATCCGGAAGTCAACGGAGAATTCCGTCAGTTCCTCAAGGGGTTGAAGTTGTAAATAGATTCTTTTTTTGATAAAATAGGGTACTTATGGATAGGAGAGAAAGAGATTATGGTGGAAGACCTCGTTCAATACTCCCAGTAAGTAGAATAGTTGATAAAGCTATACCGACAGTAGATCGCGTGATAGGTTTTTTTGACCGGATTCGTCACCCAAACGGAGCAGTCAACCCCCATGCATCTGCAATAGAAGAGGTGATGAGAGCGGCAAAAAGAGATAATATGGATGTGCTTTTAAGACCGACCGGTCAGCATCTGGAAGTTGTTGTTGGCAGATTTGTCAGTGAACATGAGCGGATTGTTAAAGTTGGAGCTGGCGTTGTTTTGACTGCCGGTTTAGTGGCAGGAGCGGCAGGATTTTGGCTTCGCAGACATCGTCGTGAGCCCCCAAAACCAAAAAAATAATAGTAAAATTTGCTATACTATAATTTATCATGACAAAACGATTATCGATTTTCTTTCTGGGAGTTTTTCTTTTTGCTTCTTTTGTCGCTTTTTCCTATTTTGTTCATAAAGACCTTTTCACCCAATTTGATTTTGATACTACGGTCAAAATTCAGGATCACGTTTCGGATAGACTCAGTAGTTTTTTTTCCTACTTTAGTTTAATGGGAAGCGCTGAAGTGATAACAGCCGTTTTGATTGTTGTGGTTTTTTTCCCCCGTCAGATCCTGCGGAAATTATTTATGCTGCCGGCCTATGTTTTAGTTTTCTTTTTCGGTATTTATGGCAAGACTTTTGTTGAACACAAAGGCCCGCCGTTTTTGTTTTATCATTACAAGCTAAACTTTCTTTTCCCCACCAGCTATGTGCAGACAGCCAATTCTTATCCTTCCGGACATTCGGCCAGAACCATATTTTTAAGCGTAATTCTCATCGCGCTTTTGCTAAAAGATGGGAAGTTCACGCCGCTGAAGATATTTTTAGTACTGTTTATTTTATCTTTTGATTTGATCATGCTGGTTTCCCGAGTGTATCTGGGCGAGCATTGGACAACGGATGTCGTTGGGGGAGCGCTTCTGGGAGCCAGTCTGGGGCTTTTAGCAACTTATGTTATTATAGATGGGTGAAGTGGTTGGTTTTTATCCTATTTTTATTATTTACCATATCTTCAACGCTTGTTTCTCTCAACCGCTTTTGGCAGTACGAGGTGTTTTATTATGATTTTGGTATTTTTGACAGAGCCATTTGGCAGGCGGCGCACTTTCAGGCTCCCATTATCGATCATTTGGTGGTGGGAGGAAAATGGATTTTTGCCGATCATTTCAATCCCAGCATCTTTATTTTTTCTCCTCTTTACTGGTTGACCAACAGAAGCGAGATTTTGTTGATTGCTCAGGCGGTGGTGGTGGGACTGTCCGGACTGGTGATTTATCAAATAGGAAAAATCGTTACCAAACACTCATTTTTTTCTTTGGGCGTGGTAGTTTGTTACTATCTTTTTATCGGTCTGCAAAACGCGGTGATTTCCGATTTCCACGAAACTACGCTGACCACTCTTTTTATAACTCTTGCTTATTATTTTTTTCTGAAAAACAGAAAGATTTGGTTTCTGATGTTTTTTATTTTGATACTTGGTTTTAAGGAAAGCAATTTTTTGCTGGGGATGGGGATGGCGGTAAGTATAGCTCTATTAAATAAAACTTGGCGCAAGTTTTCGTTTCACTTAATAATTCTCTCAATTATTTGGGGGATAGTGGCGATTAAACTGTTGATTCCTTATTTTTCCGGAGGGATATTTCAGTATGAGGTGGTGTTTTCCTGGGATAAGTTAAATATTATAGCCGATCTATTTGATAGTGAGATGAAAAGGTCGGTCGTTTTTGACAGCCTATTTGCTTTTGGCTTGTTACCGATTGTCAATCCGGCATTTTGGTTTGTGATAATTCAGGATTTTCTGGTGAGATTTCTTTCAGGCAGAGTCAGTCTTGGTCTTCACTACAGCGCCATGTTGGGCTCTATTATGGCGATTGCCTCCATTTATAGTTTTTCTCTCATCATAAAAGTTAGAGATATCAGAAGACATTTTTATTTGGTACCTATTATTTTGATTCTAACTTCTTTTTTTCTTTATCGCTTCGTCATGCACGGACCGCTGGCTCTTTCTTATCATCCTCAGTTTTACAGCCACACCGGCGATTTTAAATTTTTGGATAGTCTTCTTTCCAAAATTCCCAAAAATGCCACAGTGATGACTCAAAACAATCTGGCCTCTCACCTGACTCATCAAAAAAAGATATGGGTGTTAAAAGATAATTATGAAGTTTATAAAGCAGATTATATTATTATGGATTTGCGAAGTGGTCAGAGCGCCAATAATTTTTTCCCCACCAAAAATCCGAAGGAAATCTTAAAAAAACTGATAGCCGATCCCGATTATTCTTCGATGTTTAACAACAAAAATCAATACATCTTCCAAAGAAAACCATAATTTTTTCCCCAAGTTTTGATAGAATAGGGGAAAATCTTATGGCTAATTGGGAAAGAGGCCCGTTTGGTCTTAGAACAACACAAGAGGGGTTGCCTATTGCGCAGCAGAGAGTAGAGATAAGAGAGGCGATTCTGCGCAGTCATACTATTATTGTGGTTGGTGAGACTGGTTCAGGCAAAACAACACAAATTCCTCTCATGTTTCTTGATGCACTTTCTCCCAGAGCAAAAATCGCCATTACAGAGCCAAGACGTCTTGCAGCAACTTCGGTGGCACGGTTTGTAGCTGGACAAAGAGGTTCAAGATTAGGTGGGGAGGTGGGTTATCAGGTTCGTTTTGACGATCAGACTGGTCTTGGTACCAGACTTAATTTTTATACAGATGGTTTATTACTAAGAAAAATACAAGCCGATCCACAACTTTTAGAATTCGACGCTGTGATGGTAGATGAAGCACACGAGAGAAATTTGGATACTGATTTCTTGTTAGGACTTTTGAAAAGCATTCAGCGCAGACGAAAGGAAGGAGCAAGAGAGTTAAAAATCGCGGTGGCCTCCGCCACCATGGAAGAAAGTAAGTTCGCCGCCTTTTTGGATGATGCTCCCATTATCCGTATTCCGGGAAGACAATATCCGGTTGCCATTCATTATGAAGCGCCAGGATTTGATTACGTCTCCACAGCCACCCAAAGAGCAATAGCCATTGTTCAGAGTGGAGATGATGGAAATATTCTCATTTTTATGCCCGGTGTGGAGGAAATAAATAGGACTATAAGAGTATTACGGCAACATGGAGTATATGGATCAATTATTTTGCCGCTCCATGGACAGCTAACGGCTGAAGAGCAAGATAGGGTTTTTGAAGATGGATCCCAGCGAAAAATTATTGTGACCACCAATATTGCTGAAACTTCGGTCACTATCCCTAATGTCCGATTTGTGATTGATGCTGGATTTATTCGACAGATTGAGTTTAATCCAGAGACAGGCATAGAAGCTTTAGTCACGGTACCACATGCTCAAAGCGGAGCTATTCAGCGAGCAGGCAGGGCAGGAAGAACGGCCCCGGGGGAATGTTATCGTCTTTATTCGGAGCAAAATTATCAGCAAAGACCACCCTTCCAACGGCCGGAAATACAACGGGTGAATTTGGGACGGGTAGTGCTTTTGATGAAAAAATTAGGCATCAACGATATTGAGAAGTTTGAATTTGTCGATCAACCACCAAAAGAATTATTAACACAAGCTATTGAAACATTACAATTCCTCGGTGCTTTGGATGATGAGGGTAATTTAACGCAGGTAGGCAGTCTTATGGCTGAGTTTCCGCTGGAACCGCATGCTTCACGAACTGTGGTGGAAGCCATCAAAAAATCCTGTATAGATGAGGTTTGTACAATCATGGCCTTTAATGGTTTGCGATCGGTTTTTGCAGTTCCTTTTGGCCAAAAGGAGCAAGCGGAGCAAGCGCATCGCCGGTTTAGAGTAGATGGTTCCGACTTTTTAACACTTCTTCGTGTTTGGAAATTGTTTGTTGAGCAAAAGATGGATGAAGGGTGGGCGCATGATAATTTTCTTAATTATTCCACTTTAAGAGAAGCAGGAAATATTCGCTTACAGCTTCTGGCCATTCTGGGGAGATTTGGTATAAAACCGAACAGAGAGGCTGCTCCCGAGGCAATTGCCAAGTCGATTATTGCCGGTCATGCCGATAATTTATTGGTTGCCACCAAAAGCCGTTCTTATAAAGATAGCTATAAACTGATTCGAGGGGGCAGTACTGTTTTTATCCATCCATCATCGGTTTTATTTGGTAGCAATGCTACCTTTGCTGTGGCCTCGCAAATTGTTAGAATTGATAATGGTGTTCGGGCTCATCTTTGTCAAGTTGTTGAACCTGGCTGGATTTCTGAGGTGGCTTCGCAACTTCTCATCAAAGAACAAAAACCTCAACTTCATTATTCTAAAACAGGAGAAGTGGTGGAGAGAGTTCCTGTTTGTCTAAAAGGTGACCCTGATCACCCCATTTCTTTTTTTGAAAAACCAGCTGTTAGTCCTTTAGCAGCCAGAGTATTTGCCAATGCGCTGGCTCAAGGGATTGTTTCTTTACCAGAGGAGATAATAAGACATAATAAAGGCGTAATGGAACGAGCGAGGGATTTTTGGATACGTTCAGCCGGCAGGATACCAAGAGATTTTGATCCAGCCAAAGTCTTTACAGCCAAAGAGTTGACAGCAGTATTTGTTGGAAGAATTGGAAATATCACTTCCAGACTGGCTCTTCTTAAGGCAATGAAAGAGGGGAGAGTGGATATCCGACTTCAGATGGAAGATTATATCCCTTCCGATTTACAGGAAGAAATAGTTTCAGGTAATCCTGATACAATTACTATTGGAGGTAGAACATATTCAATTGGATACACACGTAAGGGAAGATTTTCCGCTCATATCGTCGTTGGACTTGAAGATTTACCTTTATTGCCGGATGACCTTGCTCTTCCTAATGGCCGTCAAGTATATGTTAGCGTGCGGATTGAGAATGAACAATCAGGAAGACCTCTTTCCGTAAGCCAAGCAAAAGAAAAACACACCCCCAATTTGCTATAGGCCTTAATTTTTGATATACTTAACGCCTCATGACAGCAGAAAGACCATCTGGTCCAGATCAAGGCACCCGACTTGCCGAAAGTCTACTAGGCAGTGAAAAGGTTTTGTCTGGGCTTTTAGCTGGAGATAAAAGAAAAAGGCCAATTTTGCAAGTAATGGTTTCCAAACTCATGGATGATCCTCTAGGACAACGTGGTTTCATAGAAACAATTTTTAGTGAGTTAGCCGGAGAAGGTGATTTTAGGGATATAAGAAGACGCAATGCGGCACTGGCAATTCTGGTGGATGATGAAGGTGATAATATCAGTTTACCAAAGGATATAAGACCGATTGTAGAGGCTAATCCAACAGTGGTATGTGTTGCATATCAAAGGGCAGTTGCCCGACAGACAAAATTGAATAATCCTTTTTCTGGTTCTATTTATAGGCTTCTTAAAGTCGGACAAGCTATAGCTTCTTACCTTGGCAAAGATGCACAAAAAGGGCAAGAAATTGTAGATGGGTGGGAACAACTGGCAGGACAGTTTCCTGGAATTGATGTTCGAAATTATATACGCGCAGAAGTTCAAAAAATTAAAGACGGAATGTTTCCTCACGCTCAACTTGATTTTAGGGTGGAACAATTAAGGAAAGAGGGATTAACAAATCTTCAAATAGCAGAGAGGTTAGCAAGGACACTGCCGGTCATTGCGGCTTCAGCCAGCCGTTTGATTGCCCAGGGAAGAATAGAACGAAGGGACAATGTTTCAGCGGCTAAACTCCTGCAGATTTTACAAGAATTTAAAGCTGCTTATCCGGTCGGGGCACTCTCTTTAAAAGAGATGGGAAAAAAACTGGGAGAAGCACTTGGTAAAGGGCCAAGAACCCGGGAACGGGCAAGACAGATTTATGATAAGTTAAAAGCGGCGCATGATGATCTTCCTCCGACAAGGGGAGTCGGTGTGGAAAAACTTCCTTCAGAATACCGAGAGCGTTTAAGTCGGGAAGTTTCAGCAAGGATTAATCAAGGCATGGACAAAAAACAAATAGCGGATGAACTGCATGTTCCAGCCACTTGGGTTGAGAAATTATCACCTCCCAAAATGATCTGATTTCACATCTTGCCGCTTTTATACCTTTGTTTACACACCTTGGGGGTGTGCTAGGTTCATATTTTACAACTTAGCTTCTGGCGGAAGATCTGTATCAACTATCTTGTTAATTATTTCCAAAGCAGTTTTCATAAGGACAAAATCTCTTGCTAACATAGGAGCCTGCACAGATATCGTTCCGCCAATGGGGTGCCCTTCAATTTGCAAATCTGCCCTACCATCAGCAAGTTCTTCAGGAAGGCGAATTACTTTTGCAAAGTTACCAGTTTCGTCTACCAGATAATAAGTATGATATCTATCCGAAAAAGCAATGCCCGGGAAGGTCATATCGTTAACCTCTTCTTCTGTAAAGACGCCTGCGACACGTTCTTTCACTTCATCAAGTGTTAATCCAAATCGTTCTTCCCAATCATAGGCATGATGCCGTCTGACTGCTTCCCAGGTTTCTCTGTCGGTATGTAAACCGAGACTTACCATTGTGGGAGTATTGACTCCAACCTTCGAAAGTGCTCTGGCGCTCCGTTGAAGGAATGAATGACACCAATACTGACTTCATCAATACCCTGAAATGTACAATCAGTATAAAACCAGAGCATTTCACTATCACGATATCCACCCATGTCTTCAAATCTTTCAGGGGATTTATCAGCAAATCTAATTAGTTTTTCAACAACTTTTTGTTGTAAACGCGCTAGATCCCTTGCAAGCTCTTTATTTCTCGCTTGTTCGATAAAAACTTCTTTTGCGGGAAACATTGTTTTGTCAAGAAAGCGGGCAGGCCAGATTCGATGTGGCAGGGATGCCAGGATTCGAACCTGGAAAAGCAGTTTTGGAGACTGCCGTGATACCGTTTCACCACATCCCTACGTTGCTAGTTTCTCAGGGTAAAACCTATTCATATTAAAAAGCTAGGAAATATTATTTCAGTTTTTCTGTTTCTTTGTGATCGGTGCGTTTGCGGCAGTGTCGGCAATACTTTTTCAACACCAGCTTTTCCGGCGTGTTTAATTTATTGCGGCTGGTAATATAATTTCTGTTTTTACAAACAGCACAAGTGAGTCCCAAAGTAACTCTGTGTTCGCCTTTTTTCGCCACTTCGTCGCTTTGCCAAGTCAGACTTGGCTTTGCTTCTCAGCGCAAGCATTTAATCGCTTGAACTAAAAAGCTACCTCCTTCTTTAGAGTTTACACCGATGTTGCTTAAAAAGCAACAGAATGTGAGCCGGCGATGGGAATCGCCCGCCTTGCCATTTTTGAGCCGACAGTGGGAATCGAACCCACGCTCAATTCATTACCAATGAATCGTTTTGCCACTAAACTATGTCGGCTAAGTTAATATATTTTACTTGAAGATTTAAAAAAAACAAGTACGGTGCTAAGGGAGGGAATTGCACCCCCGAAGCCCTTTCGGACGTCTGGTCTACAGCCAGATGCGATTGCTACTCCGCCACCTTAGCCTAATTAGCCACTAGCAACTAGCCGCTAGCGTTTAGTTTGAGCCTCCTGACAGAATCCCCGCCTGCCAAAGCTTCCGCCGCTAACTGCGTAAGCTGTAGGCGGATGCGGGCAGGGAACTGTCGTCATATGTTTATCCCAGAAAATTCAGCCGACTCTGGAGCCGACTGTCAGACTTGAACTGACGACCTGCTGTTTACAAAACAGCTGCTCTACCACTGAGCTAAGTCGGCTAGAATTTACGGGATCCCGTAAATCTAAGCCAATTTTATCAAAATTGGCAAGATTTTACTGGGGCAAAACAGCTGCCCCGCCTGCAATTGCCTTCGGCAAAAAGCCGATGGCGGGCAGGCTGGAACATTTTCATTTTACCAAACAATATACTGGGGGACAAGTCCTTGCTCAGGAAGTAAAAAAAGAAGAATAAGTTCATCTTTGGTACAGAGTGCGACTTGGATTTTCCCCAAAACAGACAATTAGGAAGACTCATCTGCTGACCAAGGCCAACAAATATGCGTCTTGTCATCCGCCATCACTTTTAAGATGTTGGCGGACTACCTCATTAGCGCTGAATTTGTGGAGGAAAATACTCCAAACTTACTCTTATACCAAAGAACAATAATAGCATATAAGAAATAAAGGCGGATGTCAAGATTTTGGTTTAAAATCCCAGCAGTTTCATGGCAAAACTGACTATGTCGAAAATAACTCCGCCTAAGCTCACCCCGCCGATTGGAAATAGCAGTAGAAAGAATAGTATAAACATGCCCATTGAACCAAACGATAGATAAACTGCCGCTTCGCGCTCCGGCAGGAGAAAGGCGAATATTTTGGAGCCGTCAAGAGGAGGAATGGGAGTAAGATTGAGAACGGCCAGAAGTAAGTTGTATTTGACAGTCAAAAAAAGAAACCAACCAATAAATGAGGGAAAGACCATGGGGATAGTAGAGAGGGTCTTAAAAATAATTGCCGCGATAGTAGCAATGAGTATGTTAGTTAGAGGTCCGGCAAGAGCGACAAGGGCTACATCTTTTTTCCCCTCTTTCAGATTAAATGGATCAACCGGAACCGGCTTGGCGGCGCCAAAAATAATGGGGGAGCCGGAAAGAAGGAGAAGGAGGGGAAGAGCGATACTCATCATAGGGTCAATATGGGATTTGGGATTAAGCGTTAATCTTCCCATCAGTCTGGCAGTTGGATCGCCTAGGCGGTCTGCCACAAATCCATGAGCTACTTCATGGAGAATGGCGGAGAAGATTAAAATTACTAAACCCAAAATAAGCTCCATATTGTTTACTCTATAGTTCTATGATATCATATATAATACAGAATTTTTGAAGTGAGATATGAGATTTTTTTGATTCAGAATTCTTGAAATTTTGATTTTTTGGATTCAAGATTTAAAATATTCAAACTCAAGGATATCAAAAAGATCCCACGTCAAGAAATCCAAACGAATATGGCAATGAAGTGTTTTAATTGCGGCAAGGGGGTCATGTTTGGTCGTCAGCATACGCATCATCCTGGGGTGGCGGGAGGACGATGGAAAAAAAGAGCTCCTAAAACACCGAAAATTTTCAAGCCTAATTTACATTATGCTCGTATTAAAGTTGAAGGAGGGATGAAAAGAGTCAGACTTTGCACAAAGTGCCTTAGGAGAGAGAAGAATAAACAAATTACCAATAAACCAATAAACAAATCAATGCAAAATATCTAAACGATTGGTAGTATTACCTTTTCAAGGTCGGGGTATCCGTTTATAAAATCTTTAACGCTCATCGGTTTTCCGCCTTCCACCTGAAGTTTTTGATGAGGCAGAAACTTAATAATCCGATTGTTGATTGTTGATTGTTGATTGTTTGAAGTTGTGATTTGGACTTTGGTCCAAACGCTGGGCCAGGGGTAATAAGCCCTGATCATTCGATCAAGAATTTCTGGCGGTGGGGGATTATTAATGTCGAAATACCCATCTTGACGGGTCAAACTTTTAGTAAAGGTGGTCCGGGAATGGTTTTGAGGCGTTAGTTTAATTTTTCCAGCAGCAAAATCCTGAATAATTTTAGGCAGAATTTCACCAGCTCGCTGAAACATTTTTTTACTCAAAGTATCAAAATTATCACTGTCAGAAAGTACTATTTCTTCTTGCCATATTATTGGTCCATGATCTACTTCCTCGTCCATTTTAATAATGGTGATGCCGGATCTTTTGTCGCCGTTTAAGATGGCAGTTTGAATGGGCGAGGCGCCGCGGTATTTAGGTAAAAGCGATGGGTGGACATTGATAAATCCATATTTTGGGGCATTAAGTTCTTGTTTTGTTAAAATCCTGCCATATGAAGCAACAACTCCCAGATCGGCTTCGTTTAATGAGTCAACTAGTACAAAATGTTTTACCAGCTGGTTTTTGATGGGTTGGACAAATAATGGAGTTCCCAAAAAAACTATTTTCATAACTCAATTTCTTCGAACACGTCATTGCCTTTTTTGTCTTTTTTGCTTTTGAACAGCTTTTCTTTTTGTTCCAGCACTCGTTGGGTAAAGAGAATGCCGTTGAGATGGTCTGTTTCATGCTGGATAATGGTGGCCAGAAAACCCGTGAACACACGGGTTTTAGTTGAAAGTTGAGAGTTGAAAGTTGAGAGTTGCTGATAGCGAACCTTAATTTCTTTTGCCCGATGGACCATGCCCCAGACATTGTGGATAGAAAGACATCCTTCCAGTTTTTTCGAGCGTCTGGGAACGCCTTTTGTTTTTTCCAAAGAAACCTCAAGTATTTGCGGGTTTAGAAAAACAGAAATGGGGGATTTCAGATATGGTTTGGCAAGGAAAATTCGAAACGGACTGCCAACCTGTGGCGCCGCCAGGCCGACTCCGATTGGGTCTTTGGTTGCCAGCAAGGTTTTTTTCATTCCCTCAATTAATTCCAGAGTTTTTTTATCAATAGCTTGAACCGTCTTTGCCGGAGTAGTTAAAACCGGATTAGGCACCTTAACAATCTGCAACATTGCCTTACATTATATCATAGAATAATTTTTATTAAAGGTCGTCATGATGTTATTATGGACGTTATTAAGGCTAGATTTAACACCAAAAAAAGCTGCAGCTTGATTTTGTGTTAATTTTATTGTAGTGTGCATATTGTATAGTGCAATAGCGTATTTGACATTTATTAATATAATATAGGATGTACGATGGAAACAGTAGAATGGAATAAAGCATACAAAATTTTTTATAGCGATAAAGAAGCAATTCTTGCCGACCTTAAGAGAGAAGTTAACAGATATCCTTATCTTAAGGAAATTCTTGTTATCTTAGCCGCGGGGACGCTTATTTCTGCAGCGCTTGTTATGCCGGATATTGCAAAACTTATTAACCCCAGAATTTGGCGGGGAGAAGGTTATCGGAAAGATAGGTTGCGACAGACGCTGAAACGATTACAAAAGAAAAAACTGATAGAGGTGGTGGAGACGAAAGATGGACAGGTAGTTAAGATTACGGAAAATGGTCTAACTCGCGCCATGAAATATAAACTTGATGAGATGAAGATTAAAGAACAAAAATCATGGGATAGGAAGTGGAGGATTGTAATTTTTGATATACCGGATGATAAAAAGAGAGTTCGTGACGAGTTTAGGGAGCGGTTAAAACAATTGGGATTTTTTCGATTGCAGGAGAGCGTTTTTGTGCATGCCTTTCCCTGTTTTGACGAGGTAGAGTTCTTGCGGCAGATTTATGAGGTTAATATCAACGTTACTTACATTCTTGCAATAACAATAGAAGGGCAAGAGGGTCTTCAAGATTTTTTCAAACTTTAAAGAGTTTGATTTAAAGATTTTAATTTGTCTTAAATTTTAGCTTCAGGTTCAACACCAATTTCAGCTGCAGCATAAATTGGTGTTGGTTTGATATTCAAATTCCGCGTAAAATCCACACCTAAAATCCAGCGGTTGGGGAAAATGGGTTGGTTTTTGTTCAATTGACTCTGCAGTAATAATTTGCTTAAATAGAATTTAGCTTAATATGGAAAGCCAGTCTGAAGCAAGGCCGAGAATTCCAGTTTCTCCTTCGGAACAAAGGCTTTTGGATCGTTTCATTCACGTTGGAGTTGCAATATTTATGGCAGGAATAGTTACAGCTAAATCTGGATTTGAAGATGAAGCCAAGTATGAAAAGCTTAACGGCGCTATCGTGGTCATGCAAACAGAACGTTCATTAGGAGAGGGAAGTCATCATGAAACAGAAGGGCCTGGGCTAGAGAAGTTGATAGAGAGACGCGATCAGTTGAGTAAGTTTGCGGATAAAAAAGCACTTTTTAGCAGTGCACTTTTTGTCTTAGGTTCTATGTTTGCTGGACTTGGAGATCGTCAGAGGAGAGGGCTTTCGATGGTGCACCCTGGAGTAGAAGAGGAATTAACGAAGAAGAGAGATTAAAAGAATTTTTTAAAGTTGAGTATATTTAGCTTCAGATTCAACACCAATTTCAGCTGCAGCATAAATTGGTGTTGGTTTAATATCCAAATTCCGCGTAAAATCCACACCTAAAATCCAGCGGTTGGGGAAAATGGGTTAAAATTATTAGAGAGGATTTTGGAGGGGTTTGGGGAGATTTTTGAAATATTTTTTGACCACGGATTTTAGGCTCCAGAATTTTTCAGCGTCGAAAATTATCAGAGTAAGAAAAACCAGACTAAAAATCACGTGCTGGTCAACCAGAAAAGAAGCCGTTCCTTTGCCAACATAAGGGAAATGCAGAATAGGGAGGTAATAAAGAACCATCATTATTATGCCGCCAACCGCGGCGGGACGAATAAAAACCCCCAAAATCAGAGCCGCCCCAATTAATGTTTGTCCCCAGGAATTAGACAGATTAATCCAACCGATGTTATTTGCATTGGCAAACCAGTCATAAAGAAAGGGTAATGTTTGAGAGCTTTTAAGATACCCGGCGGCGCTCCAGTTGGGATCTAAAATTTTGGTCACGCCGGAATACAAGAAAATCCATCCCAGAGAGAGCCGGAGAGCCAGCAAAATTATTTTTTGCCCTTTATTCATATTCCGTCCTTCATCATTTATACTTCATCCCCCGCCTGCATCGCTTTGCGAAGCATTGCGGGCAGGTTAATCCTTAGTCAATATCCTCTCCAGTCAAGTAATTTCTGTTTGGCTTGGGCGTCATCGGTGGCGATGTTGGTTAATATATATTGCAAAGACTCGATCGCTTTTTGCTCAAGCTCAGGCTTGACGACATTTTTTGCTTTATCCAAAGACAAATCATGGTAGAAAAGCCCAAGGGCATAGTAGGCGTCGCGGTAGTCAGGTTTGAGTTTGACTGTTTTTTCAAGAGCAGATATGGCGTCCCTGCCTTTGCCGTTTTGACCATACAGCAATCCCAGATTGTAGAAAATTTTGGCATCGGTGGGAGCCAGCAGGCTGGCTTTTTTTACCGCCTCAAGATCCTCGGCCAGATATTTCGGGTCGGTTTGAGATAGAGCATAAAACATACGGACGCGGGTTTTCCAAAAGACAACATTGTTGGGGTGTTTCAATACAATATCGTCGCTTAAAGCAATTGCCTGCTCTTTTAATAATAATGCTTGTTGTCCGGCTTGGCTGGCAATAGTGGGATCTGTTTGATTGGCAAGCGCCGCTGCCAAAATGGCGCTATTTATAGAAAACTCATCGGCAAAGGTCGGTTCATCGCCTCGTACTTGCACGGCCTCCTGCAGTTTGGGATAGGCCTCCTGATACTGCCCAGATCGATCCAGATTGTAGCCCAAAGCGAAGGCTTTATCGGCCAGCCAGAAACGAAGCAAAGTAAATTGTAAATAAAAAATAACAAATAAAAGTATGACGATTGCCAGCCATTGATAACTTTTTATCTCTTCTTTTGGAGATACAGGAGGGTTTTGGGGTTTGATTTGCTCGTTCAGGACAAAGGCGAAGGCGGGGATGAGGAAGAAATAGAGATTGATGATGACCACCGAGAAGCCGAAGAAGTTGGAAACTAAAATGGAGAGGTAAGCGCTCAAAAGCGCAATTTCCAATTTCCAATTTCCAATTTCCAATGATTTAGATTTGAGATTTTTAAAGATTAGCCAAAGGAATGACCCAATCATTATAAGGTAACTTCCCAAACCAAAAATTCCAGTAGTTGCCAGATAATTTAGGTATTCGTTGTGGGCTTTGTTGTAGAGAAAATCCCATTCGCTGGTTAGATTATGATTGGTCGGGCGATACTGATAATAGGCAAAGGCGAATGTTTCAACTCCCGATCCAAAAAGGGGGTTATGGCGGGCGATATCAAGCGCTCCCTGCCAGACAAATCTGCGAATATCTCCCGACTCCGTCCCGCCGGTTTCAAGGGCAGGACCCTGTGGTTTAACTTCTAACTGCTTACTACTAACAGCTGACTTTTTGAGACCGGAAAGAGTCCATTTATTCAATTGTTCAAAAGGAGAACCGACCACAAAAGTAATACTACCAATAAATATAAATAAAAGTATTAAGTATTTAGTATTTAGTATTTTGTATTTGTTAATCAAACGCGTTTGCCAAATGTAGATTGCAATAAAGAAGGCTAGTCCTACCCAAAGACCCAAGAAGCCTGAGCGGGAGTTGGTGAAGAGAAAAGCGAGGTAGAATAATATAACAAGTAACACGTAACAAGTAACACGTAACAATTTTTTTCGCGTCACGTTTTTCGTGTCACTCGCCACATTGATAACAAAAGCTATGGCAATAGGTATTAAAATAGACAAATACGCTGCCAGCCAGTTGGGCTGGCCAAGGGTGGAGAAGATGCGCACGCGCGGCTGAAAAGCCTCGGTCCAGCAGGAAACATCCAAATTTCCCCGCAGCATCAAACAAGTTGGATCATAGCCAAAATGAGAAGGCAGTCCCCAGAGAGTCACGATGAGACCGGAGATAAGACTAACAAAGAGTAATCGTTTAACCATTACTATCGCTCGGGGTTCTGCCGCTCGCTCGTCCAAAGGTGCTCCTTCTAGTGAGCCACTACTCAACGAAGATGCGCCCCTTTGGACGCCTCCGCTCGCGTCACCCCTAGCTCGATGCCATCCCTCATTAACCACAAAATTACTTAAAAAAGCGTAGTATAAAAATATATAGGAGATGATGGAAAGCAAGCCTCCGTTAAATCTTGAATAAAATCCCCAAATGGAAGTATGGGTGTCCAGAGAATGAAAAGTTGCGATAATTTGAGAAATCAGGAAAAGAATAATTGGGATATCAAGCGGTGTTCTTTGAATTGAGATTCTTCTCTGAGTAATCATTTTTACCAGCCAAGCTCCCGCAATCACCAAAGTCAGAGCAAAGGTCAGCCACATCTTGTTAAATTCAAAAAGCTCATAGGTATCCCCGGCCATGGTCAAAGGGATAAGTAAAAAGATCAGATAGAAGCAGTATTCGATGGCGCGGTTTACGATTTTGGTCAAAGTTTCCATGAATGATTTATTCTAACACATTGGTAAAACAGTGGGCAAGATAGTATAATCCAAACATGGATAAAAGGGCGCGGGTTATTAAATATTTTCAAAATGCCGATCAATTGACGCTGAAAAACATCCGCTATCGGCAGTCTTTACACGCTTTATTTAAATGGCTTCTGCAAAATGATGCGGTGGAAAGGGACATTACCACCAAGTTATTCTTTTCCGATTACTCCCAAAAGTCAATCGCCCGCATTTTGGCCAGATCGGACACGGTTGTTGCTGGAGCCTTGGAAATAAGTTTTTTTTTGAAAACTTTTACTCGTCTTGATTATAAAATTTTAGCAAAAGACGGCGCTTTTATTAAAACGGGAGAAGGTGTTTTAGAACTTACCGGTGAAGCTTACGAAATACTATCTTTTGAACGGGTGATGCTGAATATCCTACAGAGGCTTATGGGTATTGCCACCCAAACGCAAAGGGTTGTGGCAAGATTAGACGGGCTCAAACTGACTGAAAAACCTTTGATTGCGGCCACCCGAAAAACCGCGTGGGCGGCCTTAGATAAAAAGGCGGTGGCGGTGGGAGGGGGAGTGACGCATCGGCTAACACTCTCTGATTGGGCGCTGGTGAAAGACAATCATCTGGTTCTCATGGAAAAAATGTTTAATTTATCAGGCGAGAAAGAGACGGCGGTAAAAGCGCTTTCGATATTTTTGAAAAAATCCCGCAAGTCTTTTATGGAAATTGAGGTGGAGAAAAAAGATACCATCGAGGCATTAATTAAAACTTTTCTTTCGCATAAAACGGATAATGTTCTTGGCATCATGCTGGATAATTTTTCAGCCGCTCTGGCCAAAAATGCGCTTACGGAGTTGAAAAAAAAATACGATCTAAGCCGCATTATCTTTGAGGCCTCGGGAGGCATAACTGCTGAAAATCTTATGGAGTGGGCCCAAAGCGGAGTGGATGTTATTTCTCTGGGGGCGCTGACTCACTCGGTTAAATCAGCCGATTTATCTTTAGGTGTAAGATAGTACCTGTAGCCTCCCAGGCCAGGCCTGGGAACGTAATAATTTATTCTTTAACGCACTTCCCCCCGGCGTCGGGGTGGGAGCTATCCAATTCGCAGGTGTATTCTGTCGGACACTTTGCATCGGTAATCCTCCCGCAAGATTGACCTGATTCTATTTTTAATATGCATATGCCATCGGCACATTCCTTATCGTTTTGAATGATTTCATCTTTCGGGATTATTGCTGATTTTTGATTAGAATCTATAAATTTAAAGGTGGAGAGAATTTGATCCAATAATTTTATGTTATTTACCGGATCTTCATAAAAGACAAACTGAATTATTTTGTCGCTTATAGAAAAAGATACTTCTTGATGGTAGGTGCCTGCAAGATATTGATTTTCCGGGATTATTCCGCTGACTTTGACAGCATTAACACCGTCAATAATTATGTTTTCGCTCTTTAGATATTTATCTTGCTGTGGATAGCCAGCTTTTTGAAATTCGTTTTTATTCCAAATTGCAACAGTTACAAGCGCAAATGGTCCTTCGTTGACCTCGTTGATATCAATATCGTTTTCTGTTAAAAAAATCTGGTCGCCAAATTTTGGTGATTGTTTTAAGTATACCGTTGGCGGATATCTAAATTGGAATTTATATTTCTCGTCCTTATACGTTTTCCAGTTGGCAGTTGGGTCTGTGGTGGGGGTTGGAGTTAGTGGAGAGGAAGGCTTGATTGAAGTTTGCGGAGAAGGTTTCGGGGTTTGTTTATTTGCTTGATTTTTAACAGCGGACATGATTACTGTGGAAAAGATGACAACAATAATTAATATTATTAAAATCAAGTTTAACGGAAATATTTTGGGAGAGGGCGGTTGAGTGGAGAGAACCGGAGATGGAGCAACAGGAACCGGATTGACAGGAACCTGGGGCTGCGGCAAATTTTCTTCCATAACTTTACTTTACCATATTGGGAAAATGAGAGCAAGGAAAGATATTATCGGCGATGAGATTTAGAAGATAGTTTGTAGGCGATATAAAGAAGAAGTCCTGTGATTAGAACTAGAGATACGGCGATTTGTGCAATAGCATTACTAACCCAAAAATTATTCATTTTCTAACTTTTTCTCAAACAACACTGTTAATAGTAAGAATATTGTACCCAAGGCAATGTCTGCTGTCAATATGAAGATGTCATATATGCTTTGGGGAAGCGAAATTGCTGATCCGACAAACGGGACTACAAAGAAAGCGGCAGATATGTTAATTGATAAACCAGAAAGAGCTTTAAGCCAAGGATTGGTTAAAACTATTCTCATAAACAATTTTATCAGGTATTAACCTTACTTTAACATATTGGCAAAAGGGGAGCAAGATTTTCTAATAAATTCTAACGCATTTCCCTCCGGCGTCGGGGTGGGATCCATCTAATTCGCAGGTGTATTCTGTCGGACACTTTGCATCGGTAGTCCTCCCGCAAGATTGACCTGATTCTATTTTTAATATGCATATACCATCGGCACATTCCTTATCGTTTTGAATAACTTTATCTTTCGGGGTTATTGCTGATTTTTGATTAGAATCTATAAATTTAAAGGTGGAAAGGATTTGATCCAATATTGACAACAGCTCTTTATCGTAGTTAATAGGAGTTTCATACCATGTTTTTCCAAATCCGGCTGCCGTTGAGAACATTTCTAAATTAGGTTCTTTTTTACATATAGTCCATATTAGATTATTGGTTGAAGCTGATTCGGTGGTTTTGGGTCTTCTAAAGGTAAATTCAGCAGCTTTTATTTCGACAAAATCTTTGAATTTGTCAGACGGAATTTCGGATGGTGGACTATCCGGGAATCGGCAAACATCTGGTCCCCAAGCCATTGGGTTATAGCTCCTAAAAACGTGACCATTCTTGGAGATTGAAATATCTTGACTAAGTTGAATGTTTCCATCTTTATAGAGATCTACTTCTTTTGACTTGTCTTCTAAAACCCAACTTTCCGGATACTTGATTGAGGATTTGCCGTCTTTAATGATGTAAGTTTTCCAATTTGCTGTTGAATCTGGCGTGAGAGTTGGTGTGGATGTGGGGGATGGTTGGATAGATGGCGATGGGGTTTGTTTATTTGGTTGATTTTTAACAGCGGACATGATTACTGTGGAAAAGATGACAACAATAATTAATATTATTAAAATCAAGTTTAACGGAAATATTTTGGGAGAGGGCGGTTGAGTGGAGAGAACCGGAGATGGAGCAACAGGAACCGGATTGACAGGAACCTGGGGCTGCGGCAAATTTTCTTCCATAACTTTACTTTACCATATTGGCAAAAGACTAACAAGCTGTTAGAATACTACCAAATCCAAATAAACAAATAAACCAATCAATAAGTTAATGTTTAATGAAAAATATAGAGAAAATAAAGGATATCCATGAAAGAATTTACCAGTTTGTAGTGCGTGTTCTAAAAGTTACTAAAGAGCTTCCAAAAACACCTCAAAACATCATTCTTATAGAACAGCTTACAAAATCAGCGACATCAATGGGAGCTAATGATCAAGAAGCTGATGGGACGGATAGTAGGAAAGATTTTATTGCCAAATATGCCATTGTTCGAAAAGAAAGTAAAGAGACTAATTTCTGGTTATTATTAATTTCTGACACTAACCTGCCTTTGATAAGAGCAAAAGCATTAGAAATACTTCAGGAAGGACAAGAAATAGTTGCTATTGTTAGTAGCATTTTAAATAAAACTCGAAATTACAAAAAAAATTCATGATGGTAACTTTACTGTTTTATTGGTAGTATTGGTATGTATTGGTAGTATTTTTATGTTAAATCGTTTTTTCTCTCTTTTTTCTCACGACATCGGGATCGATTTGGGGACTTCCAATACTCTGGTTTATGTTACCGGCCGCGGCATTGCCATTCGCGAACCCTCAGTGGTGGCTCTGCACAAAAAGACCAAAAAAATTATTGCCATTGGCACGGAAGCGAAAAAAATGGTTGGTAAAACGCCGGCCACCATCACAATAGTCAAACCGCTTCGAAGCGGAGTGATTTCCGATTTTGACGTGACGACGGCCATGATTTCCCATTACATCAAAAAAGTTCACGAGACCGGCGCCCTCATGCCGTCTTTTGCCAGACCAAAGGTGGTTATTGGTATTCCCTCATCAGTTACCGAAGTAGAAAGAAGAGCTGTGTGGGAGGCGGCGCTGGTGGCAGGGGCGCGCGAGGCCTTTCTTATCGAAGAACCGATGGCGGCGGCCATTGGCGAAGGCGTGTCTGTTTTTGCTCCGACAGGGGTGATGGTGGTTGACATAGGAGGAGGGACGACTGAAATTGCTATTATTTCTCTGGGAGGGATTGTGGTGGGAAAGTCGTTTCGGATGGCCGGAAACGAGATGGATCAGGCGATTTTGCATTATGTCAGACTCCGTCATGGATTGCTGCTGGGGGAGCCGACGGCGGAGGAGTTAAAGATAAAGATTGGCAGTGTATATAAAAGTAACTCAAAAGTCAAAACTCAAAAGTCAAAACTCAATCAGGTAGAGTTAGATGGAGCAAACTTAAAACAGGAAGAGGGGGAGGGGGGGGAGAAAGTTGTAACGGAGGTGGAAAGGGGAGAGAAAATGGCAATTGTTCGGGGACGAGACATAGAAACGGGACTACCCAAAAGCATCCGTCTCAACGAGACAGAGGTGAGAGAGGCTTTGGCGCCGGTTATTAGCAGAATCATTGAAGAAATCGCCGATGTTTTAGAAGAGGCGCCGCCCGAGCTGGTGGGCGATATTTTGGAACACGGCATTTTGTTAACAGGAGGAGGGGCAATGCTGAGCGGATTTGATCACTTAATTATGGAGAGGACTCATATGCCGGTAATTATTGCAGCGGATCCTCTCACCGCTGTGGTTCGGGGGGCGGGAAAGGTGCTGGAAGATTCTGCTTTTTTACAGCGGGTAAAAGTAACAGGCGGTTTAAAGTAATAGTTTTATGCGGGAGCGAGAAAAATTTTTGGGCGTTTTTTTTATCTTCTTTTTTTTGTCAGTAACTCTTTTAGTCTTAGCAAAGAGCCAAAGAGCAGGCGGCGTGCAGACATTTTTGGAAAAAATATTCCAACCATTTCAAAGCAGTGTTTTAAATTTAACTCGCGCAGTAACATCTCTCACTAAAGATTCAAATTCTGATTTGCGGGAAGAAAATCTTAAATTAAGACAGCAATTGGTAGATCAAAAAGCGCTTATTGAAGATAATAAGGCGCTTCGGGATCAATTCCAAACTTCAATTCCTCGATCTCAAAGTGTTCTGCCGGCGAAAATAGTTGGAGCTCCCAGTCTTGTGCCGGGTATTTCCGAGCCTGAAACTTTTGTAATTGACAAGGGGGCAAATGATGGGATTACAGTTGGGCAGGCGGTTGTTTTCAAAAATTATCTGGTGGGGAAAATTACCAAAGTGACAGCTCTTTATTCTTTGGTAATACTCTCTATTAATCCGGATTTTTCTATCACCGCCAAAGACGTGGAGACGCAAGCTCCGGGTGTGGTAAAAGGAAGAGGTAGCGGCACGATGATTTTTGACAATGTAATACTATCCGATCGGCTTACCTTATCCGATCTTGTGGTGAGCAAAGGTGAAATGGATATAAATGGGGGGGGAATTCCCAAAGATATTATAGTTGGAAAAATTACATCGATTGATAAAAAACCAAGCGCTCTTTTTCAAACAGCTTCTGTGAAAAGCTTACTTGATTTTTCCAGAATGGAGACGGTTTTCGTATATCTTCGATGAAAAATTGGTTTCTGCTGTTAATCGCAATTTTACTGGCTATTTTTGAAGGCACAACTTTGATACTGCCGATAGTTTTTATTTATCTAAACATTTTATTTATCAAGAAAAGAAATCTTTTTATGTTCGTTATTGCTTTTGTCTGCGGGCTGATTTTGGATGTAATAATGCTTAAACCAATTGGGCAAAGCAGTCTTTTTTTTGTCGTTTCGCTTTTTGTGATTGAACTTTATGAGAGAAAATTTGAAACAAGGACTAATTGGTTTATCCTGCTGTCGTCATTCTTAGGCAGTTTTGCCTATCTGCTTTTGGCGGGAAACCACGATATAACAAAACTGTCGTTGATAAGCAGTATCGTTGGGTTTTTATTGTTTAAACTATTATAGAGAGGGGTCCTGTCAGAAGTTTTTCCCGCCAGTGCTCGTTCTAGTGAAGCAAGCTTCAACGAACTGCGCGCTGTCGGGAGCCCTAACTTCTGCCACCCCTGATTTTATGAAAACAGGAGTAGCTTTTGGGGATTTTATAAGAACTGAGAAATTGTCGCGAAGACACGATGATGATTTTTCCATGCGAAGAGCCAGAATGCGCGATTCTCTGATGCTGCTGTCTTTTATTTTGGTTTTTACCCTTCTTTTTATCAGACTTTTTTATATTCAAATTTTTCAAGGAGTCTACTATCGCAATCTTTCCGACAATAATCGTTTGCGAACAACCGTTATTCACGCTCCCAGAGGAATAATCGTCGATAGAAATGGAGTACCATTAGTGTTCAATGTTCCCGGCTTTCGCCAAAAAACAGGAGGAAAAACGATTTTTCTTAATCAGGAACAGG
This sequence comes from uncultured Gammaproteobacteria bacterium, assembly GCA_964635045.1. Classification (GTDB taxonomy): domain Bacteria; phylum Patescibacteriota; class Microgenomatia; order Levybacterales; family UBA12049; genus CAZWMJ01. The sequence continues at coordinate 76,114 of CAZWMJ010000003.1, forward strand.
CGTTAAAACTGATTGCTCAGGGGAAAAAGGATCTGGAAGTTGATAGTTTGAGACTTTATCCTTATAAGGAGGTTTTAGCCCACGCAATAGGTTACATTGGTCAGATTTCTAAAGATGAGCTTGAGGATAGAGCATTTTCCGGATATCGCGGCGGTGATATAGTTGGGAAAACCGGCATTGAGAAAGCGTTTGAACATAATCTTGCCGGGACGGACGGAAAGAAACTTTCGGAAGTTGATGCCGCGGGCAGAGTTGTTCGCCCGCTTGGTCAGACCGATCCAACAGCCGGAGAAAATATAAAATTAGCCCTTGACATAAAACTTCAGCAGGCGGCTTTTTCGGCGATGAAAGAGGTAAAAAAGGGGGCGGTGGTTGTGTCAACGCCAACAGGCGAGATTTTGGCTCTCGTGTCCAAACCCTCGTTTGACGCAAATCTTTTTACCTTGGGAGAAGGTTATAAAAATTATAATGATTATAACAATTATAAGACCGTTGAAGAAGTTCTGTCTGACGGAAAGAGCGAACCGCTTTTGAATCGGGTTATTTCCGGCGCCTATCCGCCCGGCTCAACTTTTAAACTGGTCGTGGCGGCTGCTGGTTTGGAGGACAAAATTATTGACAAAGATTTTCAAGTCGAAGATACGGGAGTAATAACTGTCGGCAAATTTTCCTTTTCCAATTGGTACTTTACTCAATACGGAAAACTCGAGGGAAAGGTTGATATCATCAAGGCCATTAAGCGCTCCAACGATATTTTTTTCTACAAACTGGCAGAAATGGTTGGAGTGGATAGGATTTCCCGGATGGCAGAGAATTTTGGTCTTGGTAAATCCTTGGGGATTGATTTGGGCGGGGAAGCGGGCGGACTTGTGCCGACACAACAGTGGAAAGAAAAAACAATCGGAGAAGGGTGGTACTTGGGAGATACTTATCATTATGGTATTGGACAGGGGTATCTTTTGGTTACACCCTTGCAGGTAAATATGTGGACTTCGGTTATTGCCAACGGAGGGACGCTTTACCAACCACGGTTGGTAAAAAATACTACCAATAAACCAATAAATACCAATTTTCTAAAGAAAGAAACGATTGATTTAATCAGAGAGGGGATGAGGGAAAGCTGCAGTACCGGAGGGGTGGCGTGGCCGCTTTTTCAATTCAAAATTAAGAATTCAGAATTGAGAATTGACGGGAAGAATTTTTTATTACCGGAAGAAGCCACGACTTCTGCTAAATTTAATGATTATCGAGAGGTTTCAATTGCCTGCAAAACGGGGACTGCCCAGCATGGAGGAGAGCAAACGCTTCCTCATGCCTGGATAACTTTGTTTGCTCCGATTTACAATCCTCAAATCGTGGTGACGGTTTTGGCGGAAGAAAGTGGTGAAGGCTCAAATGTGGCCGCTCCCATCGCCAAAAAAATTTTAGAGGAGTGGTTTAGCCGGTAAAAACCATGGTAGGAAATTTAGAGCAGATATGAATATGAGGGTTTTTACGGGGTTTAGGAGGTAATTTGTTATAATCAATGCCGCCTATGGTTGAATTAGAGAGAACAAGATGTGTTTCTGTTCCTGCCGGTGCTATGGGAACGGCGCTTGGAATGATGGCAGCAAACAATGGACATCCGGTAACACTTTTTTTGCGGAGAGAAGAAGATACAACCGGATTTAATCTAAATCACCGAAATCCACGAAGATTTCCCCATATAATTTTTCCTGATACCATTGGAGCAACAAGCGATCTTGCTTTTGCGGTTCGTGGCGCAGGCGTGTTGATTTTAGCCGCTCCTTCCCACATTCTGGGAGATGTTTTTCGCAGGGCAAATGATTTATTAATTGATGGGAAGCCAATAATTTTATGCGCCACAAAGGGCATGCAAGGAACTATGTTTGTGGCAGATATTGTCAGAGGGGTTGATGAGACAGTAGATCCACGCTTTGCTGTTATTGCGGGCCCAAATTTGTCAGGGGAATTAGTAGAAAGAAAACCGGCAGAAGCGGTTATTGCCTCAACTAATATAGAAACGGCAAAATTTTTGCAAAGAATTTTTGATGGACCAAACTTTCGGGTATGTATAAGCCAAGATGTGACAGGCGTATCGTTGGTCGCAGCAGCTAAAAATGTCGTGGCGATGGCGTGCGGCATGTGTAAGGGATTGGGTTTAGGAGAAATGATGGGAGGTATAATTACCACTAAAGGCTTAGAAGAAATCACTCGATTAGGTAGAGAATTAGGCGGAGATCCCGATACCTTTTTTTGTCCGGCGTTAGTAGGTGATTTGATTACAACATGTCATGCTGCTGATAGCAGAAATTTTAGGGCCGGAGTGGATCTTGCCAATGGATTGACTCGGCAACAATTGCTCGATTCAGAGAGGACTATTGAGGCAATAGATACAACGCAGGGTGTAGTTGCGCTTGCAAAAAAACTTGGTGTTTCTATCCCCGTGATGGAGACGATTTGGGAAGTGCTTGATGGTCGTTTAGCCCCAGAACAAGCGGGCGAAAATTTCTGCAATTTATAATCTACGCATGCAAGGTGAGACCTTGCGAGGCTAAAGTTTTGGAAGAGTGGTTTACCCGGTAAAAACCAAAAGGTCAATAAAACTTTTTAGATTTGTGGAGGGGTGGATATAAGGTTACCTTCAATAGTTATCGAAACTTCTACATGACTGCCTGTTTCTTGTTTTGCAGGATTATAGCGATCGCCACTGATGGAAATGTAAGGTTGGTCATCAATGAATACAAGTACAACGGAAGCATGGGTTAGGCGGTGAGCGTAGCGGCGGCCAATCCTGACAAGACAAGAATTGTTTTCGTTTCGCTCTCTTACTGTGAAACCAACTCGGCTACCATTTGGTGATTCATAATCTGTAAATGATATCCCATCAGGATCAGCTCTTTTGGTGATTAGCCAGCCATTGTTTAAAAGCGCTGTGACCATAGGGTTAACATTGGCTGGGGGGCCATCTATTCCTTGAATTACCTCACGACGCTCCAAAACCATATTGATGAAAATAGCACTTTATCAAGCTCAAGTCAAATTGGGGATTTATTTTGGGTGATTTTAGGATTGATTTGGATTATATCAAACCAAAGGAGTATTCTGTAAATTCAAGATTTTTTTTAATTCTTGACAATTTTTTACCACGATCGTATAAATTAGCAATCTACCCACGCAAGGTGAGACCCTGCGAGGCTAAAATTTTGGAGGAGTGGTTTGGGAGATAAAAACCAAAAGATCAATAAAACTATCTGTTGTCTGGATTTTATTAACAATTTATCTTCGG
>CAZWMJ010000004.1:0-74208 GCA_964635045.1 uncultured Gammaproteobacteria bacterium
GATGTGCCGTCTCTGGTGCAATAATTAACTAAACGATAGTCTCTATAAATTAATCCTTCGTCGTACATTTTCTTAAACGTTTTATAAACAATCTTCACAATGGCGGGATCAAGGGTGTATTTTTCCCGCGACCAGTCAAGTGAAAACCCCAGCTTTCTCAATTGTCTTTCTATCCCGCCACGATGCTCATTTACATACTCGTCAATCATTTTATAAAGAGTTTCCCGATCAAAATCCAGACGCGACTTGCCTTGTTCTTTAAGTTTTTTTTCAAAAACAAATTGCGTTTCTATACCGGCATGATCGGTTCCCGGCAGCCAAAGAGCAGAAAAACCCCTCATGCGATGATATCTAATTAAAATATCCTCCACTGTAAACATGGCGTGGCCAAAATGCAGCGCCCCATTGGCATTTGGCGGAGGCAAAATAATACAGTAAGGTTTACCCTTAGGATTTATCTCCGGTTTAAAATATCCCTTTTCTTCCCAGTTTTTATAGATTTTCTCTTCAACGTTTTTATGATTGTAGACCTTGTCCATGGCTCAAATTGTAGCAGACATATATTTTGCATGCAATGGACACTAGAGTAATTTGTTTGTTGTGCTATACTATGCCTGCATGAAGAAAAATATTGACCGGTTAATTTACACCGCTGTTTTTTCAACGAATGCTCATGCCAAGCAACAGGCCCGTCTTGCCATAAAACAGACCGCCCGGAAACTAGGTATTATTCCCTCTTCCATCTTAAATCTCTACCAAGCGTTTGGAAAAGGACAGGTTACCGGATTTACAGTACCGGCCATTAATATCAGAACATTAACCTACGACACGGCCAGAATTATTTTCCGGTTGATGATAGAACATTCAATTGGGGCGGTGGTTTTTGAAATTGCCCGCTCCGAAATCGGCTATACCGATCAAAGGCCGGAGGAGTTTACGGTGGCAGTTTTAGCCGGAGCCATCAAAGAAGGATTTAAAGGACCTGTTTTTATACAGGGAGATCACTACCAATTCAGCAAAAATAAATTTGCCGATAATCCTGCGCAGGAAACGCAGCTAATAAAAGATTTAATTAAAGAGTCCATTGACGCAGGCTTTTATAACATCGATATTGACGCCTCAACGCTAGTTGATTTGGAAAAACCGGATTTGTTTTCCCAGCAAAAACTAAATTTCGAGGTAACCGCGCAACTGACCCAATATATCAGAAAACTTCAGCCAAAAAATATAAGTATTTCTATCGGCGGGGAGATCGGTCATATTGGCGGAAAAAATAGCACAGTGGCGGATTTTGAGGCATTTATGAAAGGTTACAGCGCTCTGATAAAAAAAGACGGCCTTAGTAAAGTCAGCGTGCAGACCGGCACCAGCCACGGAGGAATTCCTTTGGCGGATGGAACGATGGCTAAAATCAAACTTGATTTTTCGGTCTTGCGGGATATCGGAAACATTGCCAGGAAAAAATACGGACTGGGCGGGACGGTACAGCATGGAGCGTCAACACTTCCTAACGAATTATTCGACAAGTTTGAGGAATTTGGGGCGCTGGAAATTCATTTAGCCACCGGTTTTCAAAATATCGTCTACGCCAACCTGCCAAAGGTTTTAGGAAAAGAAATTGAAACTTGGCTTCATGATTATTGTAGCAAAGAATGGGAACAAGGCTCAAGCGAAGAACAATTTATTTATAAAACGCGAAAGAAGGCTCTTGGTCCGTTCAAAGAGAAACTGTGGCGTCTTACTGATAAAGCCAAACAGCCTATCCAATCGGCGCTTAAATCTCAATTTGCCTTGCTTTTTGATAAATTAAAAGTGAAAAATACCAAAGAAATTGTTAATAAATATGTACACTAAACCAACCACTCTCACCGAGTTCATCTTGCAAGAAGAAAAGAAATTTAAGCATGCCACCGGCAATCTCACCCTTCTTCTGACCCAAATTGAAAATGCGGCAAAAATTATCGCCTCGCACATCAAAAAAACCGGACTGGTGGATATCATTGCCGAAACGGGAACAAAAAACATCCAACAGGAAGAGGTAAAAAAGATAGATGAATTCAGCAACAAGCTTTTGGTAGATACGCTTTCGGCTTCCGGCAAGGTAGGGCTGATTGCCTCCGAAGAACTTGAAGAACCGGTTATTCTTGATAAAGGGGGCCATTACAATGTGTTTTTTGATCCGCTTGACGGATCATCCAACATCGATGTGGGAGTAAGCGTTGGCACTATTTTCTCCATCTACCATAACGGCGGAGAGTTTTTGCAGCCGGGCATTAAACAGGTGGCTTCGGGCTATATTCTTTATGGCACCAGTATAATGTTTGTGTTAAGTCATGGAAATGGAGTTAACGGCTTTACTCTGGATCCGGCCATAGGCAGTTTCCTGCTTTCACATCCAAATATAAAAATTCCCCAAAAAGGCAATATCTATTCTGTCAATGAATCCCAGTCTCCGCTCTGGGATAAAAAATTATATCAATATATTAAGAAGCTTAAAGAAAACGGCGCCTATAAACTTCGTTATGTCGGTTCTATGGTAGCCGATGTTCACCGAACCCTTTTGAAAGGAGGAATTTTTCTTTATCCCGAAAATCAAAAAAATCCGCAAGGGAAACTGCGCCTCATGTATGAAGTAAATCCGTTGTCGTTTATCGTTCAACAAGCGGGAGGAAAAGCGGCAAGCGGCTCAAAAAATCCATTGGATATAATACCCGAAAGCCTGCATCAGCGAGTGCCCATCGTTCTTGGCAGTCCCGATGATGTAGACTACTATCTCTCCCAAACCCACTAACAAAAATACTTTTACTCTTCCTTTTCCAAATTAGAATAGAGATTCCAGAAGTCGTAGATTAGGCAACCGGAGATTAAAAGTACGGCAAGTATTGAAAAAGGAAACATAAGTTTGGGTACCGCCATTACTCCTAACAGAGTTGAAAAAGAAATAGCAAAACAAATAATAGTTAAAAAGATGAAAGTAGCTAAATCAGCTAAAATTCTATGATTAGAAGATTTTAAATTCGTTTCCGAATAGGAAAAGGCAAAATATCCAAACATTGCTCCCAGAGGAAAAATGCTTAAAAACACAAAAATATTAACTATGTCTTTTTCAAGCCCCTGAGTATAAGGTTTTACCCAAAGAGCAAGAACTACTGTTAAAAATACCACCGTAAGATTCTTTAAAATATTTTGCTTTATTATCCAAAGCCGCATGTCTTTACTTACTTTCATATTATTTTGCATTTGCTAGATTTTTATTAGCTTTAAAAATATAAATGTAAACAATTAATGCAAGTAAAGGAGAGAGTATTGTTCCTAAACCATCTAAGGAAGGGTCTATAAAATTATTTTGGATGTACAAAGGATTTGGGAGACCAAAAAGTGTTGGAGTAAGGATGGCAAAAATTATTCTTGAAACTCCCCCAACAATTATTGCGTAAAGGGCGGCTTGCGCATCATTATATTTGGTGAAAGCGAAAACAAAAGGAACAAGAAGGGCGGCAAATGTAATATCAAAAGCTATTGAAAGAAGGGCGCCGGGCGATGGCATAAGAATTGCAAAAATCATGGCGGCAAAAGCGATTGGCAGAAGAGACAGTCTTAGAAAATATAAGGCTGTTTTTTCCGCTTCCTCTGGTTCCTTTGTATTAGTTTCCGGTTTAATTTGAAGAATATTTCTGGTTAAAATGTTTCCCATGCTTAACATTCCTCCGTCTACTGTTGACATAGCTGAATTGACTAAGCCTGCGATAAGAACGGCGGCAATTGAAGGTGGTAGAATTTTTGTGGCAAAAGTTATTAGGACAGGGGTATCAGAAACCACCGAAATATTTAATTGCAGGATATAAAATATAAGAAGTGAAAAAGGAATTCCTAAAATAAGACTAAGAAAACCCCCTAGATAACAACCTCTCACTGCGTCTTTTGGAGATTTGGCAGAAAAAATTCTTGAACCGAAATCTATGGCAATTAGATTGCCAAAACCCAATGCTATAATTGTCGCCCAGTTTATTAAAGCTCCGTCTGTTATTGAAGACAATTGACTTAAGCTAAATTTTTGAAGAGCAATCTGCGAAAGAGAAAAATCAATTAACCCGTAATTCGCTATAAGAAAAACAAAGGTCAAAATTATTCCCGCGGTCAAAACTCCCATTTGAAAAAGATCGGAATAAATATCTGATATAATTCCGCCTCTTATAATATAAAGCAGAATAACCAGTACTATTATTATTACCGCTGTTTCGTATTTTATGGAGAAAAAAAATTTTAATAAAATCCCAACCGTGGCAATGTTCCCTGCCAGCAAAACGCCAAATCCAAAAAGCAAAATTATGGAAACTATAAAGGCAATTTTTTGATTATATTTTTTTTCAAAAAGATCAGCCATTGTTGTAAGCTTAAGACTGTTCAGATGGCCGGCAAAAAACTTTCCCAGGATAAAAAGAGATATTGCAAGTCCAATTGGCAAAGAAGCGCCCGCCCAGAAACCAAAATCAAAAGATAAAGAAGTATTTCCTAAAGTAGCATTGCCATCTATGCTCTGGGCAAGAAGAGCAAAACCAACCAGAAAAAAGGGCAGACTTCGTCCGGCAACAATAAAGTTTTCGGTTTTCCCTTTTATACGGTTACCGCCGATTAAGCCCAAAATAATGGCGATGATAAAAGATAGAATAATACCAAGCCCAATCAAGCTCATAATTGTAAATTACTTCTCCCCTATTTTATTCATTCTCCCCGTCAATTGCAAATTACGCAAATTATTTTTTGGAGAAGTTGATAAAAATTTCATCGTCCGACAAGAGATATTGCGACAGAGATACTATCCCCTCTTTTTTGATAATCTCGGGCGAGTTGGAAACAATATTATATGATAAAGGGTAGGACAGGGAAAAAGTAAACGGGTAGCTATCTGTTCCCGGCTGCTTAAAAAGCTTAAGATTATAGGAGAAAGAAGAAATATCGGAAGTGATGGTTTTGGGTAAAATGTAGGATATGTTGATGGTCTTAAGCGTATCCGGCGGAATAATAATCAAAAGCCCATAGATGGTCTTTCCATTCTCTTCCGTTTGCTCCACCTCCAGTTCTTTCGGCGGAGTAAAATTTCTGTCTTCATAAATAAGAGGGTCGGTGACGGCCGGGGCCAAAGGTTGACTTTTGCCATCAATTATTACTTCGGAAAGTGTGGCCGAAAGAGGGAGAATAAGCCGCAGGTAATTTTTATAATCTCCTCCAAAGGCAGATGTTTTGGTACTGGTATTTTTATAATAAATAGTGAGAGTGGCCGAGGCGCTCCCCTCTTTATCAAGACTTACCTTATAATTCACTTTTCGCTTTACTAAATAATTTACCTTGTTTACTCCCAGATTGGCTTCGCTGACTCCAATAAAATCGTTTATGGAAGAGTTGTTTGTCTCTCTGTCGTCCCACAAAGTTGAAGACATACCGTTGACGGTAAATAAATTTTGCAAACTTGCATCGGAAAAAGCAAAAAGCAGATGTTTCTCTAAAATGGCATCGCCAATTGTTTCTAGCAGGGCAAAATAGGGTATCTTTTTCCTTTCTTGAATATTTAACTGCATGGCATTAAAAAGAGAGCGGAGGAATTGCTTTTTCTGCGACGAACCCGGAAAAAAATCTTTTTCGGCATGCGCTTCGGCAAGCAGAAACAAATTATCCGCATTTACCGTTTCGTTGTAATCCAAAACTTTAATCGGGCCTAATACCGCCAGCAGTTTTTGCACAAAAGTAAGATCCACTCCAATCACGCCATCTACAATTTTTCCGGTTTCTTGATTCAGTAAAAAAGCGGAAGCAGAGGCGCTTTTGACAAAATCCACATCAAAATTACTGTCGCGAAGATACCAATGAACTTGAGGCAAATAACGTCTGATGGCAAAAGGCGGCTCCACATGTCCCTTAAGCTGTCCATCCGCATCATAAACATCATGGATTAGAAAATCTGTTATTTTCCCCTTGTCCGCAGTCAAGAGTCCATACGAACCGATAAATCCTCCGCCTGGCCTAAGCTCGGTGTTGTTTTGAAAAAGAATAAGGTAGTTGCGCGCGCTATCAAATCCCAAAAGCTTTGGAGAAACATCCATCACGCTTTCAATTAAATTTACGGGGATAGAAAAATTAGTTATGTCTCCTTCTGTTTGTATTTTTTGGAGAATGGAAAACGCATTTTTTACATTATTTAAGCCTCGCATATAATCCTCTTTTGGCTTGCTGCTTTTACCCGAAAAAACATCTCTAAAATCCAAGATACCGTCCAGTGAATACCCTGCCGCTCTGGCCACTTCCCCACCCATGTCAATGCGTCGCACAAGGGGGACAATAACATCGCTCTTGCCAAAAAATCCAAACTCCGAAGTCAAAATGGCCGATGTTTGTTTTGACAAATTAAAAAAATTTTGGGAAAGAGTAAGCGCCGATCTTAAACCTGCTAAATCTCCCCTCTCCATATTATCTTTTGCGCTGTTAAACGTTATTAATCCTGCCAGCGAGAATACCAGCGTTAGAATAATAGGAAAAAGCACGCTTACAAAAAGGGCGTAGGCAATAAAAAGAAAACTTTGTTTAACAAAATTATTATTTTCCCCTCCCTCTTGTTTTTGTTTTTTAAGATTATGGACAATCGGACCGGTCCAGTCGGATGTAAAGACCTGTCTAAGTTTTCTTGCCAATTGATAATCATCGCCCAATATGTATTCCCCTTCCTTGGGTAAAACAAAATCCATTACTTCCCGTCCGTCTTCATAATTAAAATCAATTTTTAGCGTCGGCTCAATTTTTTGCAGCATGTGAGCTATTCTAAGTCCTGTTGGAGGATGTTTGGGAAAGGCAAAAAAGATGGAAAAGTTTTTAAGTCTGGTAAATGCCGCCTTTATCAGCGCCTCTATGAGATCATCGATAAAAACCGGAAAGGTCGGATAAACACCCATGTTGGAAAGTGAGATTTTACCCGCCTTTTTAGCCTGCGCCAGAATAATATTCGCGTTTGATGTTTGATCGAATGAATAATCTTCCCCAAGTATTTCCCCAAAAATAACAAGACTGATATTTTTATAAGAGGATGCCAAGTCGCTGGCAAAAGAAACATCGTAGTCTTTAAGGGCAAGTCCGATAATTAATCTGGCGCCGTCTTTTTTGGCCTTCTGAACAAAAAGAGGCAGAAATTCCGATATTACATTCTTTTCATGACTGATAAAAAAGATGGTTGAATAGACAAGATCGGGAATGGCGGGAATTTTTTTTCCCAGCTGAAAAAAAAACACCTGCCAGTCGGAAAAATCTTTGGTAATTTTCTCATTCAGTTTCTCTCCGATAAATTCACCCTTGTCAACAATTAATATTTTCTCTTGACTGCCATTCTTCTTTTCTATAACTTCCAGCATTGGTTTTTTCATGTCTAACTCATTTTATTGTACCATGAATGAAGAGCCTCCGAGAAGATTTTTACTGCACCATGTAGAATTTACATTTCATTATCCAGCGCTTGGTTAACCAGTTTATCGGCCTGTTGGTTTTTTTCTCTGGGAATATGATGATAATGAATAGGCAGTGAAACTTGCGCTTCTTCTTGCCTAATTTGAAAAATTAACTCCCGCAGTTTGGCATTTTTAATCTTAAAAAGTCCTGTTAGTTGTGAATATACCAATTGTGAATCAACAAAAAAATTAATGCCGGAATACGCGCTAACTATTTCTTTATTTTCAACTAGCCAGGAAAGCGCCGCAATCACCGCCTCATACTCCGCCACATTATTGGTGGCAATGCCAATGGCGCGGCCAAAAGAAACCAGTATTTTACGGTTTTGATTAACAATGTAAACTCCGATAGCCGAAGGCCCGGGATTGCCGCGCGCTCCGCCGTCGGTAAAAACGCTAATCGTGTTCATAGGTGTGTTCGGGAAATTTTTCAAAATAATATAGGCTGTTTTTCTAAATTAGGGACACCGTAATAAGAAAACCAGACTGCTCAAAGAATGTCAAGCCCCGCCTTTGGCGGGGCGCAGACCCGTTTTGTTTTTCTTTATAAACGGTGACCAGGCAAGTCCGAAAACTAATGCCAACAAAAGTTGTCCCTGCTGCAGTGTCAAAAAGTAATGATCAAACAAACCAAGAATCAAGATTACAAATAAAATGATGAATTTTTTATCCTTAATCCTTAAGTATGTCTTGACAATAAACCAAACAAAAAGTAAAAAACCCACCAGTCCGGTTTCTGCCAAGATAAGAAGGTAAATATTGTGCGCCGGCTGAATGGACAAGAATCCTGCCGGATATTTTTGATAACGGGGGAGGTTTACCAGAAAATTATTTAGGCCGACACCAAAAATCGGCGAGCTCTTAAACATTTCCATTGCCGCGCCGTTCAGTTGCTGGCGAAGAATAACCGGTTCTCTGTCCGTTGTTGCTATTGACGCAAAACGGGAGGGAAGGGGAGTTAACCAAATACTACCAATAAATACCAATACTACCAATAACCCAATAAATAAAAATCTCCGCCATTTCATTAGAAACCACACGCCGGCAACTATCAACCATAAAATTATTGCCACCCGGCTTAAGGTCAAAAATAAGGCAATTGTTCCAATAATAAGTGAAGCCGTAAATATTGCCGGTTTGAGGTTTAAGGTTTGAAGTTTAAGGTTTGAGGTTACCATCGCCATGGCGATGGTTAGGTATCCTGCCAGCACATTGGGATGGGGGAAAGTTCCGTATGGGCGAAGCACCAACCGTCCGTCTATATTGGCATTGGCGATGCCGGGCGTTTGAGCAGAAAACATCCGCTCTCCGAAAAACCATAAAATGCCGCCAATTGATGATTGAGCCACAAACTGCCAGATACTCAAGGCTGACTCAAAAATAATACCTGCCGTGAGTAAAACTATCAGAACAGAAAAATCTTTTTTGGTGCGCATATTTTTGGCAACCATAAAACCAAAAAAAATAAACTCTAAAATTTTAATAAGTTTATAAATCCCCGCGATAGGGGAGAGGGAGAAAATAATACTACCAATACTACCAATAAATACCAATACTACCAATAACAAAATTAGAAATTGGAAATTGTCCGCCAGAGGCGGATCCACCTTTGGAGGAAAAATTGAAAATTTCCTCAGGGGAAAAATAAAAACAAAAAATAATAAAATAATAAATATATCTGTTAAATACAGGGTGGGGGAGAGGTAATCAACTCTTACTCCCAACACGTAGGCAAAGCTTGGCCAGAAATGAAGACCCAGTTGGGTAGGCAAAAAAAGAACAATCAGATAAAACAACAGGGTTCTCAAGCGACTCATTTCAAAGCCTGCGGCTTAATAACCAGAGTTCTATCTCTTCCCTCTCCTATGGATTCCGTCATTACTTCTTTATCCTCCTGCAGAAGAAGATGGACTACGCGCCTTTCCCATGATCGAAGAAGAGGCAGGGGAATTTCCTTGCGCTCTAAAATTGCCCGTTCTTTTGCCTGAATGGCCAAGGTTTTTAAAAATTCCGTTCTGTTCTTTTTATAATCTCCTACGTCAATCGACACCCGCACAAACCGACCGATGGAGTTGGAAACACACAAAGAAGAAATAAGACCAAGAGACTCCAGCACCTCTCCATGATATCCGATGACTATGCCGCTATCTTCGGTGGTAAGTACTACCTCGATGCTGTCTTCCTGAAAACTGCAACTAAAATCGCCGTCGATTCCTAACAGACGAATCAGATCCGCCATCGCTTCTTTTGTTTTTTTTTGCTCTTTTTTATTCATTTTTTGAAACGCTCAATCCAGGGCTTTAATCCTCCCAGTCCCTGTATTCTATATTGCTGCAGTATACCAAAAATAGTAAAGGTGTTCCAATACAAAGACAGGCCTATGGGCAAACTGTATGAAAAAAATCCTATCATGACCGGAAATATGTACAGAGACTGTGATTGGAAAGCCGAGGCAAAATCACCCTTCCCTGCCTTGCCGGCAGGCAGGTTTTTTTCAGTATCTTTTCCCTCTCCTACCGGTTTTGGAACCAGCATCATTTTTGACTGAATAAATTGCAAAAAAGCGGTAACAAGCGGCAGGAAAACAATCAGGGGCACAACCGAAATAAGATTTGACGGGTGCTGGCCCAAGGGCAGACCGAAAAAACTCTGATCCCACGGTTTTGACAATTTGAAACTATCTGTATAAACAATTTTATTGATATAGGCCACTATGGCATTTTGATTAAGAGAAACGACGTTTTGTAAAACACTATACAGCGCCCAAATTAGAGGAAGCTGAATAATAATAGGCAAACAGCCAGCGGCCGGATTTACCCCGTGTTCTTTGTAAAGCTTCATCGTTTCCTGCTGAAGTCTTTTGGCATCGCCCTTGTGTTTTTCTTTTAGTTTTGAGATGTGAGGAGCAACTTTTTGCATTTTGGATGACATGTTAAGCTGGGCGGATGTCAGTGGGTATAAAATCAGCCGGATTACCACAGTCAGCCCAATAATGGAAAATCCCAAAGGATAGGGAAGATGAGCAAATAATAATAATTTATAAATTGCCACCAGAACGTTAATTATGGGAAACACCAAAAAAACATCAAAAGGATTATTCATATCAACTTAACGGCTGACACTTTAAAAGTCTAACCAGCGACAGATATCCGCCTTTTACCACTCCCTCTTTGACAATCTGCCGCTTGGCATAGTCAGAACAGGTGGGTGAGAAACGACAAAAATTCCTAACTCCTAGAATATTTTTTAGAGTTGGGGAAACAACCGCTTGATAAAAAGCAATAAAGATAAGTAATATTTTTTTCATATCGCCATTTTTTCTTTATTAAACATTGTCTTTAATGCTCCGCTAATCTTTTCTAGTTTTTGTTTTGAAACGTCTGTTTTTACGATAAAAAGCATATCATAACCTGTTTTTATTTCTTTTTCCAAAAGCATCAGGGCAGTGCTAAAAAGTCTTTTTATCCTATTTCTGGCTACAGCGTGTTTATTGATTTTTTTAGAAATAACAAAGCCATAACGATTATACAATAATCCATTTTCCCTAAAACGAAGTAAAAAAAGAGGGGTGGCTTGGGCGCCGGTAAATCTTATTCCTAAGTCAACGGGCAAACGGTACTTTCTTTTGAACATCTCTTTGACTAAACAGCCAGCTTTTTTCTCCCTCGATCTCTTCTGCGTTTAATTAATTTTTGTCCGTTATGAGTTTTCATTCGGCCTAAAAAACCGTGTTTTCTTTTTCTCTTTATCTTTTTAATCTTCGCCCTCATCTTTTCCATGAATAAAGTATAGCAGAAAAAACAACACCTGTCTATTTAGACTTGCCGAAAACAAGTCCCGTAAAGAATTCTCCCGGTTTCTTTCCCTGGGCCAAAACCGTATGCAGTTCCATGGCAAAACCTACTCTTTGCAGTTGTCCTTCACTAATATAGTTTTGTAAATAGAAAATTTTTTCAAATTCAGAAACGCTCATGCTTTTTATACGATCCGCTGCTTGCTGGTTACCAGCTCTTGTTAGTCCTTCCGCATAAATACTTTTTAATTGTGTTTGGTCTGGTAGAAGAACGTCTGTATCAAATTTATCTTTTGTAATACCTGTTTTCCCTCTATAAACGGCTTTTAGCATGCTTTCTGCCAAAATGCTTTTCATTTGATCGCTGCTAATTTCCTTTGGCCACATTCGACTATCAAGATATACTTCTCTAAAATACTGGGCCTCCGGCGAGACTAAAAAATCAGCTTCGTTTGGATATTTTGAGAATGCATCCAACACCTGCGCGTTTAATCGTTCTCTCATCGCCTGATCGATTCTCTGAGCGTTTATCTGTCCACCTGTCTTTCCATGCCCCGTAGCTGGGTTTTTCTCTCGATCTTGATATGCCAAACCAATACCGTCTCCTATTATAACTCCGCTGCTTCCCGGCACTGCTTTTCCCTGAAAAATTTCTGGATGTGTTTTGGCATGGATTGTTATAAAATCCAGAACCTGATCAACGTTGTCGTCTGAAAGATAGATAACAATTTTGTCAAGGCGCCAAAGATCGTAGGGAGATTGTGTATCTGTAATTTTAAAATACAGCGGATTTGTTTTACCCCAATCAATCAGGGCTTGCACCATGGCAGGATAATGTTCGTAATTAGGATTAAGATATATTCGATAGGTAGTATTCTCATGTTTTTTTTGATACTCGGGCGATTTATAATGAAGCCAGGGTAAATCAGGTTCTACACTAAATCCATCTTTAGGCGCTGCCTGTTCAATATTCGCAAGACCCGTGCGGATGTTAGCTATGTGGGCGTTTGCTTCTTGAATATTCTCTGCCCGTTCAAATTCTTTTGGTCCAAACATCTGCTGTTCTACGATGCGTTGATAAAGACTTACTGAAAAGAAGTTTTTGGAAAGGGCAAGCACCAAATCTTGCGGGGAAGTAGTCCCCTGTTGCTTAAAATGTTCGGCCGCTCTGTCAATTTGATCTTTTAAAATCCTGACTGGCGGGTCGGCGTCTGGAGTAAAACCTTTCTCCAAAATTTCTTTTGCTTTTAATCTCCTTTTCTCTATTACTGGTTTCGTTTCCCCCTCTGGGGGTTGAGTGGGAGTTGGGATGGGCTTGATGGTTGTTTGCGCTTGCCCGTCTGGCAACAGGAAGGTCAATAATTCTTTTTCTTTCTCTGTTAAGTTGTTAACACGAAGCGTCTCTTGTCCGTTACTGCTTGTGACTTGATTTGCCCCCTCAATCAGAACTTGCGGTTGAGTTTTAAGTTTTGCTTCCGCCTCAGTCAGTTGGGCAATGACTTGGGAGGATTTATCACCAAAAATACCGGCCAGCCATTGCCAGGCAGGGAGGTCTTCATGAAGTCTTTGGTAGTCTATAGTAAATTCTGCTGTTTGGTAAGATTGCAATATGGTGGCGATGAAGCGCTGTACTCCCGTCTCTTGGGCTTGGGAGGCAAAGAAGACGCTATACAATTGTTCCGCCTGTGTTTGGGTAAACTCATGGGTATTGATATTGATGCGGGCAAACGCCTGTTTCCACAACTTACCTTTATCTGATGTTTCAAAAAATCGCTGGGCATTCTGAAATGTGGCGGTAGTTTGTTCCACCCACGCTTTTTTTTGCTCGTCAAATCCCTGTATTTCCTGTCTCTGCCACCACTCTTTCCGTTCATTGATAGAAGCATGATTGAGAAGCGAGTAAGCTCCATTGGGCTTAGTGATTCTTTCGGCAAGAGGGTGAAACATCTTCTCATCGATTTGGGAAAGCTGTACCTCATGATTTAAGGCATCCCCGTTAATCAACAGTCTTACTTGTAAACCAACCAATCCTTCCTTAAAGGCAAGATGTTCATGGGAAACCGGAGGTTCTGTGGTTATGGCTGAGGGTGTTTCACTCATGCTGGTTTGAGTATATCATAATTATTGTAACTCAATTTGCCACTTGACAAAAAGTTATCCACATCATTAAACTTGAGGAACGAAAATCTATGGATGCTAATCTTGCCAACATCTGGAAAACCGTTTTGGGAGAAATAGAGATCGAAGTCTCCCGCGCTAATTTTTTGACACTATTCAAAACAACCACCCTTTTATCTCTGGAGGAAAATGCCGCCACCATCGCCGCCCCCTCCATCATTCTCATTGACCTTCTTAAAAAACGATTTTTGGGAATTATAAAAAAAGCTCTTGACAAGCAAACCGGTAAAGATATCGAAATTATTTTTGTGCCAAAATCCATCCCGCCCGCTCAACGGGGAGAAAAACAGGAAAAAAACGGACCGTTGTTTGATCTGAGCGATAAGCAAAAGCCCACCGTTGGCCATCTCCCCAGGGTCAGGGCGGATTTTACCTTTCAAACAATGGCCGTTTCATCAAGCAACCAACTGGCCTATGTGTCCGCCCAAACCGTGGCCAAAAATGTTGGCGGCGCGTACAATCCTCTTTTTATTTACGGACCGGTGGGGGTTGGCAAAACACACCTGATGCAGGCCATCGCCAATGAGGTTTATCAAAAAAACCCGGCTCGCAAAATCGTCTACATCACCAGCGAGGAGTTTACCAACGAAGTGGTTGAAGCCATCCGTTCAAATCAAACCGCCTCCATGAAAAAGAGATTTCGCACAGCCAGCCTTTTGATTTTGGACGACGTCCAGTTTATAGCCGGCAAAGACAAAGTGCAGGAAGAGCTTTTCCACACTTTTAATATCTTGATTGATAACGGCTCACAGATTGTTTTATCCTCCGATCGGCCGCCCGAAGAAATAAAAAAACTGGAAAAGCGGCTGACTTCCCGCTTTTCCGGAGGGTTAACGGTAGACATAGAAATACCCGATTTTGAATTAAGAACGGCCATCCTTCTTATCAAGGCCAAGAAATACAACGTTAATCTTCCCATAGATATAGCAAAAACCATCGCCTTAAAAGTCCAGGATGTGAGGGCGCTGGAAGGAACATTGCTTAGGATAATTACAGAAATAGACAGACAGGAAGGCATTATGACAAGTGAAATGGCGGAGCAGATCCTTAATAATAAACAAAGCGCGGTTTCCGATCGCCTGCATCCAGACGACATAATAAAAAATGTCTGTTCTTTTTACGATGTAAAACCAACCTTGATAAAAGGGCCCAAGAGAGACGCTTATTTAGTGAAAGCAAGACAAACCGCCATGTATTTTTTAAAAAAGGAGTTGGGGATGACATATGTGGAAATTGGCAATTTACTGGGGGGAAGAGATCATACCACCATTATGTATGGTGTAGAAAAAGTGGAAAAGTTTTTATCTATAAATAAAGTCTTGGCTGACGATATATCAAGATTAAGTCTTGTCATTAATAAGTAAAATTTGTTTCAACATTTTATTCCCAATGTTTTCAACTTGTTTTCCACATTTTTTAACTCATTAATTACTTGCTGCTGCTTGCCCTATTGCTTTTTTCCACTTTTCCCATTACACTACTACAACAACTAATGTAATATATATGAAATTAGATCTTCTTTCAGAAAATCTGCAAAAAAAATTATCTTTTGTTAACCACGCCGTCTCTCCAAGAAGCCAGCTACCGGTATTATTAAATATTTTACTCGTTGCTAAAAACGGAAAGTTGATAATCAGCGCCACCGATTTAGAAATAGGAATACAAACAGAAATACCGGCCAAAGTGGACGAAGAAGGAGCGGTGACCGTTCCGGCTAAAATATTCACCGAGCTTATCTCCACCATTTCAACCGGTAAAATAACGCTTCGGACAAAAGAAAAAACACTAGAGGTACTTAGTCAAAAAACGCAAAGTTCTTTTCAAACAATCGCCGCAGAAGAATTCCCCAAACTATATGAAGACAAAGGAGAAAACATACTTGTTTTGGACAAACAAATAATACAAAAAGATTTCTCTTTGGTGGTTTTGTCAGCTAGTCTTGATGACGGCAGGCCGGCCCTTTCCGGCGTTCTTATCAAAACAGGAGAAGCAGGAAGCGATGAATTGTTATTTGTGGCAACGGACGGGTTTAGATTGTCTCTTAAAAAAAAGAGCGTTCATCTTAAAAAGGCCGAAAACAAAGAAATATTTGATAAACTGATAATCGTTCCGGCCAGAGTTATTAAAGAGATTGCCCTGATGAAACAGGCGGAAGGCGAGGTAGGGGTGGCGATATCGAAAAAAAATAATCAAATCTTATTTTTTCAGGAAGATACGGTTTTGGTGGGAAGATTGATAGACGCGGATTTCCCTCAATTTGAAAAAATTATTCCGGCCGATTTTAACACTCAAGTTTTTTTTGACCGGGAAGAGATGCAGAAGGCGGTAAAATTATGCGCTATTTTCGCGCTGGGTTCAGGCAATGTTATAAAACTTTCTTTTCAGAAAGAAAAAATCAAAGTATGGGCTAAATCTCCCTCTGTGGGGGAAAACGAAGTATGGATTGATGCTAGGCTAACAGGGGAGGAAAACGAGATTGCTTTCAACGCCCGCTATCTTTTGGATATTTTGGCAAACGTGGAAGAAGGGGAGATGGTTTTTGAAATGACAGGGCCGTTAAACCCCGGAGTTTTTAAGATAAAAGACGACCCCGCATTTCTACATCTAATCATGCCCATCCGCATCCAGGCGGAGACCACATAAGTTAAGATATAGTTTTTATTGTTTGTTTTCACAAAAACTCAAACGGTATATTGTTCCAGCATAATCCGGATTGGCAAAATAAGGCGTGGTTATATCAACACCTAACCGGCAGGCATCTGGTTGGCTAACCCCCAAAAACTTAAGAAAGTCCCCTTCGGCCTCACTTCTGACCTCAGAAAACGGAGAAGAGAGAATGGAAATTAAGAATTTATTCTCCGGGGAAAAATAAACAAACTGATAGAGTCCTTGATCCTTGATAAGGATATCACCCCTGTTGGTGGTTTCTTTTGCTGACAGGAAAAAATTGTTGACTAAAACACCGGAAATATTAATTTTCCCCCCAGCTGGAAGAGTTAAGGAGGGAGTCGGGATTGGGGTGAGGAGGGGAGGAACGGGCGCTGGTTTATTTTTTGACTGCGATAAAAAAAATATAGTAATAATGCTTATTATAAAGACAAACAAAAGAACCAAAAACATTTTTTTTCTCATATCGTGTTTCACCTAATAATACCACACACGCGCGCGGCTGACCAAGCAGACCAATTGTTACCGCTACCTGAAATTGCTACAGCCTTGTTAATATTGTTATCGGAATCTTTAAGGCCTATTTCGCATGTGTTTAGCTTAGCTTGATCACTAATTTCACACCATGGAGGCTTAAGACCATAATCCTTGAATGCCCCGGGGCAACGAGTTGAGGGCAAAAGATTTATTTGAAAAAGACCAACGCTATAGTCTGCGGTCGCCCCCTTCCTCTTGGTGTCTTCTTCTTTATCGTTGGGATCTCCTCTTAGGCATCTATTATTGAGAGCAAAGGGATTACTCCCGCTTTCTCTTTGACAAATCATCGAGGCATTCTTGACTGCTGTTTCATCCGGGAAATATTTCCTTAAATTATCAACAGAGCAAGGTCCTGATCCCACAGGACAAGTCCCTATCTGTGGATTAGGAGGTGTTGTGGTTGGAGAAGAACCGCCGCCTCCGGGAGTGAGAGGGGAGGAGCTAGGGAGGATATCCCTTGGGGCAAAGCCGACAATGGCAAAAGTACCGGTAAGGATAAATATAATAATAAGAATTGGGGTGGAGGCAGCTAAAAACGTCAATAGAGTTCTGATAAATTGCATCAATAGTTTATTACGCAACTGATTAAGAGGATTACCGGGGGTTTTGGGCAGCGGCGGTTTCTTTTTCTTTGGCAGGAAACGATTGGCCAGATCCATGCCCCGCGACCGCCCGCCATGCCCTCCTCCTTGTGGCGGTGAAGGTTCTTGCGGTTGTTCGCCGCCGCCATCATCACCGCCAAGTCCTGAAGGAATTGATTGGCCGGAGGGCATGACCAAGCCGCCGGATGGGGCGGTTGGCTGTTGGCTTAGGGCTTGCTGTAAACGTCGGTCAATCTCTTCTCGTGAGATTCCTGAATAAGCGGGGCGCGTTCTTTCCGCCACCCTGATTTGCCTTCCTCCGGTACTAGCCATTTGTTCGGTCTCTTTGATATCTTGAGCGGCTTTTATTTGGTCGTTAGACATGGCGTATTGTTTGGCCTTGTCTTCGTATTGATAAGCAAACTTTAGATATGATCTTCTTTCAACGGCCCGGCGGACATCCTCTAGTCTGGTTGCGGGGTTAATTTTTTGTAAGTGGGCAAATCTTGCTTGTGTGTGTTCGTCAATTTCCAAGCGCAGTCTTTTAACTTGCGGGTCATCGTCGGGATTTTTGTAAATTTTCGCTTTCTCTTTATCATAACGTTTAACTCTGCCGGCAAATTTTTTATTATTCCTAAATTCTTCTTCCGTCTCTTGATCTATCGGCGGTTTATCGCTGTTATCTAAAGAGCCATAGAGGTAATCCAAGCCTTCTTTGGAAGTGAAATCTTTGCCCGGATTTTTTTCCAGCCATTCTTGTTTTTTTCTCTCCAAAATAGCCCGATAATCTTCATCGTCCTGCATGATTTTTGGCCGGTTGAGGAACATGGCGGCTAAAAAAGGAAGCATGGCTAGATCGGAAATAGCGGAAGGCGCGCCATGTGAAGGAAGCCCCAGTTGCTTATCGAGTTCTTGTCTTTCTTCTCTTTGCTCCCGAACGTAAGAATAGGCCTCTATGACTTCTTTGCCCACCCAAATGCTGGTATCAACATGAAGTTCGGGATGTTTCTGCGCCCAAGCGAAAAATCTTTCTCTGGTGGTAAAAAACATTCTATCCTGAGGATGCATTTCTGCAAATTGATGCCAGGAAGCGGCCAGTTTATCCGCTTCTTTGGGTCTTTTTCTGATGAGGTCTTCCAGCTCTTGGAAATTTCTGATATCTGGTTCCATAAATTAATGATAACACTAAATGACGACCGGTTTTGCCGATTGAGGTGGTTGAGCTGTAATCGGGGGAGTTTTTAAGGGAGCCGTAGGTGTGGGCGTGGGGGGAGGAGGGGGTTGGACTGCTTGTTTTTGCATTTCCGCAGGATTGGTGGTGATCATCTCGTGTTCAAAAGGAGCGGCCACCACCCGAATGGCCACGTGATTTTGTCCGGCGAAAAACAGTCCTTCTCCAATGTTTGCCGAAAGAAGAAGCTCTTTTTCCCCCTCTGTCAGATAAAATGTTTTGGCTACCAGATCAACTTCGGAAGTGCCCTGTTTTAACAATAATTGCAGCGAGGAGTTGGACAAAACCGCCTTGCCGTAATCCGTGGAGAGAAAATCTTCCACGTCTTGGGTGGCGGTGGTTAGCCCCAGATAATACTTGCGCGCCCGCTTGGCGATGCCATAGACAAAAGAGGCGGAATCTTCATATTTCATCATGTACCAAGCCTCGTCCAGCACCAACAGCCGTTTTTTGAGGGTTTTTCTAATTCTTGTCCAAACAAAATCCAAGATGATATGCATGGCAATAGGACGAAGTTCTTCCTCTAAGGCCTTAATGGAAAAGACGGTTAGAGGATTTTTGATGCTAAAGTTTGACTGCTGATTAAAAATGCCGGACAGACTGCCTTTGATAAATTTTTCCAAACGCAAAGCCAGATCTTTGGCGCTGTTATCTTCCATACCCAGCAGCGTTTTGTAAAGATCTTCCATCAGGGGCGGTTCTTTGCTTTGTGTTGCCGGATCCAGAGTGATGCCTTTTTGCTGATAAGTTGAAACTAACGCCCTGTCTAAAATTGCATCCTGCCCCGCATCCAGCTCTCCCAAAACAATTCGCAGCAGGCCGTGAAGGGAGAGAATTTTAATACCAAGCTCATTTTCTCCCTCTTCATAAAGAGCTGACAGATCAAACGGATTTATTTTTATCGGGGCAGAAGGAGTAAAAGCCACATGTTCTCCTCCCAGCGTTGTGCAAAGAGCCTCATATTCTCCTTCCGGATCCACCACGATAACCTCAGTCCCAAACATTAGTTGTCTGGTAACTTCCAGTTTGATAAGATACGATTTTCCGGCACCGGATTTTCCCAAAACCACCTCATTGGCATTTTCCAGTGAGAACCGGTCAAAGATAATCAGGGAATTGTTTTGGGCGTTGATGCCGTATAATACTCCCTTGTCTTGAGTGAGGGTGGCCGAGGTAAAGGGAAAGGTTGATGCCAAGGACGTGGTATCCATGTTTCTGGTAATAAAAAGTTTATCCTGCCCCATTGGCAGACTTGACTTAAAGCCTTCTTCTGTTTGAAGAGTGGCTGTTTTGGCCACCAGCAGAAGAGAAGAAAGTGTAATAGTTAATCTTTTTGACGCTTCTTCCAGCTCCTGTTGTGTTTTGGCAATGATGGTGACATACAAACTAAATTGAAAAAAACGCTCCACTCCTTTGGCCAGTTCGTCTTGAAGACCCATGGCATCTTCCAGGGCCGCTCTTACTTTTGGATCAATCACCTGATTTTCTTCAACCTGAGAGGATAGGGTGGCTTCCATCTCGGCGATTTTCCGTCTCAGGTCGGATAAAACATCGGCCGAGGTGGCAGGATAGATAAACATGGAAACATACAGTTCGTGATCAAAATCAATAACGGGAGATAGCCAGTTGGGAGACACAAATCGGGGATAACCGACCACAAAAAATGTTTTGTAAAATTTCTCTCCTACCCGAATAGAGCGAAAGTCAACCTCGATAGAGGATGGAGCGATCACGTCGGTAAGCCCCACCATGCCTTTTTCTATGGGGACTGAGGCCGCGTTTGACGGGGTGGCCTTTTTCTCGGGTTGGTTTTTGTTTTTTTTAGAGCCAAAAATCATACGTTTCCACCGGTTGTAATAATTGACGGTTTTTCATCGGTTTCAATATGGACTTCCTGATAATCGTCGTTATAGAAACTATAAAAAAGCGAAACCAGCTCTTCTCTTTTTAAGATTTTTGACCGAAGACCAAGTCTGCCGAATTGTTCACTAAGAGAAGTGGCTTTGGTGTGAAGGCCGGTTTTGGCCGAAGATCTAAAATCGTTCCTGCCAAACGCTCCGCCAACGCCTTTCTCCAAAGAGGTGTAGGGCAAAACAATATAGAATTTTTTATCTAAAACAGCGTTAACGCTGACCAGATTTTCCACGAAATCTTTATAAAGTGTTCTATAAGATTTTGTCTTTTCGTCTTGGGCTTTTTCCAGTTCCTCATTCAGCAGTTTAACATAAGAGCCGATGCTGACCCGTTTATTTTTAATCAAAATTTGAATAGGGAACGGCAGGGAGTTTAAAAGCGAGGCGTAAGCATAAATTTTGCTGTTTTGTTCTTCTCTGGAAAGAAGAGCAAAATTGGCCGCCTGTATTTCGATGATTAAGCAGGCGTTGCCGGAGGAAAAAAAGACCATATCTTCCACGATGTCTTCTATTTCCGTAAACTTTTGGGTTGATGATTTAGTTTTTTGAATTTTATCTGCCATAATTTAATTAAAAAGCGACCTGCGCAGTTCCTCCCGCTCATCCGTTGAAATAACCTCCAGCGGCAACATAGCAACGCCTTCGGCGATTATTTCCACAGCGTCGAATTTATGCTGGCCTTTGGGATCTTCAAAAACCACGGTGTAGGTGCCATTGCTAAGAGAAGTTGCCGAGGAGAATTGGCCTAAGGCGTTGGTCTTAAAAGCCCTGACCGCATTGCCGTCTTTGTCTTTTACCTCAACTAAAATATTGGGCAGGACATTATTTCGAGAATCCTTGATGATCCCGCTTATCAAGTTGGGAAAGTCCGCTCCGGCGATGATTGGCGCGCCGACAGTTTTACTTAAGTCTTTGGGCACGGTTCTGACATTGGGAGTGACTGTTTTGGTGGGGGTAAAACCTGTTTGTTTTTGCAGATTAAATTGTTTCTGCAAAGTCAGCATCTGATCTTCAAGCGCTTTTTTCTCCGACAAAGTTTGCTGCAACTGCGCTTCCAGCTCCAGCACTTTTTCATGAATACCGGGAGCGGAGACGACATCCTTTTTTTCTTCCTCTTGTTTTTTGGCGGCCTTAAGCGCTTCTTTAATAAGGTTTGTTTCCTTTTCTAGCTCTTCGCTGGTTTTTTGCTCCATGACATTAGTCGGTTTTTCTTCTTCAAATTGCGGCTCTGTTTGTTCTGTTGGTAATTGATTCCCTATTTCTTTAATTGTTAATAATCGGGGTTTGTCGTTAGCTGGCTGTTTCGTATTCTTACCGGGAGAAAAAAGCGAGGAAATGCTGCTAAAAAAAACCGTTTCTTTTTCATCGAGTTTGCCGGCCGGTTTTTTAGCGGTAGCGCTTAAAAAACGTTCCAGCTTTTCTTTGCTTTCGGGAGCGGTTGTTTTTGCTTTGGGATGAGATTTTTTGGGTGGAGGAGGAAAAGACAGGCTCACTCCCGCTTTTTGAAAAAGATATTGATTGGGGCTAAACATGGCTCTTAAGAAATAAGAAACCATGGTATCCAATGGTCGTCCGTCAATGGGAACGAAAGATAGGGAAAAACCAAAGCCGGCGCAAAAAAACGAGATAAAAATTTTTATAAAAAATGGCAAAGGAGAGATAAAAAACAAGTAGGCCAAAAATGCGCCGCCGGCCAAATAAGCAAACTGCTTAATGGTCATATCTCCGATCAGCTTAAACTGAAAGCCGGTGATGTCTTGCGGAATGGGATGATTTTCCATTACAAACAGTGTACCTCGTGAAAAATCCTATTGCAAGATTATCAAAATAGGTCAAAATCGCGTCTGACGCGATCAAAACCAAGTCCGACTTGGTCAAAACCAAGCTGAGCGTGGTAAAACGGGGTTAAACTAATAGTACTAAAACGGTGGTTTTGCCTCAAGAAGAAGTTTATGAGCTAGAGATACGAAGTAATGCTCAAGCGCTCTTTTTTGTAACGGTACAAGCATTTCTGGAAAGTTTTGCAGCGTTTTTACTTCAAGAAATAGGTGCGCGAGGTAAAAGTTTGAAAGTCCCAAGTCTTTTTTCTTCGCGTCTTGCAAGAGCCTGTTAAAGGTAAGCTGATTTTGTTTTTTAAGGATAAAATAGAGATCAATGAAGTCCTTGGCCTCGGTTCTGCCGAATATGGCGGTAATTTTATTGCTTCCAATATTCTCAACGGAATCAACGCGAATCTTGCCGAAGGTTTTTATGCGGCCAAAGTGCACAGGCTGTTCTCTTACAAGGTCTATTTTTAGTTCTTCACTTTTGTTAATAAGGAAAAATTTGTGGTATCCCTCTGTTGCCAGACGGTGATCAAGTTTTGTTTTTGTCTTCTCTGCAACGGATGTTAGCATTTGTTTTACAGGAGCAATCTCGATATCCTCAAAAGTAAAGAGGTCAAGGTCAACGCTTTTTCTGTGGTGAAAATAAAACCCGGCAAGGGCGGTACCACCAGTAAGAAAGTACGTTTGGCCAGCCGGCCATTCGAAGAAGTTTTGGAGAACCTCCTCTTGAAGCCTAGTGAGTGGATTTTTCTTTTTCATACTTGCTCCAGAGATTAAGCGTATACTGCCAGATTTTTTTAATCTTTGGGCGTAGGTGAACAGAGGAGAATAATTCGCGAAGCTGTGGGAGCGTTATATACTTCCAGAGCGTATCGAAAGGAAGATTCTCAAGCATTCTCCCAATAGCCCAAGCCTTCTCCTTCCTTGTTCCTCTTTGAAGTTTCGCCAGAAGTTCCTTTTCGCTAAAATTGTAGTCCCAAAACGCCTGTTTTAACAACATATGTTTCATAAGAGTAGTATAGTGAAAAAATGAGAAAATCGCAAGCGAAGGGCGGTTTTTTTAGAGAAAATATCAAAATAGGTCAAAATCGCGTCTGACGCGGCCAAAACCAAGCTGAGCTTGGTCAAAATTAGGCAAAAGAAACAATTATAATCTAAGGAGCAGAGGAGACAATTTCCACCCCTTGTTTTTTCGCTTCTTCCAGGGCTCTTCCATCTGTGAGGTAGACAGCATTTTGACTAGTAAAATCAACTTTATCAAGATCGGTTATTCTAGGGGCAAGATGCGAAGCGCTAGATCTGTCAATCGCGGGATAGAGGGTTGCTGTCGGAAAATATAATACTTTGTCTGGTTTTCCTTCCCCCACCATTGATAATCTATCTCTTTTTAGCAAGAGAGCTCCTGATACTTGATTAATCATTGCCTCCCTATCAACATAGGTGAAACTACCATCGTCACGATATACCCCTTGACCTTTAATATTCCATCCCCAGGCCATAATCATGCCAAGCTTTCCTCCGTTCTGTCTTGAGAGATCGTTGACAATATCAATATTTTGTAGCGCTTCATTTACCCCTCCCTTATTTGTAGACTGACCCGCCAAACCCCAGCTATTGGCAGAGGTCCAAAGCATAAGGGGTTTTTCATAGGTTTTTGATAACCAGCCCAAGGTTCGCACCATGCCGGACAGGAGATTAATATCCTGTTTGGTTAATGGCCAATTAGAAGGATTGTCATGCAAGTGGGTATCGGCAGAAAAAATGAATGTATCTGGTGTTTCTCTAAAAATCCGTTCAACATCGGGGAAAAATGGGGTATCACGTTGTATGTGAAAAGTCATCATGGTTCGCAAGCTGGGATTTAACTCCTTCCATAAATTTGCACTCCAGGCTGCATAGTCGGCAATAACTCCCGATGTAAACTCTCCGCGTTGATATGGGGAGGCTTCTGCAAACTTTACACCGTACCGTTGTTCAAATGCGGCCATTGCATGGGGGGAGAAGTCAGAACCCATTGGTTCGTCAGCCAAATTGATAGCAATAACATGAGGATATTTTTTAATAATAGTTTCGTTAACCCAACGATAGTAATCGCCAATGTCTTTCTTGTACTCTAGTGAATATGGGCTGGTTGTTTCTCCGCTTTTCCATTGGTTCATCAGATTGCCATTTACGTCTCTCCGTAATTCTCCAGGATGTTTGTCATTCCATTCCTGACCCATTTGTATTTGATAGCCAATTGGTAAAACAACATTTAAACCAATTTCAGCGCTAGCATCGAGCGCATTAACAATTGCTTGATGTATCTTTTCAGCATTCTCTTTATTGGGAGTATTTTTTTGCAGAGCAAACCAGACGGCAGGAGCAAGACCTGGTTCACTGCCATTTGGATCTGTATTACCCGGATTATTATGTCCAATGTAAATAACATTTGCTCCTAAATCTTTCATTCGACGCATGTCTTTAGCCATCTCTTCCTTTGAGGTTCCGGGTATTGCGGTGTAGGCCCAGCCCACTTTATTTTCGAAGGGAATCAATCTCTCCCTGCCTTCTGCTTTCATTTCTTCCATGACATACTCCAGAAGCGGTCCAATTTGGGCTGTCATCCAGGAAGCTTGTCCGCTTTTTTCGTCAAGATTGATATAGCCCCATTTTTCGGGCTCACCCTCATTCTTTAATTCAAATCCTTTGTCTCTTAACTGAAAAACAATTACCGCCTGGGCGCCATATTTTCTGGCCTCCTTTATAATTTGAACGGTTCTTTGGCCCCTATCTTTGGGATCATTTGACCCGCCTTCGGAAATAATAAAAGGAACGCTGTCGCCAAATTCTTTTTTAAGAGCCTCAACCTGTTTTTTTATCCGAGAGGGATCATGAAAGACGTGGAGGGAAAAAACAAACTGACTAAGATCAACACCCTGATTTCTTAATTGTTTAGCAAGTTCTGCTGTCCTCCCATTTATCTTCTCATCTTCCCAATAGTCGAGGAGACTTCCTATGATTAAATTTACATTTACTCCTTTTCTTTTTAAGATGTCGGACGTCTGTGAAATAAACTTGGCAAAACTTTCCAGAGTTCTATCTTCCTGTATTTCTTCCTCCCAGAATTTAGGTAAATCCGGCTCGTTACCCAGTTCTAAAGCAAAATTTTTGTAATTTCCCATTAAAGATAAAATCCGATCAAGTCTTTTAGCGGCTTCCTCATCCGGCAATAATCTGGTGGGATTGTAGGCGATGATAATTTTTAAGTTTAGCTGCTTGGCTTTATTGATGGTTTTTAAGGCCTCGGATTTTCGTTGGAAATCTTTTTCATTGGCTTGATCAAGGGAAAGTCTGACAATACCCGCTCCTATTTGGGGGATTTTTTCAACAAGCTGCGGGTATTCGGAGTCAAAACCAAGCCAGGAAAGAGCTTGTTTACCCTCAATCCAGAGGACCTCTTTTAGCTGGATATCGCCGAATGGAACTTCGAAATCTCCGTTTTCTGTTCTGACTAAAAATCTGCCATTGCCGGCCGGTCCTAAAACCTCTAAATCTTTATTGGTAATTTCAACTTCTGCCGGCGTATTGGCGCCGGGAAGAAAAAATGTCGGTTTTTCCACGGCAATAGTGGCCTGTGACAGCCGTGTTGGGTTTGTTTCCTTTTCTTCATGGATAGTTTGGGCGCTCAAGATAGCAGGGGTTAACAGCCCCGCCGCTACTTTTGGCAATACATCTTGAGCTGCCGTGCCTGCCATTAAGGCCGCCATGCCCGCCGCCGCCAACCGCTTAGCGTTCCTTTGTTTCCAGGAAAGCATTTTGGTTGGTTTTTTTCCGATGACCCTGACAAGTTCATCTGCCGGAACATACTTTGGAGTTTTTTGAGCGGTTTGTGATTCTCTAAAAGCCGCCAATGTCGTAGTTAGCGTGTCAGGATTAACACGGGAAAAATCAGGAGCGGTGGGAAATTCTCTGAAAGCTGCTAATGTTGTATTTAGCGTGTTGGGGTTAACACGAGAAAAATCGGGGGTAGGAGGCGAACCAGAAATTATTTCTGTCATTATTATCAATTATATGTCTTTTTATTTTTTAAGCAAACGCGATACAACAGGCGTCAGTTACCGCTTTTAAGGCTGTAAGGTTTCTATCAAAGTCACTCAGCGACCTTCTTTTCTTGATAAATTTCGATCCAGTTTGGGTGAACCCAGGGCAATATAGGGACCTTTCACACTGTCGGAATTTTCAGCTGGCTGCCTTTTATCCGGATCTACTTTGGCTCCCCGGTCAATTGCCTCGTAACCTTCTTCTTTCAAAGCTTGAACAATTTCCTGCTGCAGCAGTCTAGCTAAAGCTTCGCTGGAAACCCGATGCTTTGCATCTGCCATGGCATACTCATTGGGAAAGTACGTTTCAGCTCCCACTGCATTGGGATTATCCAGGCCGTTAAAATGGAGCGACACGTAAGCCACTTTTCGATCTTCTCTCTCATCAGGAATTCGCAGGGCTTCGGCCATGGCCAAGAGCAGAGCTTTTCTTTTTTGCAGTCTTTCAATGTTGGAGACCAAACCGTCTCCGTCAATATCTTCATCATTGGGGTTTTCGGGGCGTAACACGACAATATCATATCTGCCTTTGCTTTCCCTTAATAATTCCTGTGCTGTTAGTCGGGCTAGCTCCCACGTCATATCTTTTTCCGCCAGCTTTTCCCCTTCGACACTGGTAGTCCCTGCTCCTATGTCTGCGGCCCCATGCCCGGGATCCAGGCCGATAACTGCGTGAGAGTCTCCGTAATGCTCTGCTATGGCTTTGGCATGAGCCCTGGCCAGACCGTATAAAATCTTATTTCTTCTGTCCTGGGGAAATTGGGCCAGCTCTTTTAAGAATAAGCTTTCGGTTAAGACCGCATCGTGGCTTCCTCTCAACATACCGATCCATGGAGCCACTTCCCCGTAACTTAACTCCCGGGGGTAATAGATCTTTGATTCGGGCAATTTGGGTATTTCCTCTTCTTCTCTGTCTTGGGTCATTTTGAGAAGCTGCCTTCGTACCTCCTCCCTGATCGGTTTCCAATAATTTTCTCTGGGATTTGATGATCCGGGATTACCGCCTCGGATCTTGGTAATGGCTACTCCTTCTATGCCGGCGCCGACCACAAAATTGCGATTGTTAATAACTAACCCGGCCATTTCCGGAGTGCCCAGCTCCCAACCGCCCGAAAACTGTTGTAAAATACCCTCTCCTGTCATTTTGACAATTTCTTCCAAAGCAGGCGAGAGCATACCCTCCAGATCAAAATCCGGATTGAGTCTGCCTTGTTTGATTTTCGCAAGCACTATATCTCGCAAGGCTAGCGCCAGACGACCTTTATTAAAAGGGTTTTTCTGAGATTCTTCTACCAACCTTTTGAAAAATGCCACTAAAACTTCCTGCTGGCGGCCGGCCCTGACATAATCACTGCCTCCCTGGTGCGTACGGCTGCGCGAATATTTTAAGGCAGTGGCTCCGTTTAGTTTCTGTCTGCCTTTGGCCAGATAAAAAGGGTCAATGCCGGCCCCTTCTTTGGTGGGATATTTTTTATCATCAATTGTGCTTTCAACATCAACTTCCACATACCCCACTGTTTTATCAATCATATCCTCCAAAACATCGAAACGCGATACGCTGGCGAGATCTATGGACAAACCGGTGGCATTTTCCAAGACTTCTTTAACCAGATTAATGCCACCCAGTTGATGAGCGAAATTAATGCGCGACCAGGCCTCGTTTTTACCCTCCCGCCACACTTCCGGGGACTGCAAATCGCGTGGAAGAGAAAGAAAAAAAACAGTGTTGGTGGGCAAATGATAAGAAAAAACCATCATGGAATCTGTCATGGTGCCTTCCTTGCCAATCCCCAACAACACTCCATTGATTCTACTTTCATTAAGTTCCTTATCAATTCTTTTTAAATAATCCGGGTCTTCTTTGACTCTTTTATCTCTAATTTGTCTTACTTCCGATATGATCCTGGGCAAAATCATTTCCCGCAAAATTTCCCTCTTGGTTGGCTCAACTTTGGCCGCTTCCAGGAGCACTCCCCCTACAGGCGCAGCTTCTGCCTCAAGATGTTTGATGATTTGAGGTATTTCCGGAGTGGGTAAAACTTCCCCCGCCTCCGCGGCCGGCACTCCCATCATCATGGGCTCGGCAGTTCTAACAGGAGCAGGAGCAGGCGCCAAAAGCGGCCCCATCAATCTCTGGAAGACTTGATCTGCTGCTAATCCGGCTCCCACACCGGCCGCTATTGCCAGAAGCTTTCTTCTGGAAATACCTTGTTTTCTGACCTGCGGAGACAGGGGAAGTTCTTCTTTGGTTGGTTTTCGAGCGGCTGGCTTTTCTCGAACAGCGACTAAGGTTGTCCTTAGCGTGTCAGGATTAACACGGGAAAAATCAGGATCGGCTGGGGGTTCTCTGAAAGCTGCTAATGTTGTAGTTAGCGTGTCAGGATTAACACGGGAAAAATCAGGAGTAGAAGGTGGAGCGGAAATTGTTTCTGCCATTATTATTGCGCGGTAGATTTAGCTCTTTCAAGAAGTTCTACGCTTTTTATAATAGCTAGGAGCTCGCCCTGTCTGCTCCCAATATATTCGTCTAATCGGTGGGGAAATCCTGCCTGCGATCCACTAGCAAACATCACATATATTTGTCTGGCTCGAACTTTGGGTTCTTGAATACCTGCTTCTGCAAAGAATGTTTCCAAAGCTTCAACCTTAGTCCTATCACCGCTAAACATTATACGACGATTGGGGTCTGATACTTCTTCGGCTTCCCTAGCTTGTTGAATAGTTCTCAATGAATTACTTGATAGTTCCAAGATGCTTCTTAAGGTTCCTTTGTCAACGGTTGCTAACGACGGGTCACCGTAATAGGCTGTTTTTAGTTCTTCTCCCAGACGGTTTATTTCAACATTTGTTAATCCGACCTCATGTCTAACAGAAGAAAGCAGACTGGCCGGAATTTCTGCAGTGGGCGTAGCGCGCGGGGCTGGTGTTTCAGTTGTCGCCGGCGCCGGTGCAGCCGGAGCGGTTGGAGCTGATGGTTCTGGGAGTGGGGGAGCTTGAGTTTTCTCATTTAATATTCCATTAACAATTTCTACTTCGGCCGCTTCTGCCAGTTTTCCAAAATAGTCTGCTCTTTTTTCTGCAACATTATTGACAGCCCTCAAATGTGTCACCTCGGCTTGGTTTCTTGCCAAAAGAGCATCCAAAAACAGCGTGTCTGATACTGATTTTCCTTCTTTAAGTTGAGTAATAAGTTTAGCAAAAGTTGTGTTTTTTTCTTTCAATGTCTTCCGCAATTTATCTATCTGTCCTCTGTCTCTAGAATCTATTCCAGCTTGACTATCAAAGAGCCCAGTAAACGCATCGAATGCTTGGTCGCGTTTATTGTAATCTCTGTCGTTTTTCTTGCTCTGCAGATAGGTGTCATAGGCAGTGCAGGCTTTTTGAAACGCATTCTGTAAAGGGGTATTGTTAAAAACTCTTTGAGCTAACAACTGTTGGTGATACACTAAGTCCCAAGTGGCGAAATAGTCAGCTGTATTATAGGGCAGACGAGAGGCTATAACACTCTTATTCTCTTGCTCTTGTTGAATAGTCGTCCTTCTTGCTTCTTCGGGATGATTTAGTTGTTCAGCTAATGTACTTTCTAGAACGTCAGCAGTATCTGCGGCCCCTCTCATATAGGTTTGTTTGAGTTGAGCGATAAGCGGTTCTGCCGCCCTAAGTTCTTCTTCAAATGGAGTCGGTGGTTTTTCCCGGCGGCCAAAACTCGGTTTTGGAACTTGAGCTCTTAGGCTTTCCCAACGCTCTCCCGCCGTTTTTCTTGCTTGAGCCAGTCTTTCCCCCATACCTGCAAATGGCCGTCTTGGTGATGGTGGAGAAGATGGTGTAGCCGGAGGCGCTTCGGCTGCTCCCGGTGCAACAGGAACTGCGGCTTCCAGCGCTTCGGTTGGTATTGCTACTCCCACTCTTTGAAGAGGTTCTAAATAGATGATTCTACTTATTTCCAATCCCGCTCTTTGTGCGGCGCCAAGTAATAATTCCAATTCTTTCTGTGCCCAACTATTAGTTGCCCTTTGATAAATAATCATTTTGCGATTTTTTTCAGCAAAATCCCGGGATAAATCTAAAATTTGCGCCTCGGGGATGCTTTCTTCGGATATTCTTTTAAGGAGAGATTGAAAGTTAACAACCCTAAGGTTAGCGTCCGAGGAAAGTCTATTAGTTTCATCTTTGTCTATACCGAGAACATCATCGAGCGTTGTGAAGAAGGCGGCGTTGGCTTGATTATATCTAGCCTCATTAGTAACGTCAGCGATTGAACCCGTTCTATACGCCCTGTCGGCATCTTTTAGTTCTTGAAACACTGTTTGCAATTTTTCTGACTCCGGAAATATTTGAGCCGGGGTGATTCCTTCAAGACCAATAATCGCACCAAGAATAGTGCCCGCTTTAAACCGGAAACCCAGAAGCATCCCTCTTTCTTCTTCCTGAAGTATAGTTTCTATCGTCTCATCTTCTCCAAGGCCTAAAGTCTTCCCTATCTGCATTTGTAATTCATCGGTTCTTTTCTCTGTCTCTAATGCTGTTTCCATAGGTTTTTCTCTGTATGCGTCACGGAGTTGGCCAAATAATTCTTGAGCGCGCGTTGTTTGCTCGGCAGTTAATGCGGCCGCTTCAGCCGTCACAGGAACTGCTTCAGCCGCTCCAGCAGCCGGTTCAGCCGGTGGGGGAGTTGCTGGCGCAACTGCCGCTTCAGTTGCTGGGGGTGGTTCTGCTGCTGCCACTGTACTTTCAACAGTTTCAGCTGCTGGTTCAGTTACTGTTGATACTGGAGCAGTTGCAGCCGGGGTTGCCGGTTGTGGGGGCCCAGACGAGGGTCTCCTCATGGCCTCTTCCATGTCCCGATTTAACCTTTCAAGGTCTCCTCCTGCGGTTGTTTGTATTTGTTCTGTCCTCTCTCGTAATCTGTCAAGCGCTCCGGCCGTATCTGCGGGAGGTACTACCCCGGCCGCGGGCGCGGCTGGAGGTTCTCCACTAGTCGCGGGCGGAATTGCTGGCCTAGCAGATGGGAGAGGTGGAAGGGTTAATTCTGCCTGTTCTATCCCCTCCGGCTGTCTGGGAGTTGATTCTTCTTCGGTGGGAATGCCTGCTTCTGCTCTTGTCCCCGGATAATCTTTCCAGTAGTTAAGTTCTTCAGCTGTTTTTGGTTCTACTACAGGTGGTTGACCAACTGCCTCAGGCTCAATTGTAAATGGAATTGTCGTTGGTATAACCCCCGTTGCAGCTTTATAAACATCCTCATCTGGTAGTTTTATCTCTCCCGCCGGTTTGCCGCTTTCCCCCCAGAGATCAATTTCCGGTTGAGGTTTTCGAGTAATCCCCCCCAGTCTATCTGCCGCCTGTTCGGCAGTCATTGGCCCGGTGGGTGGTTGCGGTAATTCCTCGGCAGAGGGTATTGGTTGGCCTTGTTCGTTTACTAATCCGCTGGGGTGTTCAGCTTGTTGAAGACGCAAAGCCGCCTCAAGTCTTTGCTCTATTTCCGCCGGCGATATTTGTGGAGCGGGACGATGGGTTTTATCCGGTTCTCTTAAGAAATAATCGTCTAGCCATTTAGTGATAAGCTCTTCTCCAGCAGACCTTGGTACTAGGGGCTCTTCCTTGCCGAACGCTCTTTTTATTATGGTATTGTAATCTTTTTCTGAAAGAATACTCTGGAGTTTTTTCAGCAGAGGATTATCAGGAGTCACTTTAGCCGACACAAGAGAATTAGCGATGAGGTCATGGCTTAACAATGTTCGATCGTTTACATACTGTTCGGGATTGTCTAGGCTTCTTATATAATCTGCTTCGTGGTCTCTGACAAAGTCTTTGATATCAACTTTTTCACCGGTTTTTTCTTGCCATTGTGCGAAGGCCCGTAAATTATTCTCCAAATAATCTCGTGCCTGTTGCATCTCGGCTTCTCTTCTAAGTTTGGCATTTTCCATCGCGTGTGCCGAAACCACAGCATCTAGATTTTCTTTGGGGATTTCTGTCGGTCGCGGTTCATGAACTATTCTTTCTCTCAGCCCCGGCCCGCCGGGAGGAATTATCAGTTCTTCCGGAGGAGTGGTCGGTGGAGTAATCCCCCCAAGTCTATCTGCCGCCTGTTCGGCAGTCATTGGCCCGGTGGGTTCTGCTGCTGGCTCTCCAACTATGGTGGAGGGGATTTCCTGACCTTGTTCGGTTACTAATCCGCTTGGATGTTCAGCTTTCTGTTTTTCCAAAGCGTCTTTTAATCGTTGATCTATTTCTTCCGGCGGTATTCCGGAAAAAGGCGGGTGTACTTTTAGTGGAGGAGCCGGAGAAAGAGTCTCATCTAATAGTTTTTTCCCTTCCGCCGGTTTACCACTCTCCCCCCAGAGATCAATGGTGGGTTCTTGTCCGGTTGGTGGCGTCGGCGCAGGCGTAGTTGTCTTAACCGGCGTAATAGTTTCTGCCTCTTGTTCTATTCCTTCCATATCCCTGCGAATAAATGGTTCTTTAGTAGTGGCAGCAGGCTCTCTTGGACCAAAATCTTTCCAATAACCAATCTGTGGAGGAGCAGTTCCTGCCTCCTCTTTTATTCCCTCCGGCTGTCTGGGAGTTGGTTTTTCTCCGGCAGAAGTATCAGCGTCCGCTCTCCACCCCGGAGAATCTTTCCAATAACCAATCTCTGGTTTTTGTCCGGGCGGTGGTGTTACTACTGTTGGTTCCGTTGGCGGCTTGACTACTGTTGGTGTTCTTCCTCCCCCCGTAGGTTCCTGTGTCCCTCCCTCAATGAATCTTTTTCTGGTAACCTGGGGGTTTCTCTCCAGTTTGATGGGGGTTTTCACCCCTCTCTCAAACCGCTCTTCTCCTTTGAGGGCCAGAAGAAACAGGTGGAGGCTTAAGGCATCTATCTCTCCTTTCATCTGTTCTTGAAGTTTTTGTTTGCCAATATCCTGGTTAAATCCCTGGTAGTTATCAATCATAGTTTCAAGACCGGGTTTGCTGAAATCTATCTCTTTTAAGATGTCTGCCATATCTAAAGCTACCGGGGTGAGAGTTGACAGATCTGCTGTTGATGCTCCAGCTGGTGCCGTATCCACATTTCTTTTATGCTGAAGAGCTTCTTTAATGTTGCGGTAGAATCTGCCTCTGACTTCCGCATAGGTTAGTTTGGTGGTAAATCTATCTTCCGCTGATTGAGGCTTGGCCAGTCTTTCTCTAAGAGACTGGATCATATTTCTATAGGAGGGAGGTTTACCTTCCTGTTTGAGAGTATTGGCAATATCCGTAATGACAATACCTACTCCCGGATATCGTTTCTCCGGAAAGGCAGTCATCAGGGTGGGGTCTTCCACATCTGCCAGCCTATCTTCAATTAGTCTAAAGGCCAGGAAATCCTGTCTGGCTTCCCTTAACATCTCTCTCGGTTTGCCTTCATCATCCAGATAGTAGGCCACATAAGGTCCTTCTGCCTGATCTCTCACTCCCAGTTCTCCCACCTGGGTAAGTACGGTATTAGGCCTGTTCTCCGCAAATTGAGTACGCAGATCCTCAATCATTCTTTGTTGTTCTTCCTGCCGCATGGTAGTAAAGTGAGCTTCAATTGTGCGGGCCAGTTCTCTCAGATCAGGATGATTTTCCCCCATCAGAATCTGTTTCACCCAATCATCACCGGAATATGCTTCTGAATCCCTAACTCTCTTATCTATCTCTCCCAGCTTTCTCTTTCGATACTGATCATCATTCTCCCCCGTATTCTTGGGAAGATGAGAGGCAATCTTATCATCGGCAAACTTATCTCCCAGATAGGCATCTGCCCTTTTAAATTCTGCAGACTTTTTATATGCCTCAAGGGGAATACCTAAATCTCTTCTCTCATCATGAATTTTTAAAGAAGCCGGTCTTCCCTGTTGGGCAGGAACTGTGTCTGGTTGGGGAGAGGTTTGGCTTCCCTCTCCTGAGGGGGCGGGGGGAGGGGAAGTTGGTTGTTCTGGTGTCGGATCTGCCATAGCAATAATTATGGTTACTAATTTATTGTGAAGGAAGAAAAACCAAAAGTCAAATAGCGTGTTGTTCTCATCACGTCTCGCGAATTACATCATACCCTTTCACGTTCCCTACCAGAGCAAATGCGATAATATGTTTTGCTATTTTTGCCGCTTTTATCTTCTTGGCCGTCTCGTTAAAAGAAGCGCCTGATCCTACCACGTCATCAATAAGTAAGATATTTTTGTAATAAGGCCCGGCGATACTTTTTAAATAAATTGAATCCCGGGCATTAATTATTCTTTCTTCAAGACTGGCTAATGTTTTTTGTGGAATGGGAATATCTCCGGGAATAACTTTTACCAGAGCAATTTTGGGTGTTGACAGATCAAGCTGCCTGGCAAACTCATCCATAAACTGTAATGGTCTGGGCACTGTGGGAGGAATATAGGCAATTGCAGAAATTGAATAGGCCTTGATAACCTTTTCTATTACCGGTTTAGCTATTGCCGCTGTTTGATCAATAAGCGTTCTTGTTCCTGTCTGTTTGGCATACATAACCAGTTTTGCCAGCTTCGTTCTCCCAAATACTCGGTAGCTGTAGATATCCTGGAACAACAAATGATCAATATATGATTTGGTAAAGGCATTTTTAATCTTTTCCCCCGCGTCAATCCATCCCCCTTTGGCGAAATGCTTTTTTTGTTCCTTCCAAACAGCGGCATATTCTTCCGCCGCTTCTATATAAGACCTTCTCTTCCCGTATTGCCCTACCCAATAATTAAATCCTTCTATTCCATATAGCAGTCTTCCGTTGGGAGTAATTGAGAGAAAATTTTCCGAGATGATACGTTGGGTATGTTCCAATAATTTTTCAGTATCAATGGAGCGAAATTTTTCTTTCGCGGGAAAGGTGTAAAAAACAATTGGTGGTTTGCCTTCCCTTTTAATAAGCCCATCATCAAGCAATCTTTTTAATTGCTTATGAACAGCTACATTACTAATACCCAGCAAGCGCACCAAATCATGCGCTCTTGCTTGTCCATGATAGCCAATATAGTTGAGAATTTTATCTCTTGTGTCTGTTAACATAGTTTATGGTTAGTAGTTTACTATAAACTATTAATCATGTCAAGTGAGGTTAGTGGTTGGGAAAAAAACCAAAAGTCAAATACTAAGCGGTTTTTAGGTACTCCTGAATTACTGGGATTTTACTAAGATAATTCGTAAACATATCCACATATTGGCTTGACCTGTCGGCCTCGTTTCCATAGCCACCTGTTTGATCGACATCGGCTGTTTTATATTCATAAGCGGGCGTTGTTAAATCACCGGCTTTAATCCATGTTTTTCTTAGGCCAACTGTCTGAATCTCACTGTCATCCTCAACTCCTCCTATCCAGGCCCGTCCTTTTCCGTCACGGCAAAACATATATTGCAGTTTTCCATCTTTTGAAGGAAACACCTCTATGGTTACATCTCCATAAAGACTTGTTTTCTGTTTCCAACTGGTTAGTTTTTTATTAAAGTCAGGCGACATAGAGGGATTTGTAAACTGAAGTTGTTCTGGTTTGTTTTTACTATCTTCAGTCGGAGGATAAAAATCACCCTCTAATTTTTTCGGTTCTGCTTCTACTGTCAGCACTAATGTGCCGGGAGAATTTCTATCTCTGGCTGTACCGGCAAAAATCAGATTTGGATTACTAACATTAAGTATTGGAGCGCTTTCTTTAGAGAACTCTGCCAGCGCTTGTTGAAGCATTATTGGTAAAGTAACGCTTTCCTCACCATACCCTTTGTCATACCAATCGATATCCCCCTTGTTTTTACCGGGCGTGTAATTAGGTAAATATCTCCAAACACCCTGTGAGTTGCTGCGGTAGAATGTTCTAGCAACAATTTGTCCCTCTTTTTCTACATAACCAACTACGGCAATTCTTCCATCTGCTAAATTATAGGGGGTAGAGGATAGGAAAACAGTCGTATTGCCAAGTTTTATTTTGTGTTTAGGAGCTAAACCTTCTTGTTGTAAAATTTGAGCAGTCAGCATGTCGCCGTGGAAGGAATGACCGTGAATTGCTACCTTACCCATAATCTCCTGACTTTCCGCATCGCTAACTTGTTCTATGGGAATCCGTCCGGTCGCCAGTCCCGCTTCCAGGGCGGTAAGTTCGGGGAAGACCGAGTGGGCGGCCTCTTTGGTTTGATTAAAGTACTGTTCCAGCTTGGCCGGATCTCCCAAACCATAAACTTTACCGTTTGCAATAAACTTTTCCCTTAATTCAGGCGTGAGAGTTTCCGGCAGAAGAACTGTTTTTAGAGTTTTCCCAACCTCGGTTTTTTCCTCAGGCGTAAGCTGATCATACCAAACTTTTACTCTACGCAGTCTGTCGGTAAAACCTTTAACGGTATCTGCATATATTGAACCGGCCATATCTCCCTGTTTTTCATAAATGGCAAGATCAAGTTCGCGATCAAGTTTCATTAACTGGGGAATTTCTGGCCTGTTTTCAACCTTTTGATAGAGAGGATAGGGACGTGGCCGCGGCACACCGGTGAGTTCTCCTTCAGCTGGCGGGACAGTGATAAGTTGATTAAATCCGACTGCTTCAGGAGGGAGAATTTTGGCTGGCGGTCGATGGATGAATCCGCCCACAGCCAGATTTCCCCAAATAGTGCTTAATGCTTCAGGAGAAAAAATCTCTCCGGGGATATTTTCGATGGCATCACCATCTCTGGCAAAAGGAGTCGGAGCTTTGATGACCACAAAAGCCGTCCCGTCTTTTAATTCTTCAGGGTGGAACTTGGTGGCATCCTCGGCATACAAAGTGACGGTTCTTTCCTTTCCCGCCCAGTCAAACTTAATGACTCTTTTACCCCCCTTGCCAAGTACGCCCGTGTCAGTTGTTGATTTTATATTGCCGCCAATGTCTTTAATTTCGTTTTCAACACTTTCGGTTGTAGGTTTACCATTTTTATCTACATAACCGGCATAGTCCACAAAAACAAAATTAGCACCATTGGTAAAGGCTAGAGGATAGGTGATATCAAAAAAAGCTCCTGGATAATATATTGGAAGTCCGCGTTTAATAACTTCTGAATTAGCGGCAATTTGGCGAATTTGCGACAGATTATCCCATATCTCTTCTGTTCCGCGGCTTTTTTTTAATTTTTCCCAATCCGGATGGGCAAAAGCGATCTGCGATTCCAGTTCTTCAGTCTTCTTTTTTTCTTCTTCCTTCTTTTTTTCTGTAGCTTTTTCTGTTTCGGCGGGTGTTTTCCCCTTTCCTTGTTCAATTGCCGGTTTACCCGCGCGCTCCGGGGCCTCCGGAGGACGGCGGCGCCAGGGAATGGGCAGGCCCCAGTCAACTCTGGTAAAGGTTAGTTCTGTAGGCGGAATGTATTCGGTGGCGGTGGGGGGAGTGAAATGAAAGAGAAACGGATTTTTGAGCGGATCTGGTTGATCAATACCCCATGCTTCCGTATCCATCAACTGAAGCATGTTTTTAATAGGAGTATTGGGAGTATTACTTAGACCGAGATCAACATTGCCGTAATGATTAAAATCCACGTCAAATGTACCATCCGGTCTCATAAATCCATGAAGCATGGTGCCGTCGGGAGCGGTAATTGACATTTTTCCAATCTCGGTAAGTCCGGTGGCAGGGTCAATTCTGCCTGCTTCCTGAGCCCACACATCGTATGGTTTGCCCTCGGGGTTTAGCCAATTAGACTGGGTGATGTCATGGGTGTTAACCAGGAAACTTCCTCTGAAATCGCCCCCGCCCAGCACCTCATCCGGAGTTTGTCCCACCCCGCCCCGGGTGATATCCTGCATGTGGTTTAAGAAATTGTGGACATCTGTTAGTTGATTCCGCCAGTTGGCCAGGGCGGTTTGGATGTCTGAAGGTAAATCTTTGGGTTCGCCGGCAATAATCAGATTAGTCTGTCCATCAGCTTGCTGATGAAGCCACATGGGAGGAGCGGGCAGAGGCACTTTATTGCCGTTGGGGTCAGTTTGGATAATCGTGAGGACCCGATCGCCGCCGCTTGCTACCCCTACCTCTAGCTCCTGACCCGGTCCAATAGAAATGTTTTGGGGATTTGGATCAGCGGAGACATTTTTCAAATCAACACCAAACAGTCTTCTGACAGGAGTTCTGGCCACCCAGGCTCCGATATCGGCCAGCCGATCGCCGATACCCAAGGGATTATATTTGGTGGCCACTTCCAGCGCTAAATTCATCGCTTCCCGGGTAGCAAAAGCCCCGGCTCCTCCCAAAACTAACGTTGTGACTCCGGCTTTGGTCGCCCTAAGTATTCGCTGATTTCGCGCTCTCTTGATGGTGTTTTTGACTGCCTCCCTTCGATTGGCTATCAGCCGATCTCCCAGGGCTGTCTGAAGATTTTGGGAGATATTATCGGCGCCCGTTTCCAGATTGGCCGCCAAAGTATCGGTTAACAGATTAACTCCTGCTTCCACCAATTGTTGGCTGGTTAAGTTTTGGGTGGTTACTCCTAATCCAGACAACTGCTGGCGCATGGTATCAAGAGCTGGCTGGTTGGCGTTAAGATAATCAACCAGTTGCTTCTGCGCTCCCGCGCTGGAGCTTTCCATGTCTGTTTGTAAACGCTGATAACCCTGGGTATTGCCATTATCTACTTTGAAAAGATCAATGCCCCTCTCGCCCATCAGGCGAAATCTGGCGTTCACATCTGAGATCAGGGCCATCACCCGCATTGAGTCTTGCGGCGCTGTTGTTTCAAACTGTTGAGTTATCTCAGCCATGCCGCGTTTGCTAAAGGCCACCCGGGCCAATTCATTTCTTCGTCTGGCATCGGGAGCAAAGGTATATCCCAAGGCCTCCTCCACATTGTGGTGCTGTATTTCCACTCCCGATCTTTCCCACTCCTGGGCTCCTCGCATCAGGGCAAATGCTCCAATACCTCCCATCATGCCTCCTGCACCTGCTACCAAACCTCCGCCAATAAAGCTGCCGGCGGTTTTTCCTCCCCATTCTCCCAGCTTTGTACCCAGGAAGACACCACCGGCCCAGCCAATGGGTTGAGCTTTTATAAGTCCCTGCAAAAGAAGAGCCCGGTTCCCCGCCGTGCTAAGATACATATCGGGTACCACGGCGCCCGTTCGGCCATCTCTTATCTGCTGATACAATTGCAATACCCGTTCGTGGGTGGGACCGCGTTGGGCGGCGAGGCGCTCCAGCAGGGTATGGCCCAGTTCGCCTCTGGTTTCCGCCAGCAGTGTTCCCACGTTTACTTTTAATACCACATCTTTAAGATAATTATCGATGTCAGCATTGGTTTGGAGAACCTCCTTCATCTGGGACAGTTGCGGTTCGTACACCTCTTGAAACACTTTTACCAGATCGCTGCCGTAGCTTAAGGACAAGCGAAAATTCTGTGCAAAATCCGGATTTTTGCTTTGGGCATCGTACCAATCTAAAAACTTCTTGCTGAAGAAAAATTCCTGCATTTCTCGCTGGACGCCAAGATAGGTGTTGTTGTTGAGGGTGCCGGCGATGCCCTCTCTCAGCAGGGGAGTGAGGACGCGATCTATGTAAAAGTCTCGCATGGGGCCTTCCAGCACCAGTTGTTGAGCCAGACGGCTTTCTCCGGCATCGGTATGGACTTCAAACTGTTGCCTGACGCTGTCTGTTAATCTCTTGGCCACTGCCTGTGAAGCGGCGTAGTCGCCTGTCACAATGGTTTTAAGCTGATTATAGAGATCTGTCATGCCGTTTTGATTTAGTAAATCTTGTGATTGCTGTGAGAGTTGAGGTTGGTTTATCTCCTCCTCCTCCATAACCTGCCGCAGCTGCCCGACCAGTTGCACTCGTCTTTGCTCCCGTTCTGTTTCGGAAGAGGTGATATCGTGAAAGCGGTCTCGCGCCCAGCCGGTGGCTCTTCTTAAACCTCTTCCTCTTTCTCCCCTGACTCGGGCGTCAATCACGTCGTCAAGCTGATGAATAAACTCAACGGGTAGGGCAGTGGTATTTATGCCTGTTTGGGCCATCAGCTTCATGGCATTTTTGCGGTCCTTGTCATACAGGCCTGCGGCTGCGAATGTACTTTGCCATAAACGCCTGATGATGCGGTTGGGTCTAAAACCTTTTGCTTCCCATTCTTTTCTTCGTTCTTCGCCAAGTTGGACGGCCACCAGGTCTGCCAAAAAGGCCATAACTTCC
The DNA here is from genome assembly GCA_964635045.1 of uncultured Gammaproteobacteria bacterium. GTDB lineage: Bacteria > Patescibacteriota > Microgenomatia > Levybacterales > UBA12049 > CAZWMJ01. The sequence goes on from CAZWMJ010000004.1 coordinate 40,437, forward strand.
TGTTGATTTTCTTTCCCTTTTTCCCCTGCCTCTTTAATTTTTTGCTTTTCTGAAACAACGGAAGATACGAGTTCCGTAGGAAGGGTGGGCGGAGGGGGTTTCTCTCCATCTTTTGTTGGCCCGGGCGGTAAGTCTCCCGGCGGTCCCTCTTCTTTAATCGGCGGTTCTACCGGTCCCGTCGGTGGTTCTGTGGTATCCGGCCCCGGCCCCTTTTTCTCCGGTGGTGTTCTTCCTCCCCCCGTAGGTTCCTGTGTCCCTCCCTCAATGAATCTTTTTCTGGTAACCTGGGGGTTTCTCTCCAGTTTGATGGGGGTTTTCACCCCTCTCTCAAACCGCTCTTCTCCTTTGAGGGCCAGAAGAAACAGGTGGAGGCTTAAGGCATCTATCTCTCCTTTCATCTGTTCTTGAAGTTTTTGTTTGCCAATATCCTGGTTAAATCCCTGGTAGTTATCAATCATAGTTTCAAGACCGGGTTTGCTGAAATCTATCTCTTTTAAGATGTCTGCCATATCTAAAGCTACCGGGGTGAGAGTTGACAGATCTGCTGTTGATGCTCCAGCTGGTGCCGTATCCACATTTCTTTTATGCTGAAGAGCTTCTTTAATGTTGCGGTAGAATCTGCCTCTGACTTCCGCATAGGTTAGTTTGGTGGTAAATCTATCTTCCGCTGATTGAGGCTTGGCCAGTCTTTCTCTAAGAGACTGGATCATATTTCTATAGGAGGGAGGTTTACCTTCCTGTTTGAGAGTATTGGCAATATCCGTAATGACAATACCTACTCCCGGATATCGTTTCTCCGGAAAGGCAGTCATCAGGGTGGGGTCTTCCACATCTGCCAGCCTATCTTCAATTAGTCTAAAGGCCAGGAAATCCTGTCTGGCTTCCCTTAACATCTCTCTCGGTTTGCCTTCATCATCCAGATAGTAGGCCACATAAGGTCCTTCTGCCTGATCTCTCACTCCCAGTTCTCCCACCTGGGTAAGTACGGTATTAGGCCTGTTCTCCGCAAATTGAGTACGCAGATCCTCAATCATTCTTTGTTGTTCTTCCTGCCGCATGGTAGTAAAGTGAGCTTCAATTGTGCGGGCCAGTTCTCTCAGATCAGGATGATTTTCCCCCATCAGAATCTGTTTCACCCAATCATCACCGGAATATGCTTCTGAATCCCTAACTCTCTTATCTATCTCTCCCAGCTTTCTCTTTCGATACTGATCATCATTCTCCCCCGTATTCTTGGGAAGATGAGAGGCAATCTTATCATCGGCAAACTTATCTCCCAGATAGGCATCTGCCCTTTTAAATTCTGCAGACTTTTTATATGCCTCAAGGGGAATACCTAAATCTCTTCTCTCATCATGAATTTTTAAAGAAGCCGGTCTTCCCTGTTGGGCAGGAACTGTGTCTGGTTGGGGAGAGGTTTGGCTTCCCTCTCCTGAGGGGGCGGGGGGAGGGGAAGTTGGTTGTTCTGGTGTCGGGCTTTCTCCGGCCATAAAAATATTCCTATTCTATATTGATTGTGCTTAATGTTGGACAAAAAGTCAAGGCCTTTGAGGGATTGACAAACAGGCGGGAGTTATCTATCATCAAATTATGGATGATCAAAGTATCGAACAAAACAAATCCATAGAGGCTTTTGTGGACAAGCTGATTGAAGAAAAGGGATTTGTCGATCTTTTGCCCGAAGTAAGAGACCAGCTCAAAAAGGATATTTTACAAAGACTTGATGATTTTATCACCGCCCGCATTATTGCCGCTCTTTCAGATCAGGATATAGTCATTTTTGAAAATATGCTGAAAGAAGGAAAGCCGCAAGAAGAAATACAGCAATTCACGTCAACGCATATTGCGGATTTTGCCGATTTTCTTACAAATGTTTTACTAGAGTTTAGGGGAGTATATTTGGGTATTCTGACAGCGCCAATCGGCGGTAGCGCTCCCCCTCCAACTCCCCCCGCCCCGGTAGCAGAAGAGAAAAATTAGAGATTTTTAAATCTTTAATTTAGTCCTTGCAAGTTTAAGGGCTTCGCTTTGGAAAAATTTTTTAATCTCCTCCCAGGAAGTTGAGATTAACATTTTAGGCATCTGGTCCATTTCTGCATCTGCAAAATAATTTAAGCTCCTGATTACCGAGTATATATGCTCTTTTAAAACGCCATATTTTTGATCATAAAATTTAAGCATCTCCTCTAAAGAAAACTCTTTTGCTAGAAAAAATAAATCAATAAAATCTCTTTTAGTTCCTCTATCTTCTAAGGCATGAACTTTCATAGCTGCAATGTCTTCTTTTTGGAGAATTTGAATGCCCTCAAAATCTACAGTTTTTTTGATGAGCTGGTACTGATAATAAAACAGGCTGAATTTTGTCTGCCCAACCTTACCCCAGACAGTTCTCCATGCCGTGCCTTCTTCCTTGTATTCTGGTAATTGATCAAGCTCTCCGGACAATGTTTTTTCATCAAAAACTTCCCGGGTAAAAAAATCCAAATCAACAGAAATTCTATGGTTTAAATGTAGAGCCAATGCGGTACCACCAGCCAGATAGCTTTTTTTAACAATGCTTATTTTAGATACTAGCTTGAGAGCCCGAATGGTATCCGGGAGTAAGGCTTTTGTAAGCATGGCACTTTTTTATGATCTAACCTCAAATAATCCGCCCAAAAATTGGCTGTTTTTCGCGAGATATCTCTGCTTGTTAAAATTAGCCGTTTAATCTCCTCTTTGGTATAATTTTGGAGTAACCAGTTTAATGCTTTAGTGTCGCCTCTGTCCAATACACGTTTCAGAATAAATATCTTGGACTCTTTCAAATTGAGCAGACTAAAATCAATATCCCAAAAATATTTTTTTAAGAACTTGGGCACCTTTGCCATAAAGTAATTATATCATAGCAGAAGAGAAAAATTAAGCTTTTTCATTTAGTATTTCTTCCAAAGTTCTTATTCTTATGCCAAAATCTTGGGCAAATTGAGGAATACCAATTCGTTTAAATTCACTATCACCGGGTTTTAGAGCATTGAGCAATGCTCCCACAAAATGACAGTAGGGGATGCAATTTTTGGCGTCCTGCTGTAAATGTGCCAATTTACCTTGCATAAACATCTCTTGGTAGGATTTTAGTTTTGGATTGCCGGAAACGGAAATATCGTATTGTCCTTGGTGAATTTGGGCAACTGCCAAATCATTAGCGCGAATATTATTAAGTTCTAATCTATGTTTAGTTTTATATTGCTCCGGCACTTGCGGATCGGTTAGTATATCATCTGTTTGTTCATAGTTTGGCAAAATTCTTTCCTCCTCACCTTCTTTGAAGGGATTGTATATTAGTATTCTCCAGTTTCCGTCAGGGCTTTTATAAGGAGTTTTTAGCAGAAGCATGGCGTGATTTGCCTCAATCAGCATTGCCAAGGGTAATTTATGTCTCTGCCCTGCCACTTCTAAAGATTGGGTAGAAAACCAGACATTCTCAAGAGGGGTGGACTTATCCACTCGATAGCCCAAATTATGTATGATAAAATTGTTGTCGTTGGGATCTTCTTTGTAGCGACTCGGATCTCTTAACACCTGAATAAATTGATTGGCGGCCCTTATATTTTCTCCCACATTAACATTGGGAATCTTTTGCTCTTGTTGAGGTTTTGTTTCCGCCTCTGGGGTTTGGGTGAGAGGCGGGGTGGCGGTTTCAGCGGTGGCTGGCGCTTGTCCGTTTGGCAACAGGAAGATTAATAATTCTTTTTCTTTATCTTCTAAATTGTTCACGCGAAGTATTTTCTCTCCCTCCCGATCGGCAGCCTGATTAGCCCCATCAATCAATATCTGCGGTTGGGTTTTAAGTTTCACTTCCGCATCGGTGAGTTGAGCAATAATTTGGGAGGATTTGTCGCCAAAAATACCAGCCAGCCATTGCCAGGCAGGGAGGTCTTCATGAAGTCTTTGGTAGTCTATGCTATTTTCTCCTGTTTGGTAAGATTGCAATATTGCGGCAATGAAATGCTGCACTCCTGTTTCCTGAGCTGGGGAGGCAAAAAAGGTGTTATACAATTGTTCCGCCTGTGTTTGAGTAAACTCATGGGTATTAATTCCAATGCGGGCAAATGCTTGTTTCCAGTGAATTCCCTTATCTGATGTTTCAAAAAATCGCTGGGCATTTTGAAATGCGGCAGCAGTTCGTTCCGCCCATGCTTTTTTTTGCTCGTCAAATCCCCGGATTTCCTGTTTCTGCCACCAGTCTTTTCGTTCATTGATAGAGGCGCGGTTGAGAAGAAAGTAGGTTCCATCGGGTTCAATGATTCTTTCGGCAAGAGGGTGAAACATGCTTTGCTCGATTTGGGGAAGTTGTGTCTGATGATTTAGGGCATCTTTACTAATCAATAGTCTTACCTGCAAACCAACCAATTCCTCTTGAGGGGCAAGATGTTCGTGGGAGACAGGAAGTTCTGTAGTTACAGATGGCGGTGCTTCGCTCATGTTGGTTTAAGTATATCATGCAGCCCTGGGGAGTTGTAGTCGCAGTTTTTCGGCAAGGTGTTTTATGGCGGCGGGGGAGAGGGAGATTGCCTGGTCGTTTTCAAGAATTGAACGTTGAATTATTTCTCTCATGGCCGCCTTTTCCACATTAGTCAGGTTCTCGACCTGCCCTTTGTTTTGAATAACGGACAATGTTAAGCCATAGTCCGGAAAGCGATTTTGGTTTTTTGCTTTTTCCGCCTCATAATTCATCGTGGCATAAATAATTTGCATAAAATAGGGGCGAGTGTTTCGAGGGGCGAGTGTCTCGTTTAAGTGGCGAAAACCATGACGGGTAAAATAGCCGTTGACAAAATATTTAAAAGCCTCATGGGGCGTGATTTGTTGCTCTTGGGCGATAAGACTAATAAGTTTATGAAGGACTACTCGTTCCTCAGAGTAGGCCGGATTATCCAGTCTGGCATTAAAACTTTTTACCCACTGGTTGGTTAATTCAACAGTCACCGCCTCCATCAAACCCCGGCCTCTTTCTTTAATTGTCAGGTTTTCTTCGGGAGTAAAGTAGGGCGGAACCGGTTTGGTCGTCATCAGCCCTATTCTACCAGGCCTCCGATCGATAGTTCTTCCCTGGTGTTGTAGCTGCCAAAAGGTCAATTCGGCAGAAAGGTGAGTGAGTTCGTGGGGATTAGTTTCCATCAGCAGTCGCTCTACCAAACCACCGATTTGATCCTTAGTCATGGCGCGAAGTTCCTGTCTGCCAATTTGTCTGGCTAATTGTTCCATCACTCCCATATCCAGAAAAATAACCGAGAATTTTGGATTAACAAAGGCCAGGGCTCCTTGGGGATTGAGAAGCTGGGCTGTTTTACCACGGAAGATGACCAGCCGGAGTGGTCTGACTGCTGGCAGGTCAAGCTGATACTGCTGCCGCAAAAAACCTTCATAGTGCTCCAGATTTTTCCCAACAATTTGACTAAGGTAGGTATCATTTAAACCGACACTCCTCATCCATTGCTTAAGCGAGTCGTCCTCTTGCCTGATTTGTTGAGCTAAATCCTGCTTGGAAAGAGCGCCATATTGATGAGGGTAAATTCTTTTCAACTCTGTGGCTATTAGTTCGGGGTTTAAGTCTTGATCAACATTGACTCCTTCCGGAAAGACCCGCGGTCGGCCGAGGCGCTCATAATGAATCTCCTGTCCGGCTGGTAAGTGGCGGGAGCCATGATCGCCCATTTGGGTAGGGTCATGGCGCTGCCAGGCTGGTTGTTGTCTCCTCTGCCGAGTTCTTCGCGGAGTTGGTCCGGTTGGTTCTGGTTCTACCGGTTTTTCAGTTGTTGTTTGTCTTCCTGACCAGAGGAAAGTAAGTAAGCGCTGTTCATCGGAATTAAGATTATTTATTCGATTTTCTTGATTGGCTTGTTCAACTAGAGTCTGCGGTTGGGTTTTCAGTTTCACTTCCGCATCGGTGAGTTGGGCAATCACCTCCGAGGAGGTTCCCCCAAAGATGTTGGCCAGCCACTGGACTGCCTCAAGGTTATCCGAGGTGTTGGAGGGGGAGCTGACAAAATCTTTGACGAACTGTTTGATGTTTGATTGTTTTTCTCCGGTGGTAAAATATTTACCATACAATTGCTCTGCCTGTTGTCTGGCCTCATCCTCTGTGGTAAACTCATCGGTGTTTATTCCTACGATGGCAAGGGTTTTACTCCACTTTCTTCCTTTGTCTGTTTCTTGAAAGAATTTATGAGACTTATTAAAAACACTTGTCGTTTCCCTAATCCACGCTTCTTTTTGTTTGTCAAAGTCATCATCTTCTTTACCTCTCCAGTGATCTTTCCTTTCTCTGGCTGAGGCCCCATTAAAAACACCATAGTCTCTTCCTTCAAAACTGCCTAAAGATTCCGGAGTGACCGGTGGCAGATCTATTTTGGCGGGGTTGAGGGTGTCGCCTGTCATCAAAAGACGCGGATGAAGTCCGGCCCAGTGATGCGGCGGCAATAATTGTTCTTTGGCCGAGTCAGACTCGGCCGGTATGTGAGGAGGGCTCTCCGAGTTTTCCATACGGCAAACTATATTATATCCCATTTTTTGCTATACTCAAAACAGTTATGATTTTTCTTATCTTATTTTTAGCGGAGATCTTGATGCTTTTTTTCCTGTCCCGTTTTGTAACGCGTTTGCTGTCGCAGGTTTTTTTCCGCCTAAGCCGCAGTCAAACAAAAACCATCTATCTTCTGTCTTTTCTTTTTCTGCCGGGTGTAGTTATTCACGAATTAGCCCATTTGTTAACGGCGGCGGTGTTGTTGGTGCCGGTGGGAGAGGTGGAGTTTATACCAAAAGTCACTGATGGGGGAGTCAAGCTGGGCAGTGTAAACATCGGCAAAACAGATCCGTTTAGAAGAGCTATTATCGGGGTGGCGCCGGTTTTGATCGGGATGATGATACTGTTGGGAATTGGCTACTATTTTATACAGAGTAATTCCATTATTTATACTATCGAGTCGGGAGCTTTAAGAGTATTTTTATACGCGATAATTGTTTATTTCCTGTTTGCTATTAGCAATACCATGTTTTCCAGCAGGAAAGACGTGGAGGGATTGTTGGAAGTGGGTTTGGTGGTCATTATTCTTTTTATAGCTCTTTATTTTACCGGTTTTCGCGTCAACTTTTCACTATCTGAAAATTTATCCCAATTCTTGAAAACATCGGATGTTTTCTTACTAATACCTCTTTCTATAGATGTGGTCTTGTGGGGAATTATCAAAATTTTCCGTGGATGATTGGTCCATGACCTTTGCCAATTTTTAATGTTTGGCCTTTTTTAATAGCAACGTTTACATAATTTTTGGCAGTTCCCACCGCTTCTTTAATATTTTTTCCTTTGGCCAACTCGGCGGCGATGCAAGAGGCTAGTGTACAGCCCGTGCCGTGTGTGTTTTGAGTATTAATTTTTGGCGCGGTAAACTCATGAAAGCGCTTACCGTCAAATAAAATGTCGATAACAATCGAATGATGAATGATAAGTGATGAAGGATGAATTTTTTCAAGGTGGCCGCCTTTTATCAATACATTTTTAGCGCCCATTTTATGCAGGATGACAGCGGCCTTTTTCATCTCGTTAACATTTGTAATTTTTAGACCGGTTAACTCCTTTGCTTCGTCAATGTTGGGGGTAACAATAGCGGCCAGAGGCAGTAATTTTTTAACCAATGATTTAAGCGCCTCTTTTTCCAAAAGCCGCCCGACTGTTTTGGAAACCATGACCGGATCAACCACCAGTTGTTTTATTTTGTAACGCGCTGCTTCTTCAACCACTGTTTCCACAATTTTTTTGTTAACCAGCATGCCGGTTTTCCAAACGTCGGCTCCGATATCCGACATCACCGAGCTAATCTGCAGTTTAACAAACTCCGCCGGCAGCGGAAACACGCCGTCCAAACTGACCGTATTTTGGGCGGTTACCGCCGTTACAGCGCTTAGGCCATAAACTCCTCTGGCAAAAAAGGTTTTCAAATCCGCCTGTATTCCTGCCCCTCCGCAAGGGTCGGATCCGGCAATAGTGAGAACTTTATACATAAAATATAATTTTCAATTTACAATTTATAATTCTCAATAAATTTACAATGTTTCAATTTGAAAATTAGGTCATTGAAAATTAATAATTAAAAATTTTTAAGATGGTTGAAGCCTCTTGCCTCTAACCGTTTTTTTCTTCCTTTGACATCCACAATCCACCACCCATCCTTTTTATCAATAATTTCTCCAATCACAGTAATCTTTGTTCCGGTTTTCTTAAATATTTCCGTGATTAATTTCTCTGTACTTGCCGGCGATGCGGTAAAGCACAGTTCGTAATCTTCTCCTCCATTGAGAGCCGCATCGAAGGAGGCAGAAGGAGCAATGGGCAGTTTATCGGCAAAAATACGAACTCCGACAGCGCTTTCCTCGCAAATATGAAGCAAGTCCGAAGACAATCCATCGCTTAGATCAATCATGGATGTAACAACGCTGCTTCTCGCAAGAATTTGTCCTTCTCTTATCCTTGCCGCCGGCACTACCGCTTTACGTCCCAGCGCACCTGTTAACAATACCGCATCTCCCACCTTTGCCCCATTTCTTAAAACCAAATGTTTTTTATCAATTTCTCCCAAAACAAAAATATCAATCACGAGTTGTTTACCTGATGAGATATTCCCGCCGATAAGTGAGACGCCGTAGTCCTTGCACGCCTTCCCAAAACCTTCATAAAGTTCCTCCAGAAAATCTCTATTTTTCGGAATCACCAGCGAAACCAGAATATGTTTTGGTGTTCCTCCCATGGCCGCAATGTCGGAAAGGGCCACCGCCACCGCCCGCTGTCCCAATTGTTTACCCGAACCCGCGCAAATTTTGTTAAAATTTGTTCGGGCGCGGGTAAAATGCACTCCCTCAACCTGAGTGTCTGTTGTGACTAAAAGATATTTATCACTTCTGCAAAGCAAAACAGCCGCATCATCGCCTATACCGACAATCACGTCGTTGCCATAGGCAGGTAATAACTTTTTGACTTTTTCAATAAAAGAAAACTCGTTCATTTAATTAATTCCCGTAATCTGCGCGTTGCCTCTCTGGGATTCTCCGCTGCCATCACTGCCGAGATGACGGCAATTCCCCCCGCTCCGGCTTCTATCACCGAGGCGGCGTTATCAGTATTGATGCCGCCAATGGCAATGACAGGGATTGATACTGCCTCCGCGATTTCTCTTAATCTCTCAAGTCCGATCGGCTCTCCGGCGTCTTGTTTGCTATTAGTTGCAAAAACCGGACCAACTCCCAGATAATCCGCTCCATCTTTTTGGGCTGTTAGCGCTTCGGCAACAGTGCTGACCGATACCCCCAAAATTTTATCCTGCCCCAACTTTATTCGCGCTTCTGCTACCGGCATATCATTTTGCCCAATGTGCAAACCCGCGGCTCCAATTAAGAGCGCCACCGTCAGATTATCATTGACAATCAGGGGAACGGCAGAGGGCTGAAGGACAATAAGAAGTTTAAGTCCCAGCCTAACAAAATCTTTTTCCTGAGCTTCTTTTTCCCGCAACTGCACCATGGTAGCCCCGCCTTCTACCGCCTGTTTGACAATGTCAACCAGCGGGCGATTTTGGGCGGCGGCGCGGTCGGTAATAACACAGAGACGAGGGTTAAATTCTTTCATTATCCGCAATTATCGAAGCCAAAAACGGTAATACAGTTGGCGCCGGTGACAAAACCGATGAGATTAATTATCAGAAAAGAAAGCAGAATTATCAGCAGTCCAAGAATGGCATACATAATAGTATGTCTGGCCGACTCGATTTTTTTGGGGTCGCCTCCCGAGGTGATAAATTTTATACCGGAGAAGATGATGAAAAAAACAGCGGCCGCGCTGGCAAAAATCAATGCCGCCTTGACCGCGTTTTGAAAGACGGCGGGGATGCAATTAAGCGTGGCAACGCCGTTGACAACGCAACCTTTAACAATATCGTTCCAGTCCATAATGTAAGATTATCAGAGAAGCGCCGAAAAGGCAAGAAAGAAGAGGGTTTAGAGAACTAGGACCTAGAGGAACTAAGGTAAGGTAGGAAGCTTAAGATCAAAAATTGGACTTCCAGTGAAGAAGAAAACCAACAGGTTCAGAATGAAAAAGACTAAAAATACTATAACCAGTCCAACGATGGCCGCCACCACGTGATTGCGGGCTTCTTCCAGAGCTGTTTTATCTCCGCCCGACATAATCCATTTGATGCCTCCCCAGATTAGGAAGATCAGGGCAACGACGATTGCGAGGATAAAGGCCAAAGTGATAAGACTGCCAAGGGTTGATCCAAAATTGCTTGATGTCAGTCTGCAAAGCTTTTCAAACTGTCCCGGCGGACAGGCCAGAACATTGCCGGTTGTAACTGGTATAGGTGTAGGCGTCATATTTTTTCGTTATCACTATAATATTCAGAATTTCCCCGTTTGTCAAGAGGCAACTAGTTAAAATTGTTGCCTCGCAGACCCGCCATAAATCGCAACATGAGCCGCGCTACGAATAGTAGGTAAGGCGAATGCTAAGATTAGGCTGGGTCAAACCAGCGGGATGCCAAAAAAGTAATTGATGATTCTCACCAGTAAAAATGACAGCAGTATGACTACCAATCCAAAAATGGAGTAAATTAGCGTCTGTCGGGCTTTCTGCAGATTTTCTTTGTTTCCCTGCGATGTGATCCAGCCAATTCCTCCCCAAATCAAAAAAACAAGCGCCAGCGCAATGGCGGAGAGAAACAGAATTTCAACGCCTAGTTTAAGAATATTTTGACCGAAAGGCCCGGCCTTATCGGACAACTGTTTTACGCCGGTGGGAACGGGAACATCAAAACCCGGTATGGACAAAGATATATATTTCATTTAAATCCCGGAATATGCAAAATATCCACTCCTATCACTTTTAATATTACCACGGAAAAGATGATAAATAACAGCCCTACAATGGCGGAAGTCAGCGTTTCTCTGGCTCCCTGAATGGCCTCCGGATTGCCCTGAGCCAGCATCAGCTTGTAGCCGGAGTAAATAATAAGTATTAAGGCGATGCCGCCGGAGATACCTAATAGAATTCCAAAAATTCTGCCGATAAATTTAGCCGGATCGACATTAATTTGGCCTAGAGCAGTATCCACCGCCTGACATTTTCCATTACTGATTGTTTTGCAGGGTGGAGGGAAGGGGCTTAGGGTAGGATTGCCGCTGGGGAAGATAATTGTTGGGATTGCCGGGACTAGCGAGGATGCCGAAACAACTGTAAAAGTGGGTCTGGGGGTACACACTTCGCCATTTGAATCTTTGCCTATGGCCGTATATTGTCCGGCAGGAAGATTATCCCCCAGCTTTAATATGACAGTTCCGTTAGCGTCTGCCTGTTTTCCAGGTTCGATGATTTCTGGGTTTGGATCGCCCGGTTTTATCAACTGACTTTGGTATTGAGCATTAGGATTTGCATTTATGATAACCAAACTTACCGGTTTATTTATTTCAGGCTGGGTAGGCATGATTTTGCATGATAAATTCTTAGTGGGAGAAGTGAGGACAAACTTAAACTTAGAATTTAATCCGACTCTAGTACAATCAAGCCCGAATTGGTTACCAGGGTTTTTGCCGGTAATAAAAATATCCATACATAATGTCTGTTCTTCTTTGTATTCGTTGGGTTTATTGAGAGAGACTATGACAATATCGTTGGAGTTTGCACTTGGATAGATGGCTGCAAATCCGGGTCCATATGGCGGTTGTTTTTCTCCATGCCACCAAAAAACATAGTTGTTACCGGTTTTTACGTCGTTAAGAATAACTTGGGGCGTGTCGTTCTTTCCAAACTGTGGGTCTGTGGGTGTTTGCTCTGCCCGACCTCCGCCTACTTGTTGGACAACAAGTAGGCTATTATAAATCACTTGGCCCCCCTCAAATTTTCCCTTGCCTGCACTTATGCCGAACATTATTTTTTTTGTCCCAACTCCTTGACATTTTGGACCTAGTCCATAGGGAGTTAATAAAGTAGCATTTATTTCATCTTCTGAAGAACGAATAACTTCGCCCTCATTTTTTTGACCTTGGTTGGGATTGGATAATGATGCAACACATGGATCTTTAGAACCTTGATCCGCGGTAGTCAAGTCAAATCTATAACGATTAGTTGGGTCTTTTGAGTAATCGGGAAAATGATCATTGATATCGCTATTAGTGAGCTTCATGGATATTTTCGCAGTATCCAGTCGGGGAGTGTCGGTTGTTTGACCTTGAGCATCTTCATAGGTAAATTTGGCAGTTACCGCCACAGCGTAAGCGGGGGATTTGAGAAACAGGGGAGAGAGAAAAATACTACCAATCCCGCTAAGCGGGACCAATACTACCAATAACCCAATAAAGAAAACTTTGTTCACTCTTTCATGGTAAACGACCTGGGAAATTTTTGCAACATCTATTATCTTCTTCCCGTGGCTATTGGCTCCAGAAATTGATCGTACATGGGTTTCATCACGATATATCCTAGTATTGCCAGCAATCTAAAAATCAAACCGAGAGGTCCTTTTTGGTCTTTTAATCTTAAGTATTCCGCCAAACGAGCCAGTTCTTGGAAATCTTTGAATTCTTGGCTGTTTTCGTCAAGACCTCTTTTTTGGGCTTCTTCTTTAATGCTGTCAGAAATTTTTTTGTTGTTTTCAACATTTTTCCACAGTCTGTTTTTTTTCATATCTTCATTAACCTGCCCCATGTCGCGGGTGGCCTCCGCTTTTTGACGGTAGTATTCTGTTTCCGTTTGTCTACCTATTTCTTTTTCATTAAGGGTTATTCCTTTTTCTGCCATCTTAATTCGTATCCGATCTCTGATCAGGCCCCGATAATACCGGGGATCTATTTTGTCATTCTTTAAGAAAATATTTGCTCTCTCTCTTTTTACTTCATCAGTTAGTTGTTGAGCGCCTGCCGGTTGTTCTGGGCCATCAGCCGAGTCAGGCTTGGCTTCTGCTGCGTCTGGCGCGGGTTCTTCGGGACGCTCGGCATCGGCGGCCTGAGCGGTTGACGCAGTTTCACCATTTGCTGGGGTTTCTCCCTCGGCAGCAGTGGGGGATGCTAGTCCGCCTTCGGCAGGTGTTGATGATCCTACTGGTTCTCTAGAATCTGCTGGTCTAGCCTGAAGATCTTCTCTCATTTGCGCCATATCACCGCCTACAGGAAAAGGAGGTCTTTCTGCGGCAACGCTCGCGGCTGGTTGTGGCACTTCTCCATCTGTTGGCGCTTGGTCGCCGGCTATCTCGTGTAGGGCGGCATCAGCGCCTTTTCCTTCAAGATTTCTCGCTGTACCATCCGCAAAAATTTGGTTTGCTTCCGCTACCGCCGCCGCTTTTTCTGCGTCCGATGGTCCGGCGCCGTCTTTTTTTCCTCCCTCCGCGTCTGTATCTGTTGATTGTTCAGCCCCGCCGGCGACTGGGGCGGGTTTTCCGCCTTCTGCCGCAGTCCCGCTTAGCGGGGCGGCTGGCGCTCCTCCGCCTGTATCTACTGCCGCTGGCGGCGGTGGAGCTCCTGTATCTGGTGATGCTACTCCTGCTGCCATATTTTTAATTAATTATTTGTTTGCAACGATTTAGCCGTTGTAATAGCTCCTTCCATATTGCCTTGTTTAATATAATCTCGCATGGAATTTAAGGCGTCGTCTCTTTTTTGATCGCTGATTTTTCTAAATTCTTCCACATACAATTCTTGCGCCTCTTTATATTTTCCTCCCAGCGTCTTTAATTTATTTAACAAATCCTGCCAGTCCGTAATGGGCAGAACCGCCAAAAAATCCGCCGCCAGCTGACGGCTTTTATCAACATCAATTTTATTTTCCCGCAGATGAACAATTATTAATTCCACCAATTCTTTTTTGACCTGTTCCACTTCCTGCTGAAGATCCATCAATTTAATGGTGGCACAAAAGAGAAGTTGTGTCAATGTTTGCGACTTACGGTAAAAATCTAAATCCCCGACCCTTGACGGTGAGAAGATGTTTGGGGTTGTCCGCTTCATCCTCGATTTTTTTGCGCAGTCTGTGAACCATCTGATCCAGCGCCTCATCGCTGACTCCGGTTTGGGTTTTACTGTCTGTCCAAACAGTATTTATGACCTCATCCCGCTCCACCACCCGATTGGGATGACCAATTAAAAATTTGAGCAGTTTGAATTCTTGGGCTGTCAGGTCAACAATTGGATCATCTCCAAAATAAATCTCGTTGGAAGAATCATTAAGTCTGATTGTTTTTGGCACCAGCGTTTGGGGAAGACCAAGTTTGACAAATTCATTGTAAAGAGGCGGGGCGGGCTTATTTCTATCTTGGGTGGGCAGCGACTGCCAAATTTCCAGCAAAGAGTTTTTGATAAGATTATGGGAAAGTAAAAAGTCGGTCAACCCTTCGACTCCCTTCGGTCGCTCAGGATTGCCTAGGGCAATTTGCGCTGACAGTTTCATCAATTTGCTGTGGCCGCCGGTTAATCTAACAATTTCTTTTTTGACCGTTTCAGGAAGCGATTTACCATATTCTTTTTCTAAAACAGCAAGCCTAAAGTTATTGGCGACTTCATCGTAGGGTTCAAGATAGATCAGATTTTCCGCAAAAAATTCATAGAAGGCCTTCATAACATTTTCCGCTAACAGCTCTTTCATAGGCCTATGAGTGGAGAAAACAATCGGTATTTTGCCGCCTCTAACTCGCAGGCTATAGAGACCGGCATAAAAATCGGGGGGAATTTTATCGGTAAATTCGGAAAAGCGGTCGAAGAGAAAAACGACGGTCAACTGCTGGATGGCCTTTTTGAAGTTTTGGAAAAGAACCAGGGGGTCAGCCAGTTTGAGCGCTTCTCTGAAAAGCGGATATATTTGATTGTGTAGTTTTTTATCTTTCTCAACACCGGTAAGTAAAGCTAAGAATAAAAATTTGATTAATTCCACAGTTTCAAAGCTGGGGATTTCGGCAAAATTGACATAAACAAAGAGATAGCCTCGAAAGGCGTCCCCTTTTGAAGCTAAATGATAGTTTCGTAGTTTCTGATGGTAAGCGAGGAGGCGCAGCACCGTTGAGCGGCCGGCGCCGGGAGGGGAGATGAGTTGGCAGGACTGACCATGGATGACAAAGCCTAAAATCTGGCTTATTTCCTTTTCTCGGGCAGTGATGGGATATTGTGTTTCGAAATGGTCCATAATGATAGACGGTAGAAGATTGAAAATAGAAGGTAGATTTTTGAAGGTAGAAGCTGGAAGATAGACAAATCAGATCTAACTTCTATCATCCATCTTCAAATTACCATCTTCTACTTTCTACATTCTATAGTCTTTCTTAATTATCGTCAATCTGTAATCTATCTGTCATGTAAATATCAAGCACTTCGGCTTCGTTCAGGTTAAACTGCCCTCATATGGAAAAAGCAGCAGTAGAACAGCAAATTTATCCGGCGGCTCAACCCGTCTCTGACGCGGTTGTAGCTTTGCCTTTAACAGCAGAACAACAAAGAGCGGAAGAACAGCAAGCCGTGATGGAGGCGGAGCGATTATTGAGAATGGAGCCGAAGAATGCTTTGGAAGAGATTAGAGGGGAACTTCGGCGCTCGGCATTGGACAAAAATCAAACTCCCGATGAAGAAGAAATCGGTCAAGCGGCGGAAGGTGAATTAAGTCAAAGAACAAAACCGGCAGTAGAAAAGCGCGAGGCGGAAGCTTTCCTAAAAATGCCCAAAGAAGCGGCTTTGCAGGTGATAAAAGAGACGCTTAGAAATAAATATCTGCTGGAAGGTAAAGGGGTGGTAAGCGATGGGCAGTTGTTGAAGGAGGCGGAAGACCAGTTTTACTACCAAAAAGCGCAGGCTCTCACTATATTGGGAAAGGTTAATCGGAAAATTACCGAAGACAAGCTATACCGAAAATTGACCAAGGATACAAGACTGATGGGCAGAATTGCCAAAGAGGCTAAAGAGGGCAAAGATCCTAACGTACTTCTTTTGGCCGAGTATCTGAAGAAAAAAGATAAGAAAGGATTAACCATGTGGCTGATGCTGGCTATCTTGGCAATATTCGGCAAGGTTATCTACGATAATCTGTTTGAACCAATGACTTTGGGAAAGGACAAAATATGAAAGAGGAAAAAGCACTTGCAAATCATGGTCAAACCGTATACTCTGAAAGGGGAAAGGATAATATGGCAGAGCCGGTAGCAACTTTAGAACGACCTAGCGGGCGGGTCTCCAATGGAGACTCCAATGGAGAAGCGCGTGCAGCTTTAAGAGTCACGAATAAAGCCGTTTCGAAGGAGGAACAAGCAAAAGAAGAAATTGGGAAAGCGATCAAGCAGTTTGTCAAAGAAGAGGTTGATAGAGAGGAAGCTCCACGTTTAATTGAGCAGGAGGCGCAAGCCGCCACAGTACCGGATGGCGTAAAAAATTATTTCCCCCATATTCCTGCGGGAATGGGAGGCGCTGTTTCGGATTTTTACCAAGAGCTGGGAAAATTAACAACCAAAGACGCCTATATCTACTATAAATATATCCCCGCCGAATTTTTCATCAGACACTATCTTAGGCTGAGAAAGCAGGCGGAGGAAAAAGGTCAGGACATTTCCTTTCTGTCGGAGATTAAGAAAGAACTGGCAGACCGCAAGATAAACGCGGACAGCTTATACAGTCAAGCTAAGGGATCCCTGACCATGGAGCGGCAGAGGAGAAGGCATTGGAGAGGGGAGGTAAAGGCGGGAAGAGTCAGCGCGCAGGATGCGGCATTTGCCATCGGTCGTGATGTGGCCATGGCAGGCGGAGGGGCGAGCGGACTTGATTTAAGCGGCATCACCGACCCCATACTTCGGGCAAAAGGAGAGGAAATAAATGATCAAATAGCCATACTGGGTGAGCAATATAACGAGCTTCGTAGCCGTTGGGGTGAAGTAAGCGGCCTAAACGGGACAGTACCCCACGATCAAAAAAAGCTTCTTCTTAATCAGATAAATGAGGCGATGAAAAGAGCGCGGGAAGAACAGCGTAAAGAGGAAGAAAAATATCGATATACCAAGCCGGGAGTAGGTATTAGCGGAGAACGTACCCTTTTTCCAGAAGATATTGCGAAGATTGAAGCGGATATAGATGAGTTGACGAAAAAAGCAGTGGAAAAAGCCAAACTTCCCGATGGCAGAGAGCTTAAAGGAGAGAATATTGATTACTATTTTAATCGCATATTTAACAGGGTAGATTCATTAAGAAGCTTAGAGTTTGACAAGGCGATGGGTTATGGAGCAAACAGAGAGCATGAGGATTTTACCAGAGAACTTAGTAGCATGAAAAATGAAGCAAGCAGAAAGTATCAGGAAGCAACTGATCCCAAAGAGCGTAAGCATCAGGAGTATAAACGGGAAATAATTCAGCGATTTCTGGATAAATATTCGGAGGAGACTGATGTGAGAAGACTTTTACATAATGCCTTTTTTATCGCAGATACAGAGGGAGAATTCAAGGATTTTGCCGGGTATTGCAAGTCTTTTGCTTCAAAGTATGCCGATCAGGCCTTTTTGGACAAGCCGGAGGTGGCGGTGGCCTTGCGTGTTCGGGAATATATACTGTATGAAATAAAACGGGAGAATAAGGGGCTGATACCGCCGGAGCTGGTTAGTTATTCGCCAGAAAGAGGAGAGAGTGTTTGGGAACAGCGCTCAAAAGAACTGCTTACAATAGAAAATAATAATGGCACATTTGGCAGAACACTTGATGATTGGGAGATTGACAGAGCTATGTCTCTTTCCCGGGGCCTGGGTATGGTATTTTTGCGTTTTCCGGAGATTATAGCGGAAATAGCCACTCCCACCCCCACAGGAACGATGCAGTCTAAAAAAAGTATAGTTTGGGAAAAACTGGCTTGGGATTTAAATCCGCTGGATCATCGCATCAAGCGCTACGAAACCCAGTTTGGGTTAAGAGCTATTCTTTACGCGGCCAAAAAAAGGATGCAAGGACAAAAGCTGTGGAATCAAGACGAGCTTCATAATTTTGTGGCGCTGGATGCCGTGGCCACCATGGTTGGGAGGATTATTGACTTTAGAAATATCTTCAGAAACGGCGGACCTTTCACTTGGGTACCATGGAGACCATTTGTGGCCGCCATAGATGAAGGTGTAGATATAGACGGATCTGCCGGCGATGCCATCGAAAAATATCGGGGTTTTTTGGGCACAGATCCCGGTATAGCGGCCAAAATGTTTTTTAACAGATATAAATATAAAAATATGACTTTCGATAAACTTGAGTTTATGAGGGATGCCCCAAAACAACAATACTCAAGTGATAAGGCTAAGCTTGAGGCGTGGCAGGGTAAAGACGGTAAAGGTGGAAAAAAGAAAGAGCTGGAAGGTAAATATAAAGGAGAATGGGGAAAGGCAAACGAAGAAATGTGGAAAGGCGCCGCCAACAGAGTGCCTCATGTGATCTTAAGACTGATGCTGGATGAGCATAACGGACTTTTATCGGAAAAAGAGCGGTTAGATTTAATTGAAAAAATATCTGGCAACTTGGGGGTAAGCTATTTTTCTACGGACTTCTCTAAAATTGAAAGAGATTTAGTCGCTGCCAAAGAAAATATGATGAAGCGAAGAAGAGAAAAGGGAAAGGATTTTACAGAGGCCGAAAACCAGTTGTTGGAAGAAGATTTTAAGATTATAGGAAAAGGTGAGGAGCCAGAGCAAGATCCAGCAAAGGAACAGAGGCGACAAGAAGAAATAAATAGACGAATAGAAATGGCCAAAGAGCTGCGGAAGATGGTGGTAGACCGTCTTGACAAGGATGATGATTTAATGAAAAAGCTTTTGGAAAGAGACGGAGTTGACCAGGATGTCAATACCAACTGGTCCTATTGTCCAACCCTGGAAGACACCGCTTTGGACGAATATCGTTATGAGCAGACGGGAGCAAGAGGGTTTTTCTCCAGAAAAATCACCGACGCCTTTTCGGTGTCCGAGGCTGGAGATGAGCTTCTTAATTTAATTAAGCAGATGCCCAATTTTCGCAATGCCGAGGATATTGTGGAGCAGCTTAAGAAAATTTATTACAAAGTGGAAGGCTATAACAAAGAGGCGGCTCAGGATGCTATTGGCACCATAGCTATTGGCATTATTCGCTTTTTTGAGAAAGACGGCATCTTGAAAGTGCCCATTTATGGAGAAATGAAGCAGTTTCTGAACGCATGGCGTCCTGGAGACAAGGCCAGAGGCAATTCTTTTGCCCAAACCATCTATGGGGGCAGGGCGATGGCGTGGGACTCGGACGATATTTATAATTTTACCGAGATGCTTAAAACCATGCTGGTGGATAAAGACCTAGGCGCCAAGCTTATTAAAAATATAAGGAATGAAACAGGAGGGACGGCCCTGAAGGGATTTTTCCGAAAAAGCAAATTGGCCATATATCTGCTAATTCTTTTTGGTTTCTACGAATTTGCCAGTAAACTGATGACGGAGAAACAGTAGTTATTATGATTGTTGACCCCCGCCTCCTCCTTGGCTTGGATAAGGAGCCACACCTCCGCCCCCTACTGCCGCATTGAGGGCGCCGCTCCAATCTCCTTTTTTCAAAAACCCAAAGGCCGAACCGGCCCTTTTCATACTGACCAGACCGCCATAGGGAGAGAAGACATTATGGGCGATATCTTTTCCCATCATCGGAGCGATCATCGCTCCCTGACCGATGCTGGCTCCGAACTTGAACTGGGGGGCTTTAAGGGCTTCTTTCATCATGTTCACTACCTGGGGAGTTAAAAGCAGTATGGCAAGACCAATCAAAGAACCGAGAGGACTGAATTGCGCTCCCGATGGATTGCCAACAAGGGGAGGCACAAATATTTCCTTAGCCGTACCCGGTTGGTTGAAGGCTTCCATAAAAACCTTTCCCAGAAGCAGCATGCCGATGGTGACCGGAAAAGCGGACAGATTGGCCAGAATGTCTTTCAGCCAGGCCCCAAAACCGACCGGACTGCCCGGTATCAGCCCAAAAACAATCCAAAAAGGAGCCATCACCACATCAATCAGGATAAAAACATAGGCCTTGAGAAGCTCGAAGCCAAGCCGAACAAGGGCAAAAAAAATAGCTATGAGCATAAATATAAATACAATTAGAAATGGTAGTCCCCATCTCAAAATCGTTTGCATAAGTGGATACATTACACCTGCGGCAATCCAGCCCGCAACGGGTCCAGTGGGTATTTTAACCCCAAGCCATGTTCCAGTGTCCGATAAATCGTTAATATGACTTCCAAACGCGAAGGCTGAAAATAAACTAATCAGATTCACCATAGTATCTACGATACTAAAATCTCCACTGCCAGTAACAAACTGCCCAATATTTCCTATGAAACTGAGAGGATTAAAGACAGCACCAAAATCCGTCTTTAAATTCAAAGAACTGGCTATAATTTCCCGAAAAGACAGGGCTAGGTCTTTACTCATACCGGAAATGCTTATCAAACCGCCCATTCCGTCTACAGGGTTTTTCCCCTGTAAGTTCGCAGGATTTAAATCCTTGAAAACATTAGGATCAAGTTTCATAAGCGGCGCGCTGCCCGAAATGATATTAAATACCAGATAAATCATCACCCACATCAAGTCAATCAAAAATCCGGCAATGGCAAAGGAAAAAGTGACCAGGATAAGACCGATAATTATTTTGGGGATTTGATTTTCAATGGTCATGACAGTTCTGGGATCAATTTTGACTCTCAGCATAATGGCCAAACCGATAAAAACAAAAGCTACCACAAAGCCCAGATAGACGATGTTTCTGAATGTTGACCACAGACCCATCAACGGAGAAAGAGAAGTAAAGCCGGTTCCCTGAGCATAGGTTTTTTTGACGAAACCGAAGTTGTCAGCCAGATAGCGGAAATAATCGCCGCTGTGAAGCGGCGGAGTAAACAGGGTACTCATTAATTGGGTTGTAACTCCAATTGCCCCTCCACCCTGTCCTGAGTTTGCCGAAGGGACAAATCCTATATTGCCTGTTTGTTGATCTATTCCCAGACATGGTTGTTGGGGATTGGTGGGGTCAATGCCGGCCAGCTGGCAACTCATGGCTGCCATGACTTCAATCATCACGTTTTGAGTCCAATTGTGCAGATTATTGGGTACATTGGGGGGAGCGTAGGGATTGGGTGCTTGGGCTGACACCGGCAGGGCGGCTAGTAACAAGTAACAAGTAACAAGTAACAAGGAGGCGAGAAAAAATAATTTTATTCGGGCAGGAAAACGCATTCTGTTTTGAGTATGAAGATTTTTTAATCGGATGTCAAGCGTAAGCGCCGACACTGAGCCCTGAGCCTGCCTGCCCTGAACCTGCTGAATGGGTCGAAGGGTCGAATGTGTCAAGTAAAGCGTTTTTAGCGGATTCGTTGAAGATGGGTAACGCCGGCTTTGGCCAAATCAGCTATTTTTTTCATCCGGGTTCCTTGATCGTTATCCGTTGCTCCCATCACAAATGCCAAAATAGTAATATTACCATGTCGAGTGATAGCGAGAGCACCAGACTCGAATATACTAATAGGCTCGCCAGGAGGATTTGGTACAGTGGCGATAGATGGCGATGGTGGAGAAGCATTAAGGCTTGCGGTTGCATCTGCTTCATTACGATAAACTACAAATGCAATAAATATTCTGTCTAAATCACCAAACATTGAACCGGGTTCTGAAAAAGCCGCATTAACTTGACCGACAGCGCCTAGCGCTTTAGCGGCAGGAGAAAGATTGTCAGGGGATCGTCCTTTTATTTTCAAACCTGACACCGATCTTAGTTCATCAGGTGTAAATGGCGTTGCTAACAAAGCATCATATAGTTGTTTTGGAGATTTTTCTGGAGCGGTTGCCCTGAATCCGCCATCTGCAGCTCTTGTTGGAGTAGCTGTCGGATTTAGTGGAGGAATTGGTCGGCCATCCGGTGTTGCAGTTACAACTATTACTATTCGTTGAGGTGTTGGTGGGGGAGGTGATGCCAAATCGCATCCGGCTGTGCCTATAGCGGTAGTAGCAAGAAGAGCGGCTGCCATTCTTAATCGTGGTCGAGCCTCTTGTATCGCGCTCATCATTTACAGGATAAAGATTTTTTATCCGCTTGTCAAGAGTGTTGCGGCAGGTATAATTATATACCTGCCAGCCAAGTTTGACTTGGCGGAGGAAGAGGGATTCGAACCCACATGTCCTTTCGGACCCCAGTTTTCAAGACTGGTGAGCCACCATTGCTCAATTCCTCCAATGTTTACACTGAGGAGTGAAACGACGAAGTGCGGAGAGTACAGGATTCGAACCTGTGCGAGCGAATTTACGCTCAAGGGGTTAGCAACCCCTCGCTTTGGACCACTCAGCCAACTCTCCCTGACTTGATTATACAATAAAATCCATCTGGTGAACATCTTGACTCCCACAACAATATGTTATACTGTAAAAGCAATGACTGTCCAAAATCAAAATCCTGAGCTTGTCGAAGGACAAACATATTTACCCAAAGAACCTCTCGACCTGCCCAGAGAACCGTTGGATTTACCAAGTCCTTCATTCAACAGCCCAAACGAAGTAAAAACTCTTCTTTCCTGGAGCGCTCCCGGGCGGCCTTTTAGAAAACGGGGGAAGGAATATTATTTAAGCAGTCTTCTGATTATGTTTTTGGTGGAAATTATTCTTTTTCTTTTTTCGCAGTACGCTTTGATGGCGGTGGTTCTTAGTTTGGTTTTTGTGGCATTTGCCTTGGTGACTGTGCCGCCGCACGATTTCCGCTATCGGATCAGCACGGAAGGGATAACAATTGAGGATCATTTTTTTCTATGGCAGGAACTGTATGATTTTTATTTCAAAAAAAGAGACGGAGTTGAAGTTCTTCATATCCGAACAGAGGCCTTTCTTCCGGGAGAGCTGACGCTGACGTTGGGAGAGGCAGACAAAGAGCGGATAAAGTCTGTTTTGCTTTCTTATCTTCCTTACCGGGAAGTAGTCAGACCGACTTTTATGGAGAAATCCGCCAACTGGCTGTCCCGCAATTTTCCCCTGGAGCGGCAAACCTCTCAGCACAGTTAGTAAAATTTGTTTAGTGCGCCCGAAACGGCATCAGTAGTCCGAGTCTCTCTTCGCACTTAGATTTTTGTAACATCTGTTCTTTTTGGATTTGATTTATCTCCGAAAGCATCAGCTATGATATCATACAATTTTGTTTTGAAGGGAGCAGCGTGTGTAGCTACAAAGTCAACAAACGTTTCAGGTTCCGTAGGCCACCCGGCCTCCAAAAGAATAGAAGCATTAAGCGATAGCAGTCTTGCAAGAGCATCTTTATCTGCAACAAAGAGAGTATCACCAGGTCCGTTAAGTGACCCATCTTCTATTCTGAAAGATTTAACTAATTGACCTTTTCTTTCTGCTTCCCGTCTAATCATTTCAGGATCTCCGCCCAGAGTTTTTATTCTTTCTACGACTAAATAACCCAAGGGTTTTTCAGGTCCAACGTTTAAATCGGCAAGAGAAGGTATTCGAGTTAGTGGATCTGCATATTCTCCTGTAATACCGGAACCGGCTTCAGCCATAATTTATTTTAGGAAAAAAATGAAAGGTTTGTCAAGAATTGTGTCCTCGGAGGGATTCGAACCCTCAAGTCTTCAGGTTCGGAACCTGACGCTCTATCCAGTTGAACTACGAGGACAGTTGCGGAGGGTAGAGGATTTGAACCTCTGAGGGATTACTCCCACTGGTTTTCGAAACCAGCGCCTTACCGCTCGGCCAACCCTCCATTGCCCCCAGCTGGAGGCTTCTGTTCACTTACAAAAGTCTTTAATGCCTGCATGGCGCCATCTAAAGTTGAAAAAGGATTTCCTGGTAAAAATTGCATTTCATAATCACCATCAACGTCTAAAGCCACTGTTCCAAAAACTTGAACAGGGCGAAACCCTTCATTTGTCCTAACAGTATCAAAACCAGATGGAATTGGACCTTCTTTTAGATTTGCCATTTGGCGTGCCCGAGAGGAATCGAACCTCCAACCGCCTGGACCGCAACCAGGTGTTCTATCCGTTGAACTACGGGCACAAGATATTACTATTTTATCTTATTGCCAACTTTGAAGCAAATGCAGTACAATTGCACCATCTTTATGAAATTTGAATTTTCAGCAGGTGGGGTTGTCTTCCGACAAGCCCATCCTGAGCGAAGTCGAAGGATACAAGATAAATTTACCAAAGATAATATTGTAGTTTTAGTTTGCCAACATTCTCAGCATCATGGCTGGGTATTTCCCAAAGGCTTGATTGGTGATAAGCAAAAAGGCGAGAAAAAGGAAGATACGGCTGTTAGGGAAGTAGAGGAGGAGACCGGCGTGGTTGGCAAGATAACAAAAGAATTGGACCCGGTCAGTTATTGGTATAATTTTTCCGGGGAAAAAGTTAAAAAAACTGTCTATTATTTTTTGATGGAATATGTATCGGGCGATATTAAAAATCATGATTGGGAAATGGAAAATGTGGAATGGCTGCCGGTTGAGGAAGTTGAAAAGAGGTTGACCTATAAGTCTGATAAAGAAGTTTGGAAAGAAGCGAAAAAGCTATTAGCAACCCCGGCCTCGCCGAGCAAAGCGGGGCGGGCTAGCCATTAGCAATTAGCTACCAGCTTTGGAGGAGTCGCATAGCGGCCCATTGCACGTGCTTGGAAAGCACGCGAGCGCAAGCTCACGTGGGTTCAAATCCCACCTCCTCCGCTTAGATAATGGCAAAAATCGCCAAAGCATTGGGCATTTCATATGGAAAACCTCGTCTTAATCAGCACAATTTTAGCTATTCATGTTTTTGTATGGTTTACACCTGGCCCTCTTTTTGTGTTAATCGTTAGAAACTCGTTGATGTATTCGCGCAAGACCGGCATATGGACGGCAGTTGGAATCGCGGTGGGAAATGTTATTCATATCACATACTCTGTTACTGGAATTGCGCTCATTATTTCAACGTCCGATATAGCATTTAGCATCATCAAATTTCTGGGAGTTGGGTATCTTACCTATCTCGGTATAAAAACGATATTTTTAAAAATTAAATTACAAAAAACAGACGCCGCATTTAACGAACATAAAAATATTTCGCCCTTTAGTGCTGTCAAAATCGGGTTCTTAACAAACATATTGAGCCCAATGGCGTCGCTATTCTTCGCAAGTATTTTTGCAACGGTAATGGGGTCAGGCGCGCCATTTTGGGTTGTCGTGTTCTTATGGATTGCAATGCCGCTCAATTCGTTTGTGATGGCCTCACTTCTTTCAGTGTTTCTCACACAGAAAAGCATCAGATTTATTTACGCAAAATATGAAAACATCGTTAACAAGTTCCTTGGAGCGGCATTGCTAGTATTTGCAATAATAATTGCACTTCACAAATAGAAATAATTTGCCGCCGCCTCATCAGCAGGAATTGGTTTATAATATAGTTATGAGATTTGTTTTGCGCTCAAAAATTCACAAGGCAATTGTGACTGAAGCTGATTTGGATTACATCGGCAGTATCACCATTGACGAAGATCTCATCGAAAAAGCCGGTTTTTGGGTTGGGGAGAAAGTGCTGGTGGTCAGCAATACCACAGGCGCCCGTTTGGAAACTTACCTCATTATTGGTGAGCGTCACAGCGGAATTATCTGCATGAATGGGGCCGCCGCCCATCTTATTAAGAAAAATGAGGAGATTATTGTGATGGGATTTGAACTGACAGACAAACCTATAAAATCTAAGAATATATTGGTTGACAGAAAAAATAAATTCTTAAGATATTTATAAAGCAGGTGAGTTTTTTTTGTGGGTATTTTAGATTTTCTATTTCCCAAATACTGTGTAGGCTGTCGGAAGTTAGGTTCTTATCTTTGTTCTAATTGTTTCTCCTATCTTTCTTTTGAGGCGGAGGGATTGTGCGCCGTCTGCAATCGTCCCTCCATCAACGAATTGACTCATCCTGCCTGCCAAGGTAAATACACCATTGACGGCATTTTTAGTGGCATTGCCTATAACCGGACCGCCAAAAAGCTGATTTATAATTTCAAGTACAAACCGTATGTGGCGGCCTTAAAAAATTTATTGGTAGAATTTTTGTATGAGGGTATTATTCAAAAAGAAGAGTTTAATAAAGTTTTACGAGATAATCAAAATTACCAAAAAATCCTTGCGCCCATTCCGCTTTACCACTTAAAACAAAAATCTCGCGGTTATAATCAATCGGCTCTTTTGGCGCTGGGATTGTCGGAGAAATTAAATATGACGATGCGAGATCTTTTGCTAAGAACCAAAAATACTCCTTCGCAGGCGGGGCTGAAACAACAAGAAAGACGGGAAAATATCAATCGCGCTTTTGTCCTGAAAAAGGGAGCAAAAGATTTACTTAAAAATAGTCTGGTATTTCTGGTTGATGATATTCTAACCAGCGGCGCCACACTTCTTGAGGCTGCGCGAATACTTAAGCGCGCAGGGGCAAAAAGAGTGTGGGGGTTGACACTGGCGAGAGATTAGGGTATAATAAAGCCTACTTGGGGATGCATTGCATCGACAAGAAAGCACGTTAATAAACTGCAAGCCGACTTTGATAGGTAGTCGTTAAACAAAATCAAAAATAACTGCTATTAAAACCAGCAGAAAGGCACTCTTGGCCGAAGCCGAAGCAATTCGGGTGATGCTTGGAATGTCTGATCAAAGAGCTTTTGCATTCGCACAAGCCTAAGATCTGTTCATATTGTCTTTTCTCAACGGGGCGATATGGGCATAAATACAGTTGAGAGATGGTAAGGAAAGTTGGTTTTTGTCCTTATTTTATTTATTAAACCTTGGTGTTGTTTTATTCTTGTTGGTTAGGAAAAAACAATACGACTTAATTTAACCAACTAAGCTTGTAGAAGTTTTTTATAGTGATTCTTGGACTCCGGCTCACCGCCGGACATCTCCACAACGTAAAGCCCTTCGGGCCACGTTGCAAGCCAAAAAAAACAACTTGCAATAGGGTTAACCAGAGGGCTTTTTTAATGCTCGCTTTACGGCAGCCACGTGATTGCAAATAGAATGAGCAATTTTACGTGGCAACCTCTATAATCTAACTGTGTACTACGTTTATATCCTTCAAAGCGAAAAAGATAAAAGTCTTTATATTGGGTTCTCTCCCGATTTAAAGAAAAGATTGGTTAAACATAACAAAAAGCAAGTCGCATCTACAAAAGACAAAACTCCATGGAAATTGATTTATTATGAAGCTTATTTGGAAAGGAAAGATGCAACTGGTCGTGAACGGTTTCTTAAAAGCGGCGCCGGCTGGAGATTTATCAAAAAACAAATCAAACACTATCTAGAAAAATTTCCTTTGGGGTAAAAGTAAAAGACATTTTTCCTTTTTAGATAACGTCATCTATTTGTTTAATAAAATTAAGCCCAAAGGCGGTAAGGCGATAATCCGTTCCTCCTCCGCCGCCTAATGTCCCCCCTTCGGTTTGCGTCCTTAAAATGCCTAGCGTCACGAGTTCATTCATCTTTTCATTGACTTCATTTCTTTTATCTCTCTCCCGAGTTTCTGCTCTATGTTCCAAATCGGCAATCCATCCCTCATTCTGTTTTATCCCATATTCCTCTTTCACCTTTTGGGTAGTAGGGCTATAGTCATTGTGTAGCCAATCCTGAATAGGCGACCCTACTGAAACTTTTATTAGTTTATCATCCCACCACCATTCGTTACTTCTATCAGACCGAAGATATTTTTGTTTAACTAAGTCATCTCTATATTGTTCTTTCAGAGTAGGTATTATTTTGGTTTTCAAAAAAATAACAAACTGCAATGCAGGAACAGTCATTCTTACCAAGCAATCATTAAGTCTTTCAAATTCATAGTCTATTTTGTTGTCAGTGAGCGTATATCCCAACAGAATGCGTTTCAATATCTTTTTCTTGTCTTCAACCCTCTGCTTTAGATACTGTTCCGTAAAAAGCAGAAATCCTTTTCTAAATTCCTTACTTTGAACAATCTCTTCACGAAACTCTTTTGGATGGTCTTTGATAAACTCAGTGATTTCATTTAATTCTTCTTGATTGCATGCCATGTATACTCCAAATAATCCTATTGCAGAATAAAAGACCCCTTGCCATATAGGGTTTTGTTGAAGAAAAGGGTCTAATACAGAAGAAAGATAGAGTAAATAATTTTGTATGCTTATGTTAATTGATTTAACAATGTCTTTTCCTTTCATTTGTCACTCGTATTGTATCACTTGTTCCAATACCTTCTTGTGATACCACCTTTTTTTATTGAGCTGAGGCTAAAGCTAACCCGTTCAATATCGGAAACCATTTGAAAATATATTCCTCAATTCGGTTCTTTAACCCTCGAAGTCTTGACGAAGTGGGATAAGATATTTCGTTAATGCTCACTGCCAACGATTAGACTGTTAAGTCAACCTTCTATATGCTTATTTGGTAATAGGTCTTGTGGCGCTGGTCCTTTGCCAACAATAGAAACAGTTTGTCCCGATAGCTCAGCGCCTTGCGGGGATGCGGCAAAAATAACTAATTCTCCAACCTCAGAAGGCTCTATGTCTCTATCCGCTCCTGATAATTTATAAAGGTATGCTCTCTGTTCTGGAGTCACATCTTTTACAAATCCTGTTCTGGCAACTCCTGGAGATATATTCACGACTGCTATATCGAGATCTGGGTTTTTGGGTCTGTACATCGTTTTCATTTCTAATTCAATTGATGCCACAGCGCTTGCTAGTGCGCCTTTTGATGCAGCATAATTTGTTTGTCCTGGGCTTCCTTTACTAGCTTCGCTTCCGATAACGACAATTCTTCCATGTGGTGGTTTTTGTCTGCGCATTTGGTTGAATGCAGCTTGCATCGCAAAGTACGGACCAAAAAAATTAGCTTCCATAATCCTTCTCATTCTTTCATCGGACATTGCAATAAAAGGAAAGTCATCTCTTTCACCTGATGCGATAACAACAGCATCCACTTTTCCAAATTCTCTTACTACATCCCTTATAACTCCAGCTGCTGCTCCCGGTTTTGTTATATCTGCTGGTATCCATTTTGCTTGTACGCCAGTTTGTTCAGCAAGTGACACAACAAATCCTTCAGCTTCCGAATTGTCTTCTCTCTTTCTTGATACTGTTATGACATTTGCCCCTTGTAATGCTGCTTCATATGCAGCTGCGCCACCAATACCTGTAGGACTTGCTCCAAACACAATAATTGTTTGTCCTCTAAGCGCTTTCTGCTCCCGTGCTTCTGCGAGCGCATCAGGAGTAAAACCAATTGGAGGAGTAAACGCTGCGGCAATATCTGTTGCAGGGCGGGGTCGTCCTCCAGCGTGTTCTGCTGTCATAATTTATGAGAGGATAATATCATCACGATAATCTGAAGTCAATAGCTGAAATGTTTGATTCACCTATGAATACTTACTAATCAATTTTTATCTTTCATCTCCGCCTCTATTTCCCTCTCCAAGTCTTTTCTTTTGATAGCCTCTTTTTTTTGATATTCTTTCTTCCCCTTTGCCAGAGCAATTTCCACTTTGATAAGGTTTTTTTTACTATAAAGAGATAGGGGAACAAGGGTTAGATTTGAGCCTTCAACTCTACTTTTAAGAGAAATTATTTCTTTTTTATGAAGCAGGAGTTTTCTGGTTCTTCGTTCATCATAGCCTTCCGGTCTGGCATATTGGAAAGGAAAAATTTTGGCATTAACAAGATAAGCCTCACTGCCGATTATGCGGATAAAACTGCTTGTCAGGTTGGCCTGCCCGCCTCTGACCGATTTGACCTCAGCCCCCAACAGATTGATGCCCGCCTCAAAACGCTCCAAAATCCGGTAGTCATAAAAAGCTCTTCGATTAACTATTTTCATAAGAATTTATGGCAGATCTATTTGGTAGATTTTGTTTTTTTGGAGTACAAAGATTTTTTTATCCTCTTCTTTGACTTCAAAATCTGCGGCATCCTTCAGAATATCCGTTGAATAAGTGGTTTGATATGAGCCGTCTTTATTGATAACAACGATGCTTGATGATCCATTATCGAGAATATACAGGTTGCCGGTATTTATATCGGTTGCGACACGGGTTGATTTGGAAATGGGTTTGGGGAGACCGGAAATTTTAAAACTGTCGGCTTTTCCGCGGGTAAATTTTAAGACTTCTCCGTTTTGGAAAATCACCCAGATAGAGCCGTCAATGGCAATACTTTGCGCCTTGGAAAAATCTATCTTTACATTATTTGCCAGATAGTTTGTTTTGGAAAAACCGTTGTCTCCCTTCGATAATTTTATTATTTGATTTGATTTTTTATCCAAAACATAAAAATTGCCAAAATATATTCCTATTCCGGCCGCATTTTCCCAACTGCCGTTGTTTTTAATCAGGCTTTTTGGGGATTTTGTTTTTTTGTCAATAGAGATGATTTCGCTGTTGGTGATAAAATAAACATTTTTTTCATCTTGAGTAAAAAAATACGCGCCTCCGCTGTTTTTAATTTCCAGATTCAACAAATCGCTGACGTTTTCGTTGACAACTTTGGCGCTGATTTTGTTTATTCCGGAAAGAGAGGTCAGAGAATCTTCAACCTTGCCAAGCAGTTCCGTTATTTGTTTTTCCTCTTTGGAATTACTGCTAAATTTAGTTTTGCCCTCGTTTAAGATTTTTTGGGCGGAAGAA
The DNA here is from genome assembly GCA_964635045.1 of uncultured Gammaproteobacteria bacterium. Classification (GTDB taxonomy): domain Bacteria; phylum Patescibacteriota; class Microgenomatia; order Levybacterales; family UBA12049; genus CAZWMJ01. The sequence continues at coordinate 71,129 of CAZWMJ010000004.1, forward strand.
AAATCGTCCCGCGCCAGATTTTTATTAAGAGGAACCAAACTTTGTCCTTCTTCATATTTTTTTTGGGCGGAAGAATAAATATCCTGAAATTGAGCTTGAATTTTGGCGTCGCCTTGTTTTTTTATGGCAAAAAAGATGCTTACCACAAGCACCAAAACCAGAATTATCGCCAGACTTAAAAAAACTCTTCGCGGATGGCTTATTTGAGTAGTTTTTGGGATTAATTGCAAAACCTTGTTTTTTAATGATTCCAAATCCGCTGCTTGCCCTGAGCCTGCCGAAGGGTGTTTTATTTCAGACGTTTCGGGTAGAGGAAGTACTTCTTCTACGACAGCCTGCTCAATAGAAATGGCAATAATAGTTGCCGCCGCCCCGCCTTCTTCCTGCTCGTGTATTTTGGGAGAGATATTTTCCGCTATTTCGGCGGGACTGTTATGGTTAAGCGAATCTTGAAGTGTCTGATTTGAGATTAAACCGGCAAATTGTTTTGTTTCCAGAATAATTAGATCTTTGTCCTCTATAAATCCGGAGGCTGATTGTATTTCTTTTTCATTATCTTCGGATTTAAGAATTGTTCCCACCTTTTCTTCTCTTTTGATGACGATTTTCCCTTCGCCGAAGGTAAAGGCGTAAAGTATGTTGGGATGTTTTTTGGGGATGGTCACGACCGCCAAAGACGGAAAGACCTCTTCCGGGATTTTTCCCAAAATAGTGGATATGGCTTCTTTAATGGTGGATAAATTTTTTTCTTCCAAACCAAAGTATTCCGCCTCAAAGAAATTAAGAATCTCCTTGCCTAATTGGGCGAGTAAACTGCCTTCTTCCTCCTTGGACACTTGTTTAGTAAGAGATAAAGCGGCAGACAGGTTTCCCGCATGATACGCCTGCGACCAAGAGGTGAGAGTAGGAGTGGCAACAATTTTGGCAACATCCTCTTTCATTGACTATAGTATAACAATTGCCGCAATAAAAAGCGAAATAGCAAAACTTTTATATCAATACTATTACCAGAAAAAATAATCCAATAACCAAAAGCAGATGGATGAGCGCTATTAAAAAAATAATTGACGAGAATTCAGTTTCTGTGACTATTTTATTCATTAGTTGCACTTGACGCACAATGACTACGGCAAAAATGCCATAGAGAAAAATAATGATAGACAGGAAAAATTTTGTGACAAGTACTACCAGGTTTGTTTGAAAAAGTGAAAAAAACTGATCCGGTATCATCGCTTTATTGCCTCCTCAAGTTCGGAGATTCCTTCTTTCTGTCTTGCTTTACGCATCAGCTTTTCGATTTCTCGCGACACCTCTTGCGGTTTGGGAACAGCATGAAAATCAAAATTTACTTCCGTTCCCGCTGTTTGAATAAATACGTCTCCATAGTCAAAAAAAGCCCGCACCACCCCGCCCGTTTTCACAGTTACGTCTTGAATAAGATTAAGTCTGGTTGATGAGACTTCGCGGTAAAGAATGTTGACAAAATCAATATCAACTATTCGTTCGTTTGTTACAATATAAACATTAAAATACCAAGTGATGAAATTTGTTAATATGAGTATTCCAAAAACCACGATATAGTAAAAAAGAATTAAAATGAGGATGGTGTTTCCCGAAATATGAAGCGCCGCCGGTAGCGGATTGCCGAAAACAAGGTAAATAAAAGGAGGAATCAAAAGCAAAAGCGCGCTAAGAACAATCCAGGGGATGTTGGTGATAAAGTGCTTTCGTAAAAAAAGAAGAATTTCTTCATTCTCTCCCTGTGTCGCAAAATAAACGCAGTCTGGGTCTTTCGCATAGGAAGCTAAAGGAAACATAGAATGTTTTGGATGAATTATCTCCTTCAGCTTTTCCTCTTTTGGTTTTTGATTTTCCCCCGCAACAAAAATATCAGGCATAGCTAAAGAATACTACCAATACTACAAATATCAAATACTACAAATATTTCAATAATAATATTGTTTTATTGGTAGTATTGGTGCGCATTGGTAGTATTTGTAGTATTATCATCTTCTCTCCACATTATACAACGGGCCGACAATTTGTATATTAGCAGAAGCCCGCAAGTTAAACCAATCCTTGAATTCCGCTCCGCTGAAAGACTGCGAGCCGCCGTCTCCTGAAACATTAACAGATGTGGTTTTATCTGAGGAAAAATCAGCGCTTACCGAAATATCTGAGATATTATCATAGGGAGTAATGTTTCGCGATCTGAGTTCAGACTTAACTCTATCTTCATTCCACACCTCTCCGCCGTAGGGGTGGGATTTATCGGTTTGATAAAAGTGATCTTTGGTTCCCGAGTCAGCGCGGGCCAGAAGAATAACATTGACAATATCCGCCACTTCCGATGATTTAAGCCAGGCAGTATTACCGTATTGACTTCTTGAACCCCAGTCACAGTAAAACCAAGGAGAGTCTTTGTCGTAGGCATTATTATTTAAATCTGCAAAACTTCCTGCCGATCCGGTAGTGGTATCAGTGGCATGCTTGGTCCATGATGTTGATGACCAACCCGATAGTTCGGAGGTTGATAAAATGTATCCTCCGTGGGTAGAAGAGTACCAAGCTTTTATGACTTGTCCGCCTTGTATCATTGCCTTTCCTCGGGTTGCCTCAACAGCAGTATTCCAATTCCCTCCTTTTTCGCCATCTTGAAAAACCTGACACTTTTGTGAATCACAAATAGATCCTGAGCCATTATTTGTATACGCAAGCGCATACGATCGTGCCGCAATAGCTTGCGCTTTTAATGCTTCCATGCCATCGTTATCACCCCACGAATTTGGCATCTCATAAATTCGTTTTACATAATCTTCTAGACCATATGATCCATGACCATCGACTCTAATTTGAATACTTGTATCGACATCCTTCATCTCATCAAAATTATAATATGCGTGAAGAATTGTTGAATAATCTTGTTTTGCCCTAGCTCTTCCGTAAGCACCGTATTGATTGAGTCCCGTTCTATTGGGAACGCCGTAGGTAAAAAAAGCAATCCTTGGCGAAAAACCGGGATCTTTTTCCCGATCGTCAACGCAGGCGGGCATGGAGGTGCTGGCTGATCTGGGAATATT
>CAZWMJ010000005.1:0-52553 GCA_964635045.1 uncultured Gammaproteobacteria bacterium
CTAAATCAAATATTACTGCCTTAATCACAAAATTAATTGTACCACACTAGAAAAGACATATTAAATAAACCTTTATGGATATTTAATTTCGCGCATTGTTTCTTCAACTATGGATACTCCATGGGAGTTTTCTGCCACTTCTCCCTTTGATTCTTCTTAATTGTTATCGCATACATAAGGTATTACCTGGAACACATGGAGCATTTGTTGCCAGAAAGCTTAACTCTCATTCATGAAATTGAAACGGATGATCCAAGCTGTATTGATGCCTGCTGGCATAGAAGATTTGAGTCAAAAAGGAAAAATGGCGAATGGTTTGATCTTAATTCTTCCGACGTAAAATCATTTAAGAGGCGAAGGTGAATAGTCTAGAATACCAAATTCTTTTAATTTAAGGTTACATAGGCTTGCAGTTGTTGGTACATTGTTTGGTATTCCTGTATAATTAGTTCGAAAGTAGCAATATCGGGCTCACCAGATAACAGATTAAAGCTAAATTAGCTGAGATATTTTGTCACCGAGCTCTGACGTAGTTAGCGGGTTTGGTGAAATATCTTTGGTGCCAAAACCATCTTCAATTGTTTTTTTAACAGCGTTTACAACTGTTTCACTTTCTTCTGCTAGATCAAAACTGTATTTCAACATCATGGCGGCAGACAGAATCGAGCCGATGGGATTAGCCGTATTTGTACCGGCGGCTTTGGGAAAAGAGCCATGAATTGGTTCATAGAGTGATATTTTTTCTCCCAAAGAGGCAGACGGCAAAAGTCCGATTGAGCCGGCAATCACCGATGCTTCATCAGACAGAATATCGCCGAAGATATTATCGGTTAAGATTACATCAAACATAATCGGCCGCTTAATTATCTGCATGGCGGCGTTGTCAACGTACATATATTCACAAGTAACATCGGGAAAATTTTTAGCGTATTCCATCACCGTTTCCCGCCAGAGCTTTGATGTTTCCAAAACGTTGGCTTTATCAACAAGCGTAACCTTTTTATTTCTTTTTCTGGCTAGTTCAAAGGCAATTTTGGCAACGCGCAAAATCTCTTTCTTACTATAAATATTAGTTTCAAAAGCTGTTTTATCAATATTTTTTCTGCCCCGGGGTTTGCCAAAATACAATCCTCCTGTTAGCTCGCGAACGATAACAAAATCAACATTTTGCACAACTTCTTTTTTAAGCGGAGATGTTTCTATTTGTGGAAATGAAAAAATTGGCCGGATGTTGGCAAATAGACCAAGTTGTTGACGAAGCGCCAGCAGTCCCTGTTCGGGGCGGACTTTATTTTTGGGATTGCTGTCGTATTTTGGATCTCCCACCGCTCCCAGCAAAATGGCGTCGGCGTCTTGGCAGATGGTAATTGTTTCCTTGGGCAATGCAGAACCTGTTTTAGCAATAGCGGAAGCGCCTATCAGAGCATTATTGAACACAAATTGGTGGCGAAATTTTGTGCTCAATTTTTTGAGTACTTTTATTGCTTCATTTATGACTTCCGGGCCTACACCGTCGCCTGATAATACCGCAATCGTTTTTTTCATATCGAAAAATCGTTTCTCCTTTTCCTTTCAAAGGCAAAAATTTGCGATTGTAAACTTAATAAATAATCAATATCGTCATACTCTTTAATAAGACACATTTTTCGATAAGGATCAAGAGGGAATTTTTCTTTAATATTGATATTTTCAATTTCAATAGTTTGGTTTGGGATATCAATATTAACAATTGTTTTATGATTTATTTTTACCTCAGCAAAAAGTTTATTTAAAAAAGTTTGCGAAACCTGTACGGGTAGAAGTTGATTTATTAAGGCATTATTTTTGAAAATATCGGCAAAAGAGCTGGAAATTACAGCATCAAAACCATAGTCTTTCAATGCCCAAGCAGCGTGTTCCCGGCTTGAACCAATGCCGAAATTTCGGCCCGCCGCCAGTATTTTTCCCTTGAATGTTTTATCGTTTAATACAAAATCTTTTCTTGGTTTGTTGTTTGAGTCAAAGCGCCAGTCGCGAAAAAGATGCTGGTCAAAACCTTCCCGCGTTACTGCCTTAAGAAAGCGCGCCGGGATAATCTGATCGGTATCAATGTTTTCCATTGGCAGTGGTACGCAGGTTGAGAAAATTTTCTTCATAGTAATTCTCTTGGGTCGGTTATGCGACCGGTTAAAGCCGACGCGGCCGCTGTTAATGGACTGGCCAAAAACGTGCGGGCACCGGGACCCTGACGGCCTTCAAAATTTCTATTTGAGGTAGAGATACAATATTTTCCCGAGGGAATTTTATCTTCGTTCATGCCCAGGCAGGCCGAGCATCCGGGGCCCCGTAGTTCAAAACCAGAATCTTTCAGAATTTTATCAATTCCCTCTTTGCGAGCTTGAGTTTCCACTTGCCTTGAACCGGGGACGACGAAAACTTCCACATCGTCCGCTTTTTTTCTTCCTTTAACAATGTGCGCTACCATACGTAGATCTTCAATGCGGGAATTGGTGCAGCTTCCCAAAAAGACATAATCAACTTTTTGATCTTGTATTTTTTTACCGGGTTTTATGTTCATATAATTTACGGCTTTGCGAAAACTACTGCGCTGACTCTCCATTTGAAAATTATCTTCGGTGGGAATGTGTTGGCTGATTTTAATTCCCATGCCTGGATTAGTTCCATATGTCACCATCGGTTCAATGTCAGAAGCGTCAAAAGCGACCCGTTTGTCATATTTAGCCCCTTTGTCGGTAGGCAAGGTTTGCCAATTCCGCAAAGCAGAATCCCAGTTTTTTTCTTTTGGTGCAAACGGTCTGCCTTTCATGTATTGATATGTGGTTTCATCAGGCGCAATCAAGCCGCCCCGCGCCCCCATCTCAATGCTCATGTTACAAATAGTCATGCGGGCTTCCATGGAAAGATTTTTAATAGTTGAGCCGGTGTATTCCACAAAATAGCCCGTGCCGCCGCCGGTTGATATTTTGCTGATAATGTAAAGGATGATATCTTTTGACACCACGCCTTTTCCCAATTTACCATTTACTTCAATATTCATAGTTTTTGGTTTGTTTTGCAGGATGCATTGACTGGCCAAGACTTGTTCTACTTCGCTGGTTCCGATGCCAAAGGCCACCGCCCCAAAAGCGCCGTGGGTGGAGGTGTGGCTGTCGCCGCAGACAATGGTCATGCCGGGTTTAGTAATGCCCAGCTCCGGACCTATGATATGAACAATCCCCTGAAAAGGATGTCCCATGCCGTAAAGACGGATGCCAAACTCCGAACAGTTTTTGGTAAGTTTTTCTACCTGAATTTTGGATAACAATTCTTTAATCGGCAGATGCTGATTTTTAGTCGGCACGTTGTGGTCGGCCGTAGCCCAAGTTCTATCGGGTCGGGCGACTTTTATTTTTCTTCGTCTTAGTCCGTCAAAAGCCTGCGGAGTTGTCACCTCGTGAATTAAATGCGCGTCTATATAAAGCGCGTCAGGATATCCAACTTTTCGCTGCACAACATGAGCTTCCCAAATTTTGTCAAAAAGCGTTCGCGGTTTATTCATAAAAACATTCTATCATAAAATTTTCTATTTAGCGCGTTTTAGGCGGTTCTTAAAGGTTGTGAACTGTTCCTTAAATTTTTCATTTACTTCTTTGAATAATTCCGGTTTACCATCTATACTAGATAGTATGGAGTCCAACTTCTTTCGCTCTTTTTCGTCGCTTCTTTTGATAATTTCTTCAAGAATAAATTCGGGCAAAAAATACATGGAGTACCTGCGTTTGAAATTATACAAAGAGTAAGGGATATATTTCTCTTCAAGCGTATGTTCATATATCTTTTTTCCTTTTTTTGGAATCCTCCCAATAACCAGGCGAAAGCCACTGCCGGAGAGTGTTAACCAAGCGTTAACTCTGGCAACAGTATTAAAGCCAACTCTCAAAGCGGTTCGTATTTCTTCGTATGTTTTGCCGTTAATTAATAATCTTGCAACCTCCAACCGTTTTGCTAACATTTCAAGTTCTTGAGGGCCAAGTAAATCTGTTAAAAATTGTGCCGCTTCCTCTTTATTTTTAAGAGAAGTAATTGCCTCGCAAAAAGCTATTAAAAGTTTTTGTCTTTCTTCTTTATTCAATTTTGGAATTCTTGCAAACTTCGCCATTTATATCCATACTATAGAGTATGAATAGTAGTTGTCAAGAGAGGGAGACGTATATGCTATAATGGCGCTGTTATGCTTGGCGAGGGACATAGAAGTATTGATTATAGATATTTTGATGAAGAAGTTGAAGGACCGTATCGAGGTATTATTCGAACTGGCAGTTATGGCTTAGTGTCGCTTGTTCGAGCGGATTTTGTACAGCAAGGAGTAGATAAGGCATTTAAGTCGAAAGCCAGATGGGGTTTGCGGTTAGGCGATTTTTTTAGCGGAGTTCGTCGTTCTTCTACGGCCGAAGCGTTTGACATAGGAGCAGTTACGCATCGGGTGATAGATGAGGGGGTAGCTAGAGAAGATGATATTGGAAGATTTCCCAGAGACGTAAAAAAAAGAAGCGATCTTATCAAACTTGCCAATATTATAGCGGGTATGGCGAGTTTGTATGGACATCGCGTTCTTCAAGAACAAAGAACGGGAAATATTGGGCAACCTTATACTTTAGGTTTACAATTGTCCGATTTTTTGGAAGTGGTTCCGCCAGAGGTTGCCGCAAGAGTTCTTTTTGCCGCATCAGATCCTGATATCGCCCAAACAATTCTAAAAGGACAAGGCTCACTTCGAGGTCTTCGGCATATTGACGTGCAGCCTCATGCCGTTGAAGCAGTTGTTCTTTTGCCGAAAGACGCTCGGCACGAGATTTTTACACAAATGGTAGCGCTTGAGCCGGGAATAGGAGGAAGGGCAAATCGATTTTTTGGGGTGATTGCTTCCAACTGGGCAAACAGGACTTCGGATTATTGTGGCCAAACGCTCATATATCAAAACCTACAAGGCGACAGGGCCATGAGGCAAATTTTAGAAATGCAGACAGATTTAGCAGAACTTGGACCGCTTGTTAGAGGTGAGGCGGTCAGGAGTTAGAGATAAGGCCAATTGCCTCGATTTCGACAAGTGCTCCTTTGGGGAGACTTAAGACTTCAACTGTGGCACGGGCAGGTTTGCCGGTAAAAAACTTGGCATAAATCTCGTTCATTTTGGCAAAATCATTGATGTTTTTAAGATAAACTGTGGTTTTAACCACTTTTGTCAAATCAGAACCGGCCGCCTCCAAAACAGCCTCGATATTTGTAATAACTTGTTTAACCTGATTTTCCAGCCCTTCAGCCAGACTGCCGGTTACAGGATCCATGCCGATTTGCGCCGCGCAGAAAACAAATCCTCCCGCCACCACCGCCTGTGAATACGGCCCAATTGCCTTCGGCGCTTTATTGGTTTGAATTGATTTAATTTTACTCATGATGTTACTGCTCCCGTGCTGGCGCTTGAGACCAGTTTGGCGTATTTGGCCAAGACGCCTCTATTGTATTTTGGTTTTGGCACCCGCCACTGACCTTTTCGTTTCGCCAGCTCACTGCTTGCCACTTCCAGATTAACTTCTCTTTTGGCCAAATCAATTGTAATTCTATCTCCCTCTTTTATCAAGGCAATGGTGCCGCCCGCTTGAGCTTCGGGGGTAATATGGCCAATGGTGATTCCGTGGGTGCCGCCGGAGAAGCGGCCGTCGGTTATAAGCGTCACATCTTGTCCCAGACCCGCGCCCATCAGGGCAGCAGTAGGAGAGAGCATCTCCCGCATGCCCGGACCGCCTTTAGGCCCCTCATAGCGGATAACCATCACATCTCCTTTGTTAATCCTTTTTTGCAGAATAGCATCAAGAGCATCTTCTTCCCGTTCAAATATCCGGGCCGGGCCCTCAAACTTTTTGACTTCGCGGCCGGAAAGCTTGATGATGGCTCCCTCGCGGGCCAAGTTGCCGTAGATAATGATCATGTGGTGTTCGGGTTTAGCCAACGGTTTATCAATCGGATAGATAACATTTTGACCTTTGGGGAAATCGGGAGCAGTTTGCAAATTTTCTGCCACGGTTTTTCCGGTGACCGTCAAACAATCGCCATGAATAAGTCCGGCCCGCAAAAGCATTTTCATCACCATCGGTATTCCTCCGATATTATCCAAGTCTGCCATGACATATTGACCAAAAGGCTTGAAATTGCCCAGAAGCGGCACTTTTTTGGCAATTCTGCTAAAGTCATCAAGATTTAATTTAATTTCTGCTTCATGAGCTAAGGACAAAAGATGGAGTACCATGTTGGTGGAGCCGCCCAGAGCCAAGGCCACGGTGATGGCATTTTCAAAAGCCTTTTTGGTCATAATATCACGCACGTGAATATCTTTTTCTAAAAGATGAAAAAGGGCCTTGGCGGTTTCAATGCTGTCGCGGCGTTTTTTATCGGAAATGCGGTTTTTTTCATCCACTGCCGGATGTGAGGCGCTACCCGGAATACTCATACCCAATGCCTCAAGAACCGAGGCCATGGTATTGGCGGTGTACATGCCCCCGCAGGAGCCGTTGCCCGGACAACTGCGGCATTCTATTTCATGAAAATCCTTTTCACTCATCTTGCCCGCCGAGTACTGTCCAATTGCTTCAAAAGTGCTAACAATAGTTAAGTCTTGGCCTTTATAATGACCCGGCAATATTGTTCCGCCATAAAGAGTGATGCCGATACTGTTGTTTCTAGCCAGAGGAATAAGAGAAGCGGGAATTGTCTTATCGCATCCTGATAGTGTTATTGCCCCGTCTGCCGCGTAGGCTTCATGCATCATTTCAATGGAGTCGGCGATTAGCTCCCGTGAAGGAAGCGAATATTTCATGCCTTCCATACCCATGGTTTCTCCGTCGGTGACCACCGGCGTGCCAAAAATAATCCCCTTGCCGCCCTGCTTTTCCAGCTCGTCCATTATTAAATTTCCTAAATCGTAAATATGGGCGTTGCAGGGAGTGATATTGGTAAAAGGACAGGCCACAGTTATAAGAGGTTTGGTAAAATCGTTATCTTTAAAACCTACGGCCCTCATCATGGCCCGGGCATGAGCCCGTTTTACCCAATCTTTGCCGTTTAGACTTCCCGTCAAAGCGGTACTGCGTATTTTTAGGTCCTGGCAGTCGCAGTTTTCACAATCTTCACAATGGCCGGTATTTTTTTTCATACAATCTTTTGCAGTCCGTCAAGATAAGCCTTGACCGATGCCACCACAATATCGGTATCGGCGCCAAAACCAAAATAAATGTTGTTTTTATAATTAAGCTGAATATGCACCTTGCCGATGTCGTCGCTGCCCCCAGTTATGGCCTGCACCAAATACTCTTCCAACAAAACTTTTTTGTTGACAATTTTGTTAACCGCGTTAAAAGAAGCATCAACAGGGCCGTTTCCCGAGGCCTTGGCAGTTTTTTCCACTCCCTTAATTTTAAGCCTTATTTCTGCCGACGGCTTTGTTTTGGTACCGGAAGAGACATTAAGCGACACAAGAGCCAGACCGGTTTCAGCACCCTTTTGGCCCATCAGCACGTGTAGATCATCGTCATTAATATCCTTTTTTTTGTCGGCAAATTCCAGGAATTTTTGATACAGACTGTCAAGTTTTTCCTGTGAGATTTCGTAGCCCAGTCTTTCCAAGTGATGGCGCAGAGCCGATCTTCCGGAACGGGCTGTTAAAACAAGTTGCGACTGAGTAATTCCCACATCCTGCGGGTTGATAATTTCGTAGTTTAGTCTATTTTTCAAAACCCCGTTTTGGTGAATACCGGAGGAGTGGGCAAAGGCGTTTCGCCCGACGATGGCCTTATTGGCCTGAACAGGCATGCGCATAAGACGGGATACAAGGCGGGAAGTTCGGGCAATTTTTTCGGTATTGATATTGGTTTTACTAGCAAGATCCTGACGAGTTTTGATAATCATTACCACTTCCTCTAACGCGGTGTTTCCCGCCCGCTCTCCCAAACCATTGACAGTTACTTCTATTTGCGTGGCGCCATTGATAACAGAAATGATAGTATTGGCAGTGGCCAGGCCCAAATCGTTATGGCAATGAACAGAAACGATTACTTTGTCAATTCCTTTGACATTTTCAAATAAGTATTTTATTTTTGCTCCAAATTCATCCGGCAGGCAGTAGCCGGTGGTGTCGGGAATATTTACAGTGGTGGCTCCGGCTTTGATTGCTTCTTCAATAAAGCGGGCTAAAAAGGCGTTTTCCGTTCGTCCGGCGTCCATGGCGGAAAATTCCACATCGTGGGCAAATTTTTTGGCGTATTTTATTGCGTCAATGCCCTGCTGAAGAATTTTTTCTCTCGTTGAACGAAACTGATATTTAATGTGTACGTCGGAACTGCTGATAAAAGTGTGAATTCTTTTATTTTTGGCTTTTTCCAGTGAAGATGCCGCCGCGTCAATATCCTCTTTAATGGCTCGGGCAAGGGCGCAGATAACCGGCCGTCTGACTGTTTTTGAAACTTCAATAATAGATTTGAGATCTCCCGGGCTGGAAATGGGAAACCCTGCCTCAATAATATCAACGCCTAAATCGTCCAAAGCTTGCGCCACCTCAATTTTTTCAATGGTATTTAATTGACAGCCCGGCACCTGCTCCCCGTCTCTAAGTGTAGTATCAAAAACAAAAATCTGCCGTTTCATTTCTTTACCTCGCCCGCCATCGCTACGCTCAGGCGTTGCGGGCGGGTCCTTTCCGGGCGAAGACCTGTACCAGACGGTACGGGTCGCAGTTCTCTCACTTTCGCTCCTGCTCTCCACATTTCTGAATTTCTCATTTCTAAGAGTTCTTTTTCTAACCCTTTTTTGTAGTCAGGTTTACTGTTGGCTTTAATTACTACTTGCGCTTCATGTCCGTTTTTTACTTTTTGATACAATTCCTCAAAAACCGGCTCCACCGCTTTTCTAAATTTGTGCCGCCAATCCAGCGCTCCTCTTTGAGCGGTGGTGGAACAGTTGGCGTACATCCAGTCCATGCCGTTTTCCGCAATTAATGGGATTAGGCTTTGAGTCAGTTCCTCCACCGTTTCATTAAACGCCTCGCTGGGGCTGTGTCCCATCCTTCGCAAAATGTTGTATTGAGCTTCCATAATACCGGCCGTAGCTCCCATCAGCACTCCCCGCTCGCCGGTGAGATCGCTGAACACCTCTTTTTCAAATGTAGTTTCAAATAGGTAACCCGATCCAATGCCAATTCCCATAGCCAAAACTTTTTCTCTCGCCTTTCCTGTGGCGTCCTGATAGAGAGCAAAACTGCTATTTATTCCCTTTCCTTCCAAAAAGAGTTTACGAACCGTTCTGCCGGAACCTTTGGGGGCTACCAGAATAACATCGACGGTTTTTGGCGGAACAATACCGGTGTGTTTTTTGTAGGTAATGCCAAAGCCATGCGAGAAATAGAGCGCCTTACCTTTTGCTAGATGCCTTTTAATAGTTGGCCAGGCTTCAATTTGTCCGGCATCGGACAGCAAATAGGCAATAATTGTACCCCGTCCGGCCGCTTCTTCTATTTCAAAAAGCGACTTATTTGGTTTCCATCCATCAGTTACGGCTTTCTTCCAGGAGTCGCCGCCTTTTCTTTGGCCGACAATCACATTAAAGCCGTTGTCGCGCAAATTAAGAGCCTGCGCCGGTCCCTGAACGCCATAGCCGATAACAGAAATAACTTCGTTTTTAAGCGTCTGTTTGGCTTTTGAGAGAGGAAATTCACTTCTAGTTACCACTTCCTCTGCGACGTCGCCAAATTTCATTTTTGTCATAAAATCTCCTTTAGCTAAATTTTTTATTGAGATAATTTACCAGTCTTCTTAGTCCTTGACGCAATACATCGTCTTCGCAGCCAAACGAGATGCGGATGTGATTTTCTCCGCCCGGCCCAAAAGGCGAGCCGGGAACAACCGCCACTTTGGCTTGTTTTATTAGCTCAACAGCAAATTTTCTATCGTCAACAGGTTTGGTAATTTTGGGAAAAGCATAATAGGCGCCCTGTATGGGAGTAGATTGTAAAAATGGCGTCTTGGCTAATTCTTCCTCCACAATTTTTCTTCGCCGCACGTAAGCCTTTTTATACTCATCATAAACATTTTTGCCCTCAAGTGCTGAAAGAGCCGCGTATTGGGATGGGGCGGCGGGACAGGTAACAATGGCATCATGAACCTTAAAAATTCTGTCGATAAGTGGTTGACTGGCTACAATATAGCCGATTCTCCAGCCGGTCATGGCGTATGATTTGGAAACTCCAAAAACCGAGATGATTTTACTGCCGGCGCTATGAAGGCTGGCAATACTGACATGTTTTTTTCCGTCGTAAACAAAATTTTCATACATTTCATCGGAGATGATAATTAAATCGTGTTTACGGGCTATTTTTATAATATCGGTCAGTTCCTTTTTACTATAAACTTTGCCTGTTGGATTGCTGGGATTGCAAATCACTATGGCCCGCGTTTGGGGGGTGATGGCTTTTTCCAAAGATTCGGTATTTAACAGCCACCCCTCTTTAGTTTCTTCCATAGGCACATAAATAGGCGAGCGGCCGCGCAAAGCAATCCTTATTTGTGTAATATGTGGATTGTAATTGGGCGATGGCATTAAGATATCATCCTGCGGATCAAGAATGCTTAAGAAAATTGCCATCATTGCTTCCATTGCGCCGTGGGCGACAATTACTTGAGAAGGGGAAACAGCGATGCCGTTATCCCGTTTGACCTTTTTGGCAATTGCCGCCCGCAGTGGTTCAATCCCATAGCCGGCCGTATATTTATCGGTGAGATTTTGGTCCATTGCCCGCTTGACTGCCTGTTTTATATGAGCGGACGTGAAAAAGGATGGAGTTCCCTGAGCCAGAGAAATAACGTCCTTATTCTGTTTGGCTAATAACTCTATCTGTTTTATGACGGAAACCTCAATGGTGGAAGTAACATGCGGACTATCCACCTTCTTGGTTGGCTCTTTCTCCAAAGCAATTCTGCCCGAGCGAACAACATCCTCAATACCAAATGGTACAAGCTTAGATCTTAGATGATCAATCTCCTCTTCGGTACCTGTCTTTTCTACAATGACATAGTTTTTGCCTCTATGTGTAATATTGCTCCCTGTGCGGTAAGCAATATGCTGAATGTCCTGGGCTTCTTTCGGGCTTTTGTCTTTTACCTTAAAAAGGGCAATTTCTTTGAAAATAAGGTCTTTGTCGCCGTGCGCATGCACACTTAGCACCTCAATAATTCTTTGCAGTTGATTGGTGATTTTAGCGATAATTTCGGGATTTTCTTTGACCGCAATGGTAAAGCGCGAAACGTGTTTTTCTTCGATTTCCGAAACAGTCAGACTTTCAATATTGATTTTGCGTCTAAGAAACTGATTGGCGATATGATACAAAACGCCCGGCCTATTTTCGGAAAATACGGTTATTGTTGTTGTTTGTTTTTGTTCCATATGCTTACTCCAAAACTATTTCATCGCAGGCAGCACCTGATGGTACCATCGGAAAAACATTTTCTTCTTTCTCGCAGACCACCTCAAGCAAGTACGCCTCTTTTGCCGAAAGAAGTTTATCTATTTCTCCATTAAGTTTTGAGCGCTTATCAACTGATTGGGCCTTAATATAAAAGCCTTTGGCAACAGCCACAAAATCAGGATTTTTTAAGTCCACAAATGAGTAGCGCTTTTCAAAAAAAAGCTGCTGCCACTGGCGGACCATGCCAAGAAAGTTATTATTCAGTATAACTATTTTTAGCGGGATTTGGTCCTGGGCAATGGTTGCCAGCTCTTGAACGGTCATTTGAAACCCTCCATCGCCGATAACTACGATGACCTGTCGATTGGGAGAGGCGATTTTAGCGCCAACGCCGGCCGGCAGGGCAAATCCCATTGTCCCCAATCCGCCCGATGTGATAAAACTATTCGGTTTTACAAAATTATAGTAGCGCGCCGCTATCATTTGGTTCTGGCCAACGTCTGCCACAATAATTGCTTCTCCTTTTGTTTTTTCCGAAAGGAGTTGTACCACTTGTACCATTTTTATCTCATCATGCTTTGACAGCATTTCCTTTTTGGTCACTTTTTCGTATTCGATTTGATCGTATTTTCGAAACTGCGACAGCCAGCCGTCGTGAGTATTTTTCTTTATTATTGGCAAAAGCTTTGAGAGTGCTTGCTTGGCGTCGGCGTTTATAGCCACATCGGCCTTAACATTTTTATTAAGTTCGGCGCTGTCAATATCTATGTGTATTATTTTTGCCTGCCTTGCGTAATCGTCAACTTTGCCGGTCACTCTATCGTCGAAACGCATCCCTACAGCCAAAATCACATCAGCTTTGTTAGTCAAAATGTTTGCTCCATAGCGTCCATGCATGCCCAAAAGCCCCACATATAATGGGTGATTGGCCGGCATGGCAGAAAGTCCGTGCAGTGTTGTGCCAACAGCAATGCCGCTTTTTTCAGCAAATGCCAACACTTCTTTCTCAGCATGAGCAATAAGAATGCCATGACCTATCAGCATAAATGGCCTTTTTGCCTTATTTATAAGCTGTGCCGCCTTTTTAAGATCATTTTGACTTATCGAATAGGTCGGATTATAACCTGGAATTTTTATTGCTTTTTGCGGTTTATAATCAAAAGTTTCAATTTGCGCATTTTTGGTGATATCAATTACCACCGGTCCGGGTCTGCCCGAGCCGGCTATAAAAAATGCTTTTTTAAGAATGTACGGAATTTCCGAAGCGTTGGTTATTTGATAATTCCATTTTGCAATAGGCGTTGTTATTCCAATAACATCTGTTTCCTGGAAAGCATCCGTGCCAACTAAGTGCGCTGTCACCTGCCCGCTTATAAAAACCACCGGCACCGAATCCAGCATGGCATCGGCAATGCCCGTAACTAAGTTGGTGGCGCCCGGACCGGAGGTCACCAACACCACTCCCGGTTTGCCTGTTATTCGGGCGTATCCTTCGGCGGCATGTGCCGCCCCCTGTTCATGCCGCACCAAAATATGGCGTATTTGTTTATTATAGTCGTACAGCGCATCGTATACAGGCATGATAGCGCCTCCCGGATAGCCAAAAATTACTTTTACTCCTTCGTTAACGAGCGATTTACAAACAGCTTGCGCTCCTGTTATTTTCATAAGTTATACCTTTATTTTTGTGCACCACTTCTCATACTTTTTTTCCCTTCCATAAACGATGGAAAAATAAAGCTGCTGAAGTTTTGCCGTAATGGGACCCCGTTTCCCATCGCCGATGGTACGGTTATCGACCTTGGCAATCCAGGCCACTTGTACGCCGGTTCCGCTAAAGAATGCTTCATCGGCAATATAAAGCTCCGTTCTATCAATTGTTCGGACTTGTGTTTTAATACCCAAATCCTCTGCCAGTTGTAAAATAGTGCGTCTGGTTATTCCTTCAAGAATATCATCAGTTACGGGCGGGGTTAGCAAAACGCCGTCCCGCACCACAAAAATATTTTCGGCAGAACCCTCAGACAGATGACCGTCTTCTGTCAGCATGATCGCCTCGTCAAAACCCAGCTTTGTGGCTTCCTGCCGGGCAAGGGCGGAATTTATGTAGGAGCCGGAAATTTTGCCGCGGGCGGGAATAGCGTTGTCGGAAATTCGCCTCCACGATGACACCATGGCCGAAAGACCCTTATCAACCGGTAGGTATTCGCCAAGAGGCATCATATAAAGCGCGAATTCAAAGGCGGCGTCTCTTTCAAGGTTGGGCGATAGATTAGTACTGCCGGCGTAGGCAAAAGGCCGCATATAGGTATCGGTGGCCGGCTTATTGTTTTTAACAAGTTCAAGGGTAATCTTTTTGAGCTGCGCCTCATCGTATGGTATGTGCGTTCCTATAATCTTCAAAGAAGAAAGAAACCGTTTGTAGTGATCTTCTATTCGAAACAGAGATAAATATTTACCCTTTTTATTATAGTATCCCCTAATACCGCCGAACACACCCGTGCCATATTGCAGGGCGTTAGTCATAATAGGAACATTGGCGTCCTCCGTTTTGACAACTTTGCCTTGAAAAAATATATGTGGAAAATATTCGCTTTTCATACTAAAAACCCGCCCATACGGCGGGAAGATTTGTTGCCTTGCCAACTGGCGCACCTCCCGCCCTTAGCGAGTAACGAGAAGAACAACAATTGACAAACTTATGTTAGTCATGTAAATACTATTGTAGTACACTTTTTTTGAAAAAGCAAGTTATCCGGTTTGGGATGCTAAAACACGTTCGTTGGACAAGCCGAAGGTGGTGCCGTGCTTTTTGAACATACTCCAATATTGTTTTTGTTTTTTCTTGCTTTTGAACATGGATAGCCATGAAGTAGCGTCTTCAATTCTCATTCGGGCGTGTTTTACAAAATTCAATAGCCACGCGAAAAAGTTTTCATGATAAGCGCCTATTTTTGCCGGAATTTGTTCTACCACTATTTGTTTGTAGGTAATTTGAAGTTCCTGAGATTTTGAGATAAGCACTCTTAACTCAAAAAGAATCTCCTGAATTTTTTGTGTAACGCTTTGGTCTTTTTCTCTCTCAATTCTTTCTCCCGCATGCAAAATTTCCCGTCTGTAGTCAATGCCCGGTTCCACATTCCAGGCCTTTTTTTCGGAACGTTTTTCCGCCAGTTGGCTTAAATTTAATTCCTGTCCTTCCAAAAGATCTCCGCCACTGCGCGTTCCGTCACTGCGTTCATGTCCTCCTAACATTTGATTCCAAATACTATTTACCGATTCTTTGGCAAAATCAGAAGTAAAAGATCGGGCAACTGCGCCGGGAATAGACTTTACATTCTCAAAAGAGTCTTGCTCGACAAGTCTTTCTGTTTTTACTTTTGTTTTATTACTTTTCATTATGGGTTACAATATCACAAATTTTTCAGAAAATCAAGTGTTTTTTGCTGACGCAAGATACCGGCCAAAAGATATCTGTTTGCTTCAAGGGCTTTTCTCTCTCCAGCGCTTTTGCCTTTTTGGACAGCTTCTTCGATTTCTTTATCATTTACCGTAATATGTTCATCCTCGGCAATTTTTTGCAGAGCAAATTCCAGTTTAAGATCGCCCTCCGCTTTTCTTTGATATTCGTCCCTAAGAGACTGAGGCGTTCTTCCGGATGAAGAAAGATACTGATCAAGGCTAAGGCCTAATTTTTTAACGTCGTCCAATGTTTGCGACAAAAGTCTTTCCACCTGCTGATCAAGAAGAATTTGAGGAACAACGACAGTCAGACCCCCTATAAGAGCGGCAATAATATCTTCAAACTTTGTCGGTAGAGGCTCCTTGCCCGGGACAATAATTTTACTTTTGGCTGTGACCGTTTGAATATTTTTTTTATAATCTCCAAGTTGAATTTCGGGGGTCTCGCAGGTTAACGCATAAAATTGCCAATCGCGCGGGGAAGTGATGGGATCATCCAGTTTCTCTACGTGAATTTTAGGAGTAATAATGGGTTTAATCGAATGTTCTTTGATAGCCTCCAAATAATACTGAGGAAGCAGTTTTTTGAGCACTTCTTCTTTTACTTCTTCCCGATTTATTTTTTCCTCGGCAATTTTTTTTGGGGCCTTACCTTTTCTAAAACCGGGAACTGAGAGCGATTTAGCCTTTTTTACCAGCTCTTCTTCGAACGCCTTTTTTACGGCGTCATTGGGAATTGTTACGGTCAATTTTACTGTCCCGTCTGATAATTTTTGCAATGCAGATATCATATCAAGTGCGGGCGGAGGGATTTGAACCCCCACGAGTTTCCTCACAAGGTTCTAAACCTTGCGTGTCTGCCATTTCACCACGCCCGCCCACCTTTGCGCGCTTGATGCAGTATACACGATTTATAAAGAAATGTGAAGTGCGCTTGAAGGGTTATTTTCGGCAAATCGGTCTATTTTGTTTATTGTGCCTTCAACTCTTTGCGCCCACGTGGGAGAGGCGGAGTATATTCTGCCAATGGAATACACATCTTCGACTTTCCACGAGTTAATATACTGTTCGCGCAGCCCTTTGGAGACAACTTCAATGCCTTCGTCAAACGAAGAAAATCGAATGACATTGTCTCCATATATACCCCATCCCCACGCATTGTATGAATTGGTAGGAATTTGTTGGCCATAGGTTGACTCAATAGCCGAGATAGCCACCAGCAGTTTCCAGTCAAGTTGATATTTATCGGCGACTTTTACAAATGTTTCGGCAGAAGGAGTCAGCGGCGAATCGTATTGTTTAAGATATTGTGTAAGTATTTTTGCGCGGACGTCTTCTTTCATAACAGGAGAAGCAGGCATGAGAACAGCAGATGAACCTGATGCTTTTTGCTCGGCGTATATTTTCTGTGGATTTAAAATTGAGATAGATATGATGACAAACAAAGTTATTGCAACTTTTATCTGCATATAAAAAAATCCTAACGTACGCCGTTTATGACATACCTTAGGATCTGATAGGGATTGTATCACATAACTATAGGTTTGTCAAGTCCTTTACTATGGGGTTATAGCTGATTCATGAAGTGAGTGACGCCTCTTGCCCAACTGCCGTCGCTTGGAGGAGTGTAAACCTTCATTATTTGCTCAGGCGTTTCCAAACCTTTTTGTTTGTATTCCTTTGCCAGCGTCTTTGTTACAATATCTATCCCTTCCTGATAACTTTGAAATTTTCTTACTTTGTTGCCATAAATACCAAATCCCCAGCAATTGTATGAGCCTAATGGAGCTTTTTTACACAAGTTAGATTCTTGCATTGCAATGGCAGGCAGAAGACGAAAATCAATGCCATAGAGCTCGGCGGCATCTATTATATTTTGAGCATAAGGTTGAAGAGGAGACTGGTATTTGGCAAAAAATTCACTAATTGACTCCAAGCGATTATCTTTTCCAACCACATCGCTTGTCAGAACATTTTGTGTGGCCGGTAAGGCGGCGAAGGCAATACTTTTTGGCGCATCGTTATTCTGTTTATACGACAGAAAAAGAAAATAAGTCAGAGTGAAAACAAAAACAATCGGCGCTAAAAGTACAAAAGTTACGAGCAGGTATAGCCTTTGCATGAATAATTCATCCTCGCATACTTTCGCTCTGTTGTCAAGTTTTCAAGGCTATGATAGAATTAGAATATAGGTGTATGGGCATGTGGCGCCCCACAAATCCGCCAGCTGGCGGATAGCGGGGTAAAGAATTGTTATATAACGCGGACGTGGCGGAATGGTAGACGCGATAGGTTCAGGACCTATTGACCCAAAAGGTCATGGGGGTTCAACTCCCTTCGTCCGCACCACTTCGACAGGTTTAGTGTAAGCAAGGGTCGGTGGCGGAACTTGGTATACGCGCATGCTTGAGGTGCATGTCCCGCAAGGGGTGGAGGTTCAACTCCTCTCCGACCCACATCTGCAAAGCAGATTTCTGATATTTCATGTTTACATTTTAAAAAGCTTAAAATTGAAAAGTAAAAATTCTGCTCTGCAGAAGGTCGATTAGCTCAATGGTAGAGCGCTTCGTTTACATCGAAGATGTTGGGGGTTCGAGTCCCTCATCGACCACCATTTGTTGTATAATAAAGGTCCTGCCGAAGTTGCCAATGTGGTCAAGGCGTCCGCCTGAAGAGCGGATTATCGGTGTTCGATTCACCGCTTCGGCACCCGCCAAAAATTGAATATTTGGGCGGGCGCGAGTAGTTCAGTGGTAGAACGTCTCGTTGCCAACGAGAAGGTCGCCGGTTCAATCCCGGTCTCGCGCTCAAGGAGTCTGACTCGGCTAATTATTGCTATGATATTTTGGGGAAAGGTAAGAAAACGAAGCGGCAGAGGCAAAACGCTTGGTTTCCCAACGGCAAATGTTAACTTGCGCAAGCCGATTTCTCAAGGAATTTATATTTCCCAAACCAGAGTTGGGAAGAATTTGTATCATTCGGTTACTTTTATCGGCCAAGCCAAAACCTTCAACGAGACCAAGTTTCAGGCGGAGAGCTATATTTTCAACTTTAACAAATCAATCTACGGTCAATGGATATCTATGTATTTGATTAAAAAGATTAGAAATAATAAAAAATTTACCTCTAAAGAAGATCTTGTTAAAGAGATAAAAAAGGACATTACAAAAGCCAAAGCGTATTTTAGCCGATTGTAAATAACGGAAGTCGATTTTATCTTCCTAAACCACAGTAAAAAATAATCAAGGGCTGTTATACCAATTACTCCTGACCAGAGCTGCATTGATGTGCCCTTGAGTAAAACACAACAGACCGATTCCCTACCTGATAGTTTAGGGAAAAACAGCTCCCTGTGTTCTTCCATGATTTGTCGAGATGTCATATTGAACTTCTTGTTGTTTATATTTGTCTAGAATTTCGTTTCCCAGATTTATTACTCGCTGATTATGTTCAACGCAATTATTAGAAAAAGGTAAACTGTAGAGAGCGTCCATGATTTCTTGAGTAGCCCCAGTTGCAATATCCTGATGCCCGCTTTCATGATTTTTTAAAGCCTCAATATACTTAGTCCATTTTGAATCCAAATTTGAATCGGGATTACCTGGTTTAATCCATTTAGGGAAGGTAAAAACTATATTTATTCTAACGAATGGTAGTTCATTACAAGGCTTCGACCAAATAATATCCCACTTTGTGTATGCATCATGTCTGCCATAGGAATCGGTAGGCCCAAGAGTATTCATTTGTTGTCTTAGATCGTTTTCCGTTAGTCCCTGAATATTATAATAATTTGTAACAATGTTTAGACCTATTTTTGGTTTACTAGACTTTACGGTATTTTCAGGTTGTTTATCTTCTATAACTGTTTTTCGTGTGGGGGAAGGAGAGAGGGCCTCGTTATTATTGATTGTATCTTTATTTAAATCATTCGATATGCGAGTTTTTTGAGATATACTTATTGAATTTCCTTCGATATAGACGCGATAACCCAAAGACTGTAATCCTATGTATACTGTTATAAGTAAGATAGAGCAAATAAATAATATTCTTTTTCTCGTAATTTTTTTTAAAAATTTTTGTGACCCATCCATAATTTTCTTCTCTTACTAGCTGGCCGTTTATCGAAAATGTCGAATTTCTTGGATTTTGGTTTTATTAAGAGGCAGTTCAACAGTAAAGCTTGTGCCATTTTTTGGAATACTAGAAACTTTAATTCTCCCACCATGCATTTTAACTATCTCAGATGTTATAAAAAGGCCTACACCCAACCCTTTTTTATATTCCTTAGGTCCCGATGCATGTTTAAAAAGATCAAAGATAACTTTTTGTTCTTGAGTAGGAATTCCTATGCCCTCATCTTTAATGATAAATTTTCCCCAACCTCCGTTCATAAAAATCTTAATTTCAATTGGTTTGCTTTCCCCATATTTTATTGCATTCGAAATAAGATTTGTAATTACTTGCTCAATTTTTACCTTATCCCATCTTCCCACAACAGATGATTTTGCGTGGATTTTTATCTTGTATTTTTCTTTTTTTAACATCTCAGAAAAACTCTGCTTTACCTGCTCTGTTACACTCACAAGATCAGTATCTTCAAGCTGTAATTTCATCCTTCCCGTTGAAATAAGAGAAACGTCAAGTAAATCGTTAATTATTAATGATAACCATTTTATTTGTTGTTCCGAATTATTCAACACTTTCATTAATTTCTGAATTGAAAAATTTGCGAGCGAAACATTTTGTATGCTATTTAACATGTCATGAAGTTTTAAAAGCATTATGGCAAGAGGTGTTTTTAGCTCGTGTGATACTATGGAAAGGAATTGGTCTCTTGCCTTGATGTTCTTACGGGCTATCTCATATTCATCATATAATTGAATAAAGGTACGTGCATATGTTTTCTCTTGTTTTTTTAATTTTGTTACTTCATTAGCTTCTTTAATTAAATTTATTAGATAGCTTATAATAATTGCCCCACCTATGAAAAAGGCGAGTTGTATATACAAAGTTAAATCCAAATCAGTTTTGTAAAAAGCTCTGAAAAGAAAATAGGCTTCAAGCGAAATAATCCCCATAGTCAATAAAGCAGAATATAAACCACCTAAAAAAGCGCTGAGGGCTATGATTATTAGAAAAAAAAGGTAAAAAGGTGTCTTATCGGAATAAGTTTTGAATAAATCAATTGCAAAATATATAAGTATTCCAAAAAGCGTGTTAGCTCCAAATATAAAAAAATACCTTACAAGTTGCCTTTTATATGATATATACCTTTTTGAGTAATTATATAGATTAAAAAATTTGTCTTTGAAATGTGGATCATTTTTCATATAGCATTACATTAGCAGACTTTGCCTGTGTAATTCAAGTGCGTTGGTGGTTAGTCCAGGTTAATGGTATAATTTAGGCAATGCAAAAAACTATCCTTATTGTTGATGACGATGATGAGCTAAGGGACTTTTTAAAAAAAGTCTTGGTTGCTAATAACTTTAAAGTAGTAGAGGCATCTGATGGAGCGCAAGCTTTGGAAGCTGTAGAAAAATACTTTCCGGATTTAGTACTTCTTGATTTCGGATTACCAAAAGTTCCAGGAGAAACTGTTTGTGTAAAAATCAAAAAAGACCACCCAAATATTATTGTAATTGCTTTAACTAAAAAAACCCAAAATTCTGATGTTGTGCATGGTTTACAAATAGGCGCTGATGATTATATAAGTAAACCTTTCGTTGCCGAGGAGTTAATAGCCCGAATAGATGCAAGGTTTAAAAACAAAACTACCAATGCGCAAGTTCAATCAGGAGTAGAAGAATCATTGGTGGATGAAGCAGAGTCGGGCAAAATAATCTTTAGAGAAAGTGTTGCTTTAATTATTATCCGCTTAATCTTAACAGAAGCTCTCTTTGGATTTTCGATTCTCCTTTTTAATATTTTATACTCGTATATAAATTCATACTTAAATAATAGCGACCTCTCTACTTTGTATTTTATAGTTTTAGGAGGAGCGTTTTTAATTAACCTTATGATGGTATCTTCGATTGCCTTAAAATGGGCATCAGAATATACTGAGATATCCAAAGAAGGAGTTGTGAGACATACCGGCATTCTTCACAAAAAAGAACAAAAATACGCCTGCAATTTTGTTGAAGGAGCTAAGCTTAACCAATCATTCCTGGGATTACTTTTTAACTACGGGACAATTGAACTATATGATCCCGCTCTTAAAGAGCAAGTTTATTTATTAAACATAGCAAATCCTAAAAAAAATAGTGAAAAAATACAAAAGATTGTTTCAAAGCCAAAAACTCAGCCTATGCCGTTTATAGTTGGAACGAACTCAAAAACTCAATAGTTTAATTAAAAAATCTTGTAGGACATAAACTTATTATATAGCCCTTCGACCCTTCGCTATGCTCCTCGCTCAGGGAGTTCGACTTTTAGATTTCAGAGATAATTTGACAAATATAGTGGTTATAACAGTGAGCGAACCCAATTTATTGGGTGAGTCGAACTGCTGGGAGACTAGGATTCGAACCTAGATAGTAAGATCCAAAGTCTTACGTCTCATCGCCTTTGGCGAGACCGCGCCGAAGGCGCTGGCTACCGTTAGATGACTCATGTCTAGAGCTGCCGGGCTTGGATTCGAACCAAAATAGACGGATCCAAAGTCCGTCGTCCTACCATTAGACGACCCGGCAGTTCTAGACACCAATCAATTTCTTAAATGCCTCTCCATGCTTATATTTCTTTATTTGTTGTTCTCTTTTAAAGGCTTCACTTTTTGTTTCAAATTCTTCTTCATAAACAATTTCAAATGGTCTATACGGCTTTGTCGATTTATTTTTACCTGCGTTATGAGTTCTTAGTCTTTTATATTTATCCAATGTATGACTAATGTAATACCAATCATTAATCTTACTTCTTAGAATATAGGTAACATACATATTTGATCCAAAGTCCGTTGTCTCATCGCCTTTGGCGAGACCGCGCCGAAGGCTCTGGCTACCGTTAGACGAACCGGCAATCCTCATAATTATAGCACAGGAAGCGATTTTTTTGCGGTTGACCTTGGCTTCTAATTCAAATTATAATAATTGAATGAAATATGGTTTGTTAATTCTGCTAAGCATTCTTTTAGGAATTTTAATGTGGCTTGTTTATCCGCTGTTAAAATCCGAAAAAATTACAATTATTTCATCTTTGCCCAATTTTCTGACTATGGCAAAAAATAATCAGGTGACAACTCTTGATTTGTGGCTTCCTCAGATAGATGATAGTAATAATGAAATAGGTTTTGCGCCGAATATCTCGGCCAGATCAGCTCTTGTTTACGATTTGACTACCAATCAGGTTATCTTTGCCAAAAATCCAAAGGACAAATTGCCTATCGCTTCTCTGACTAAAGTGATGACGGCAATTATTGCTTTGGAAAATAAAAGAAAGGACGATCGTTATCTGGTGGTAAAAGACAGTCTGGTTGGCGAAAACAGCATGGGACTTGCGCTTGGTGAAGTTTTGACAATTGAGGAGCTTTTATACGGACTGCTTCTTCCATCCGGAAACGACGCGTCGGAGGTACTGGCTGACAGTTTCCCTTCCGGCAGAGAGGGATTTATCAAAGCCATGAATAGCAAGGCAATGACCATGGGACTGCGAGATAGCAATTTTACAAATCCATCCGGTTTGGAAGGAGATGGTGATCAATACTCCACCGCATATGACTTGTTGGTGATAACCCGGTACGCCATCTCCAACTTCCCTTTATTTAATAAAATCGTTGCGACTGCGCAGTACAGTATTACCGAAACTCAAACACACAAGGAATATTACTTGCAGAATGAGACCAATCTTTTGACAAGTTATCCGGGCGTTAAAGGAGTAAAAACCGGTTACACGCCGGAGGCCGGACTATGTTTAATTACTTACCTTGACTATAATGGACATCAAATTATTAGCGTTTTGTTGGGAAGCAGTAATCGAAGAGAGGAAATGAAAGAACTTTTGGATTACTCTCTCAAAAAGTTTGGAGTTAAGATTCTCGAAAGACCGTAAACTTGAAGCAAAGTCTCATTTACGATACAATGGAAACTGTAAGTATCGGGCGAGTGGTGGAATGGTATACACGAAGGCCTTAAGAGCCTTTGACCGCAAGGTCGTGTGGGTTCGACTCCCTCCTCGCCCACACCTGCAGAGCAGGTTTCTTAAGACTTAATGTATAAGGTTTACTTATTAAAAAGTTTAGCTAAACCTGAAAAAAGTTATGTAGGTAGAACAATTAAACCGATAGTGGAACGTTTAAAAGAACATAATTCAGGTCAAGCGAGGTCAACTAAATCTTATATACCGTGGAAGCTGATATATTATGAACAATTTTATTGTGAATTATGTTCAGATAAAAGAGAGGTTTTTCTGAAATCGGGAAAGGGTTTTAGATTAAGAAAAATTATATTAGAAAACCAAGAGTTATTAAGATAGTGTTCTGCTTTGCAGAACGGGGAGTAGCTCAGTTGGCTAGAGCGCGCGGTTTGGGACCGTGAGGTCGGAGGTTCAAGTCCTCTCTCCCCGACAAGTTTACACTGAGGAGCAAAGCCAAGTCAGACTTGGCAAAGCGACGAAGTGCGGGTGTAGTTCAATGGTAGAACACGACTTTTCCAAAGTCGATACGAGGGTTCGATTCCCTTCACCCGCTCACAAGTTCCGAGTGGGCGGGGCGGTGCGAAGTACCGCCCATGGGTTTAGGCCTTCAGAACTCACCTTTTTGTCGGAGAGTATGAGGTTCGGGCCAAGCATTTTGTGTTTGTTGAAACTTGAGGATTTGCTCCTCCTTCTATCCAAAAGTAAATGCAAAAATCTCTGTTTTGTTATCCTCAAATTCGAGTCTTAAAATATGTCTCCCTGCAGTTGGTAAATTAATCAATTTATATAACTTATCTGAGTCAATCGTAACGATACCCTCTCTGTTATCCACTCCGAAATTTTGCAGTTTGTCATCAAGATAGACCTTTACTTTTGCTGGAGTACCTTTTGTACGCATGACTAGAAATACTTCCTTGGATTCAAAGTTAAGAAGTAATTTTGCGCCTTTTTGTGGATTGGCATATTCTTCCATGACATTCCAATTGCCTGCGTAAGCAACTTGATTGCTCCCCAAACTGGTGGGAGATGTATAGGTACCAAGAGCATCTTTCTTAAGATGCTCAAGAGAAGCAAAGTTGTCAATACGTCCATATCCCAAATATATCTCAGGAGTTTTTGTTTGTACTTGATAGGTTGGATTATTTATCTCGAATGTTACATCTTTGGCACCAGTTTCTTTGAGTAAATCCTGAATTACTTCTTCGGTTTCATCATAAGCACCTTCACCAAAATGGGTGTAGCGGATATACCCTTCCTTATCTATAATGTATTTAGCAGGCCAGTAGCGGTTGTTGTAAGCTTTCCAGGTAGCAAAATCATTATCCTGGACAATTGGGTAGGGAAGCTTGAAGTCTTTGATTGCCTGTGCTAGATTTTTCTCGCTCTTTTCAAACTCGAATTCCGGCGAATGGACCCCAATAATTATCAGCCCCTTGTCATTGTATGTTTTCCACCATTTTCGAAGATACGGCATAGTTCTTTGGCAATTGATGCAGCTATATGTCCAGAAATCGATGATCACAACTTTACCTTTTAGTTGCTTAAGAGTGAGTGGGTCACTGTTAAACCACGCTCCCCCAGGAATAAGTTCTGGCGCAACTGGACCTTTCGGTAATGTCATATCTGAGATAGGTTTACCAATTTTTGTTTTGTCTATAGGTTTTTGATTTATTTTCTCAAGCTCTTTTTTGACTGATATATTATCTTCAAATTTGGTTAAGCCAACTCCATATTGTGGGAAAGTGTTTAAAACAAATGTTTGAAACTTCCTATCAATATTAAAAAATATTCCAATGGCAGTTAGGATCATTAATATTCCGAACAGTTTTTGGATATTCCCAAGATTTGAAAGCAACCAGGGAACACGTCGAAGTGCATTTTGTCCACCAAGTATTATCAAAAACATCGGAATTGCAGTACCCAGAGAATATGCAAGAGTAATAAGAAAGGCATCAAAAGTGACAGAGCCGGTAATTGCCAAAGATATAACAGATGCGAGGATTGGGCCGACACACGGTGTCCAGAGAAGTCCCACAGAAAAACCTATCAGTAATCCTCCGCCAAAGCCAGTTCTCTTTTGGCTACTTGGCATAAATCCTGCTAATTTGGAAAACAACCTCTCAACAACCAACTGAAACTGTGGAATAAGAAGTGATGCACCAAACCCCGCTATAACCACTACTGAAACAAGTCTCAGCATATCTGCTGAAATACCACTGAGGCGAACTATGGTTGAAAGGAAGAGAGTGAAAAAAGTAAAGCTTAAGATAAAGCCAATAACCACACCCATGGGTCGTGATTTTCCAATATTTTGACCTCCGATACTTGACGTAAGAATAATTGGGAGTATTGGTAGTATGCAAGGAGAAAGTATTGTTATAACTCCTGCTAGAAATGCAAATGCAATTAGTAATATCATATTATTGTTAATTAACCTCTGATACTAGTTTTTGTTTGCCCATATAAGGACAAAAACTAGCACCACAGACTACTTAATATTGGCGAGTAACTCATCAGTTTTACCACCGTTCCATTTGGTTACTTCTTTTCCAAGGCCATCTATCTGGACGAATGTGTGCTGATAAGTGATTGCGTATTTTTTGGCAAGCTCCTTTTCTTCCTGATCAGTGTCAGTATCATTATAATTGACTCTAATAACTGTTACATCAGCTGGGATCTTACTCGAGTTCGCCGTAAGGTCGGCATCAGCTGGTTTACAGATTGGGCACCAATTAGCGTAAAAATATAAGACCCTGCGCTTATTAGCTGATCCGTCAAGTACCCCCTTTGAGTACTCAACATAGCGTGAACTATCTTTTTTCATCATGACATCATCCTGCTTTGTAGTATTTCCCTTTTCCATGGTAGCTTTTTCCTGCTCCATTTTTACTTTTTCAGCCTGTTGAGAATTCTGATTTGCTATAAACAACCCTCCCACAACCAGAACTAAAACGACAACGCCTGCAATTATGATTCCTTTATTCATTTATTTTTCACCCCCCCTCTCATATTAATGTTTGATATGCCCATAAATCAGTCCGAGTATCTTAGCTAATAAACCAATACAAAGCGAAATAACAAGAAAAGGATCAACCTCTCCTTTGAAACTTTGAAAAATAACACCGAAGGTAAGTGTTGCAATAACAGCGAAATATGCAAACCGAGACGCAATGAATTTATGGAATTGTTCTCTTTCATCACCAGGTGTCTCTTTCCATAAAGCGGCGGCGAAAATAATAAATAGAACAACCAAGAACGGAACCATAAATGGATGGAGGGACTGTGGCATTAGGAGGTCAAGCGGATTTATAAAAAAGACTAGCAGTCCAATAAGGGCAAGCGAGATGATTATTTCACCGATAAATTTATTCTTCATATTTATATATAAACACTTCCTCGACAGGTTTTTTAAAAGACCTGGCAATTTTCATACCAAGCAACAGTGAAGGGATATAATTTCCCTTTTCGATTGCAATGACTGTCTGCCTTGAAACACCTAGAGCTTTTGCGAATTCTTCCTGGGTAACATCTTTTTCTTTTCGCAGCTCTAAAACTCTGTTATTAACATGTTCTCTCATAATTCCGTAAATGTCAAGTAGATTTGACATTATTTTAGAAGGCGAGAGTGGCTTTGTCAAGTAGGATTTACATTTTAACACCCGGTTTTGATTAGCTTATAATTATTTATAAAACTCCGGCAAATTTTCCCGCTCCGGCTTGAACGGATAAACGGGGCTACTCAGCATAAAATATGTTGTAAAGTCTCATAATTTGGTATAATTGAATATATGCGCTTGCGCTGAAGAGCAAAGCGATGAAGCGCCCATAGCTCAACGGATAGAGCAAGTCGGTTCTAACGATTAGGTTGGGGGTTCGAATCCCTCTGGGCGCGCCTCACATTCGTTCGGCGCAAGCGCTTTACATCTCTTTGTTTCATTGATATACTTTGTATTGGAAATTGGTAGTATTGGTATTTATTGGTAGTATTTTTTTGGTGGTTGTAGCTCAATGGTAGAGCGCAAGCTTGTGGAGCTTGATGTTGCGGGTTCGATCCCCGTCAGCCACCCATAAAGCAGAACAAGTTCGCTCATGGCTACAGCCTCACATGTAAAAACTACATTCATTAGGATCCATGCGAAGAGAAAAACAATTAAAAAGATGGTCGCGTGCTAAAAAAAAGCGTTGATTGCAGGAAACATAAATGAGCTTAAAAAATTAAGTAAAAGTAAACATTAGCACGAGAGATATTCCTTAAAAGTGGCTACAATAGAAAACAGTTTAAGAAAATACTGAAGAATACAATAGAAATTTTAGGAACTCATCTTAATATATATTTCTAAAGAAAAAGTATGATAGACTAAGTTTATGGAACCAGATTCAGGAGGAGGGTTGTTCAGAAGCGCTAGAGAATTATTTGGTCGTTTTAGAAGAGGTAAACCTGCCCCGTCAGAACCATCAGTTGTTAATCAAGATATATTGCATACTGAAACCTGCAGAGAGGCTGTTGCTTTATGGGGAAGGTCCCTATTTCTTAATGCGGATAGGGCTGCTGCTAGACAAGCTAACTATGACGGTAGCATACTAGAAGCTGTTTATAAGGCAAAATTTTCCGATCAGCTTGGATCAGAAGGAACTCTAACAGGTATTCCTCAACAGATTATGGCAAGTAGAGATAAATCTGGTGGTGTAGAATCCTTTCATTTTACAATTCTTCAAGGAAATGTGCCAGTTAATTACTCCGTAGTTAAAAGAAGGAATGAGTTTCATGCAAATATAGCATACGAATATCCAGATAGCCAAGTTTTTGTTATTGTAGGTACAGACGCATCAGGTCAATTACGTTTTGATCAGCTTTCTGTAAAAAGCATACCCTCAATCGATAAACAATATAACAGTAGAGGTCTATCACTAGACATAAACACTTTTTCCTCTACCGATGAAGGAAAAGAAAAACCAATAATTCTAAAACAATTTTTAGGCGAATCTACAGCCGATGGTGTATTTTCCGGTAGAATTAAAGCCACAATGGAGTATGGAGCTGTAGGTCCAAATAGTGATGTTGAATTAATAGATGGTCAGGAAGTTTGTGCGGAAACCAACGGTCCATTTTGGGGAATTTATTCAAGGAATCATGGAATTACCTTCAAACTAAATAGGGATTTGTCACATTGGCAGACTCCACTAGCTGAATTAAATCCTAAAAAGGATGCAGTATTGTTAAAAGGATCGACTGAAGGTCGTGCTATTAGCTTTCCGGTGAAGACAAGTATTACGAGCTATTTAGAAAAAGTTCTGAAACTTAAACCTGGAAGGTTTGATCTTGACCCAACTGCAATACCTGCTATTTCGTCTCCAAGCGCGCCTACATCTACTGGTTAAAATTAACGATAAATTGCAATTTTACTGTACCTGGAAAGAGATTCAATTGTTTCCTCCTGAGCTTGTTCTACCCTGTCATTTACTTGTTCTACCCTTTTATTTACTAACTCTACCTTCATTTCAACTGTGTCTAGTTGTTGTTTAACTCCTCGCAAATCCACTTTAATTGGCTTCAGTTTTTTCTCTATCAAATCACCAATTTGACCTAAAAGTTTTTTATCATCCATATTTTTATACTACACTTTCTAACCTTGTTTTTCAATGGGTAAATTACTCCAAAATACTAACTTTCATTGATCTAGTTTGTCCTCTTGCGCCTTCGCATATTTTTTGCGTATGATGAGAGGATGAGACAGATTCTCCACCTTGACTTTGATTCATTTTTTGCCAGCGTTGAACAGCAATATAATGCTCATCTGCGCGGAAAACCAATCGGTGTTACCGCCCAAAATGGCAGAACCTGCATTATCGCTTCCAGCCGCGAAGCAAAACTATTAGGGATTAAAACCGGCGCGCGCAGTTGGGAAGCAAAAAAGATATGTCCGGCAATCACTTTAATACCCGCTGATTTTCCCAAATATTGGGAAGTTAGCAAAAAATTTCTAGGTATTGCCAAAGACTACTCTTCTGATGTGGAACTGTTTTCCATAGATGAAGTATTCATGGATATTAGTAAAACCAGACATTTGTTTGGCGGTGTATCTGGCGTGGTTGCAAGAATAAAAAATCGGATCAGAAAAGAAATCGGCGAGTATATTACCGTGTCTGTCGGTATTTCCTATAACAAATTATTATCAAAAATGGCATCAGGACTTGCAAAACCCGCCCGCCATCGCAAGCATGAGCTTGCTCAGGCGTTGCGGGCAGGACCAAATGGGGTGGTCGAAATTCAACCGGCAGATGTGGACAAAATTTATTCATCGGCAAAATTAACCGATGTTTGCGGTATTGGGGAACAAATAAAGACGCGGCTTAACAATATTGGGATTTATTTTCTTTGGCAATTGCGAGATACTCCCCTGCCGTTTCTTGTGACCGAGTTTGGCGCGGCGGAGGCGGCATTTTTAAAAAATATAGGATTGGCCATAGATAATTCCCCGATTATTCCTTACACACAAGCCCCGGAGGTAAAATCGGTCGGCAGAAACTACTGTCTGCCGAAAAATGAATATAACAAACAGATAATTTTACAAAATATCTATGAGCTTTGTGAGGAAGTGGCATTGAAATTAAGAAGGCTGAATAAAAAAGCCAGAACGGTGAGGGTATTTTTGAATGGTAGTCAAACTATTAGCGGGCAAAAGACCTACCAAGAGGCTTATGATAGCGGCCAAGATTTCTTCAGATTAATTAAACGTCAATTTAGTTTGAATGAAAAAGACTATGTCCGACAAATCAGTATTGGCGTTTCCAATTTGGAAGATGCAAACATAGGACAAATTTCTCTTTTTGATTCTGTAAAGAGGAATAGGCGTTTATTATCTGCAGTTGACGCCATTAACGAACGCTTTGGCCACCATACCATCCGCAATGGTTTTTTATTATACGCAGATAAGCTGACTACCGTCCCTAACGGCTATATGGCGGATAAATACGAACGCGCCAAACTGGCCCGGACTGCGCGATAGAGATAAATCACATTTCCGAGACAAAGGAAGCCTCTCGTATCACTTCACTATGTTTTTGCGATGGCAGCTTTAGAACATTGAGACACTCCTTGTCATGGCAAATATCTTTCGCCAGCATTATTCTATTTTTGGAGAGTGTTTGTTTTTCTTTTTCAGAAAGAGAAGTCAGCGCGGTAATTGGAGAAAGGCCCGATTTCTCAATCATATCTCTCAAAGAGTCTCCTGTCGGATAGTTCCAGCTAATTACTTTCATTCCCATACAAAGTGAGTAAGCAATAGCATCCTGGGTAATTTTGGTATTGGTTATAAGCCACGCCTGATTCAAATTGTTTCGTTCGATAAGATCATTAAAGCGGGCTTTCGTATATAAAGCGACATGCACATTGGTTTTTGCGCCTGCCAAATTATGATACTTTGCCTCAATCATTATTTTCTCACTATTTTTTTGGGCAACCACATCAACTTCATGCGTGATGCATTTTCCCTGCATGATGTTTCTGACAGAGGTTTGGTAGCCAAACGCAGTCAACAGACGACCTAAAAAATCCTCAAAAGGGTAGCCGGTTGGGCCAAGGGCCATGATGGCTTGTTTGAGGCTAAACTTGGCAGCAGTATAAGGATGAGAACTCCGCCCTAAAAATTCCACAATATGACCGTAAATTTCCGAGGTGCTCACTCCCTCATAAAGTTTTGATTTGACGTGAGAGAGCACCTGATTTTGCAATTTTACCGGAACACCTGCCCGACGGATGCCGCTTATGATTTTTTCTTCGCTATAAGGCTGTCTTTCTCCATCGGCTTTGGTGACAAAAACCATATCACCTATAGTTTCTCACAAACTTTGAAAAAATAAAAGGTCGCTTTGCAGTACGTTTAATTGATTATTTGATAAATTGTGATCGTCATCCTGATATAGTTTAAGCTGTGATTTTTTATTCATGCTCAATAAATCATTGAAAAGTTCAATTGACCATTGATACGGTACGGTTTGATCATCTGTGCCGTGATCTATTTGAACGGGTATTTTTATATCGCTAAGATACAAAAGAGGAGATAAGCTGGACCAAAGTTTAGGATTATCAGCTGGGCTGCCCAAAATTTTAAAGGTGGTGAAATAAGGATATGGTCTTTCTTTTGCCTCCGGAAGAAGTCCTAAATGAGATTTTTCAAACCACTTGATTGGGTCTGTAACCGGCGCCCACAGGACGGCGCCTCTTATTTTACCCACTAATTCGGGTTTTTTGCCCATTACTTCCAATACTTTTAAGGTCACTTCCCCGCCCATGGAATGCCCCCATAAATAAATCTTATTGGCGTTGGCATTTGATAAATTTCCAATTGAGGTTACAAGATTAAGTACATCGATAGGATAGGCAAACCGCATCAGCGCCGTGTCCACAACTTCCGACTGACCGTTTCCCCGAAAATCCGGTTTTAAGACCATAAAGCCATTAGATGCAAACCAATCGGCAATAGTTTTATACGAGGAGACAGTGTCGTAGTTTTTGGGAGAAATATAGCCGTGATTTAACACGATTACCGGATAGCCTTCTTTGGGCATTTTCGTTTTGGGAATATTAAGAAGCGCGTAAAGCTTCAAGCCGTCAGACATATAGGAAACTATGGAGGAAGAAAATAGTATGGACGGCGGAAGATCTTTTTCAACTTTAATTTCACTGCCAATATAGTCTCTATGCTGTAATGTTTCAATTGATAAAGCAAATAGTTTTACCTGTGTCGGCTTCTTTTGCAGATGTAAATTTCTCTTTTCAAAAACTATAAAATCGTCGTGTTTAAAAATTTCTACATAATTTTTATCTTTCTTCAGTTTTTCGGCAATATCTTTTTGCGCATCGAGTGTCGGCTGAGCAAAAGAATCGTTAAGTAAAAACAAAATTATGTCCGCCCGATCTATTCCCACAGGGATGGTAAAAATTTTTTGTCTGCGGGAAAGATGCGAGCCAAGATTATTTGTGGCGGCAATGCTGTAGCGCTTTGGAATGCCATCCAGAAATTCGCTAATAACAGTCTTGTTTGGCAGGGGTTTAACGAACATATCAATGCTGGCATTTTTTGCTAAAGGCAATGGACCAAATAAATATGCTGAGAGAATAGTAAAAAAGATTAAATATATATAAAAATAAAATTTGGGAATTTTAGGAAACAATTTTATAAGTTTTCTTACACCGAAAATAGCAGAGACAAAAATAAAAGGAGTAATGACTGCGCTATATTGGTAATAAATTTGATGAAGTTGAGTGTTGTTGCTAAGCAAATTAATTAATAAATCAGGCACGGCAAATGCTAAATATAAGGGGGATAAAAGCGAAACGAACCCCAAAGGTATAAAAAGTTGTTTTATATATTCAATTCTTCCATCCTCAAGAATTTTCAAAAAAATTTTATGAGGAGATAGAGACACATTTTTAATTACTTCTATTGGTGAATTTCCAAATTCCGAATAGTAGGATAGCGCAAAATGCTGCCCGTTTGCATTTTGAGGGATTACAATAGATACCAAATAAAAGAATAAAGCTAGGAATGTAATTATTATTAATAATCCCAAAGTTTTCGTTCTTTTCGCTTTTTCAAAAAATAAAGGAATCCCAAAAATAGAAGTTGCGATCCACACTTGCTCTTTTGTAATACCTGAAAGAATAAGAAAAGCAGTCATCAACAAATAATTCCGTTTTATCAAAAAATAAAAAGATGCCAGAAGAAGAGTTGTCGCTAGAGTAACCGCGTGAAAATCATATAAATTGGTGTATTGTAGCGCAGGACTCATTAGAAATAAAAAGCTAAATATTAATGCAAAATGTTTATTTTTGAGAATGCTCTTTGCTATTAAAAAAATGAAAATAGCTCCAAGGGCAAGAATAATAGTTTGTGTTAATAAAAGAGTTTTTGGGTGAGACCACAACAGGTATAATGGAGATAATAAAATAAGCATGAAGTCTGCATGGGCAGATAATCTGGAAATTATAAGTCCGTTGTCGCTGAAGCTTTGGAAAATCCTTCCGTTAACTGTATTCCATACCGTCTGATCCATATTTCCCAAGTCATAACGACCCGTATAAAAATTGTCATAGCGTAAAAAACTAGCAACTGTGAAATAAGCTATATAAATACAGATTAATATTCCAAGAACAAATTCGTGTGATTTTATGAGGCTTTTAATTTTCATTAGTGAGCCGCCTCGGAGTCGAACCGAGAACCTACTCCTTAAGAGGGAGTTGCTCTGCCAGTTGAGCTAGCGGCCCATTCATTTGAGGAAATGAACGTTATTTAGTATACTATAAGAAACAAGTTTAGAGCAAGTGTATTTTAGATAAAGAGCGCCTGTAGCTCAACGGATAGAGCACCTCGCTTCGGACGAGGGGGTTGGGGGTTCGATTCCCTTCAGGCGCGCAAAAAATTTTGACAATATCTTTAATATCTGCTAGCATTTCAAAGCATAGATGAGAAAAATACTTAGCAGTATTGTTATCAACGGAGCTGGATTATTCATTCTTTCACAAGCTGTTTCCGGAGTAATAATAACAGGCGGATTGCCGACATATATTTTTGGAGCCCTGACGCTGTCGGTGATGTCTTTTCTTCTTAAACCAATCTTAAACCTTTTAACTTTGCCGCTTAACCTTGTCACATTTGGAACTTTTTCATTTCTGACGAATGCCGCTATTTTATATCTATTAACTGTTTTTATACCTCAAATCTCTATCAACGCATTTATTTTTAAGGGATTTTCCGCTTTCGGATTTGTAATTCCCGAAATTTCATTCAACACTTTTTTCGCGTACATAGTATCGTCACTTGTTTTATCTGTTATCTTATCATTTATTCAGTGGTTGATTAAAAAATGAGTAAAGCGAAGGTGGATAAAAAAATTGTCTGTTTGGGCGGAGGTGTGGGAACAGTCAATCTGATTAAAGGACTCAAAGAATATACACAGAGTATTACGGTGGTGGTGTCGATGGCCGATGATGGCGGTTCGGCCGGAAGACTTCGCAGGTTTTACCGCATACCCCCTCCCGGAGACATTATCAACTCTATCGCGGCAATGAGTAATGCGGAAGCGATACTTAAACAACTGTTGTTATATCGGTTTGCCGGCGATCGCTACGGCGCGGATTATTCTTTACCCGGTCACAAATTGGGCAACCTTATTTTCACCGCTCTAATTTCCATTACCGGAGATTTTAATAAAGCGCTTGAACAAATGCATGTAATTTTTAAAACCGTTGGCCGTATTCTGCCATCCACTGTGGAAAGCATATCCATTTGGGCGAAAACTTCGGTTGGAGAAAGAGTAGATCGGGAAGAAAACATTGACCTTGGAAGATTCACCGGTAAAATTGAAAGGGTGTATCTGACACCATCAAAACCATCTACATCGAAGGAGGTTATTAGCTCAATTAACAATGCGGATGTGATTATTGCCGGGCCGGGAGATTTATATACCACTACCTTGCCTGTGCTTTTAGTTCCGGAAATTATTACCGCGATTAAAAATGCCAAGGCTCGCAAATTATTTGTGGTAAACGTGGCTAATAAAAGTTTTGAAACGCCTAACTATTCCATAACCGATTATGTCAATGCCATAATTAAACATTGTAAAACTAAAGTTTTTGACACATTTTTAGTTAACAATAATTTTAAATCTGCAATTCCGGCAATCTACCGCCAGCAATATGAATACGTCACTAACATTGCCGATACTGGGAAAAATAATTTTGAGGTAATTACGGCCGACTTGGTAAATCAAAATTTTCCAATCTATCATGACTCAAAAAAACTTGCAAGAGTAATCTGGGAACGTATATAATAAAATTTATGATTATTACATTATTGCAAATAATTGTTGCTTTGCTTTTGATAGGTGTCGTGCTCCTTCAGGTGCAGGGCAGCGGCATCTCTTCTACTTTTGGCGGATCCGGTGAATTTTACAGAAGTAAAAGAAGTATAGAAAGAATGTTAATTTGGTTCACAATCGTGTTGACAATTCTTTTTGCCGTCTTATCAATCGCCGCGCTTATTTATTATTAAAATAAGATCTCTCTTATGTTAGTTTTTCGAAAGCGTCTAATCTATTGGTTGATAAAAGAATATATTAAAAAATCCGGTAGAACATTTTTATTCTTTTTCGCAATTGGTCTGATATTTTTTTTTATAATTTCACGCGTGTTGACGTTGGGTATATTCAATATAATACCAATCAATAGCGAATCTATAGGTATTGTCGGATCATATACGCTGGAGAAGCTGCCTTCAGAAATACTTGACCAGTTATCGATTGGTCTAACATCGGTATCGGCGGATGGCAGAATATTACCTGCTATTTCTGAAAAATGGAGAGTAGAAAACGACGGCAAAAAATACGTTTTCGAACTCAAAAAAAATCTTTATTTTACCGATGGTAGTAAGCTTACCTCAAATGATATTAATTATAATTTTTCAAAAGTGACTGTCAAGAAAATTGATCGCCACAAGATTAGTTTTGAATTGAAAGAACCATATAGTCCATTTTTGGTCAGCGCTTCCCGTCCGGTATTTAAAAAAGGCTTAGTGGGTGCGGGAAGCTATAAATTAAAAAAAATAAAGTTTAATGGCAGCTTCGTGGAATCATTAACGTTGGTTTCCGTCAAAAACAGCTTCAATACCAAAAAATATTTTTTTTACCCAACCGCCAAAGCATTGAAAACCGCTTATATGCTTGGCGAAGTGTCTAGAGCCGCAGGGCTTCTGGACACAACATATCGAAATGTTAACCTTGCTGAGTTTACCAACACTTCTGTGAATCGTCAAATTGATTCTTCACAAATAGTTTTGCTGTTTTACAACACCCGCGATCCAATTCTTTCAGAAAGAGAGGTTAGAAACGCTCTTTCTTACGTCCAGCCGGACAATTTCCCGGAAGGCAAGCGGGCATACACGCCAATTTCACCGCTGTCCTGGGCTTATGCTTCACAGTATGCAAATAATCAGGATTTGGAGTACGCTCAGACTCTCCTTTCTTCGTCTAATGCGGTCAAAAACAGCAAAAACGATTTAACTCTTGAGATAAAAACATTTGCCGAATATAAGCAGGTAGCGGAAAATATTGCAAAATCCCTGACCAAAGTTGGTGTAAAAAGCAAAATCGTGATTGTGGACTCCATACCGGCAAACTACCAAATATTTATAGGTAATTTTTTAGTACCTAAAGACCCCGATCAATATATGCTTTGGCATTCGGGACAGGAAAATAACATTACCAGATACGAAAATAAAAGAATTGATAAATTGTTGGAGGACGGCAGAAAGACCGTTGATATTAACGAACGTAGGAAGATTTACGCGGACTTTCAAAAATATCTTCTGGCCGATTCTCCGGCCTCATTTCTCTATTTTCCCTACAAATACGATATTACAAGAAAATAGCCTGCCGGCGAAGTTTTCGGTGGTGGGCAAGGGCAAAACGGTGAGCTTCATCTCGAAGCCGCTGGAGTAATTTAAGCGCGCGGCTGTTTCTTGGCAAGCGAATTATGGTAGCACCCTTAAAATGTCCTTTTGGAATAACAATTTCTTCTTCACGCTTCGCCAAACCGATAACAGGAATTTTTAAATCAGTTTCTTTAACGACGGTTTTTGCGGCATTGACTTGATTTACTCCCCCATCAACAATAATAAGGTTAGGTATGACCCATTCGCGATGTTTTAGTCTTCTTCGCAAAACCTCCATGAGCATCGATACATCATCGGGCGTATGCTTTAACCTGATTTTAAACAAACGATACTGACTTTTGTCAATGACGCCCTTTGCGGCAACCACCATGGAGCCGGTGGCTTGTTTCCCCTGAATGTTGGAGATATCATAGCATTCGATTCTGGAAAGATTATAAACTTTTACGCCGTAATTTTTTAGCGCATTTTTTAGCTCGTTGATATCTAATGCGGATTCATCACTTAGCAAGTTTGGATTTTGAGCGTATTCTATTGGGTCTCTGATAGACGCTGTTACAACATTGATTGTATCAATCTGTTTTTTAATTAGTTTTGCTTCTTCAAAGTTTTCATTTTTTGCCGCTGTTTTCATTTTGTCAAACAAAAGTTTCAAAATATATTCTTTTTTGCCTTCAAGAAATGCAATAATCATTTTTATTGTTTGTCTGTATTTTCGCCGTAAAACTTCCGAGTTAAACGCAGGTAGGCAGGGACAAAGATTGAGATAATGATATAAACATGGTTTTTTCCCATGATTTTTAACTGACTGGTACGGAAAAATCCTGCGGATCATTTTGAGAATTTTTCGAACGTCTCCAATATTTGGATACGGCCCAAAATAAACCGCCTTTGGATCATCAATTTTTCTAACTTGCAGGACAGCGGGAAACATGTCTTTTACGGTAATTTTGATAAACGGATAGGCCTTGCCGTCCGTCCAACGAACATTATATGAAGGATTGTATTTTTTAATAAGATTCGCTTCAAGCAGTAAAGCTTCCAGTTCAGACTCTACCAGAATGTGAGAGATTTTATAAATTCTTGAAACCAGACTGGCGGTTTTTGGGGGCAGACTTTCAATAGCTCCGAAATAACTCGCAACTCGCAGTTTTAGATTTTTTGCCTTGCCGACGTAAAGTACATTACTCTTTTCGTCTAAAAAAAGATATACGCCGAAGTCTTCCGGCAATGACCGATAAGATGAGTACAAAAATCGACGCACCGATAACACCTCCTAAAATTGTCCATTTTGTCACAAAAATGGGTGATATTTCTATCTTGTTTTGAATATTAGTTTGACCGGAGAGTATTGTAATAGTATCTTGTTCATTTGTCAAAAACGGCGTTTTTTCAAAGGAAAAAGATCTGTCAATATATCCGAACGGAGGTATATTGCCAAAGGCAATTTTTTGAGTTTTCGGCTTAAGTTTAGTTGACCGAATCGTAACAGTTTGGGCTCCGACAACTCTTCCCCCGCGATTATATATTCGAAGTGACCCGCCAACCGGCAGACCCGATAGTTGTTTTGGCGACACCTCGCTGGTAAATAACACGTTCTCATTATATTGAGTTTCCTGTGTAGTGAAATATACCGACACATCTTTGACATTTTCAAATCCGGGAATTTTATAACCTCCCGCCGGAGGGGGATAACTGCTGTTGTATCCCTTAACCACAAAAGCGATATGATCGAAATCCATCACATTGAAATAGTCAACCCCTCCGGTGGTATTTCCCCAAGTCGGATCTACCATTACCCAAGTCATAAGCTCCCTGTCGTAATACTCGGGCCATGCATGAAGAACGTCCTTCACCAGCGATAGAGGTCTTTCTCTGGAATTATCCGTGTAGGCAAAACCATCCACTTCCCGAGCAGGAATTCCGGCGGCCCGGGCAAGAGCCACGAAAAGATCTGTAAATTCCAGGCATACCGCGGAAGCCGGATTATTTAAAACATTGACGGCACCTAAACGCGGTTTGCTGTTTGTAACTCTTGAATAGTCATAGGTTAAATTCTTCACCAAATATTGGTAGATGGCGGCCGGGGTTTTTAGCGAATTGGCAAGCTTTTTAATCTCATCATTTTGTGTCTGCCAGTAAGGTTTTTCTATTAAGTAGGGAGAAAGATCCGTTTCCGATAAAATTTCTTTTTTGGGGTAAAGCGACAATTCAACCTTACCTTTTACCACAACATCTTTTTTTTCAGAAGGAGAAAGAGAATACTTCGCCAGCCAATTTCCGTCCCCGTCTTCAACCACGTTTACAGGCGCGGGCGTTATATCTTCTATAAAAACATCCTGGTAATTGGTGGCGGGAGGCAGGGCAATCTCGGTTTTAACCGGAAATAAATTATTATTTTTCAGATGGTAGGAAAGTGTGAAACCATATATTTGTTTTTCTCCGTAAGCGATGGAAATTCCCGATTTTTTCAATTGATCTTTGGTAAAATCCAAAGTGTTATTTTGGTAACTTAAGACTTTAAAAAAGTCAGGTTTTACGTAGGAGGGCTTGCCAAAAGTCTGAGGAGTTTTAACGTGCACCGTAAAGTTTGAGAAATCGCTTTGATTTGAAAGCCCGGGAATATTTATCTCCCAAATACTGCCTTGTTTTTTAGCAACGTCATCGGTATCAAATTGCAGATTAAAATTAAGAATTGCCCCCTCCCCCACCACCCGCTTGTTAAACGACAGCTCAATATTGTTTCCCTCACTGGTTTTCGTGACAACCGGATTGATTAGGCCGTCTGGATCGTTTGCGCGAATGTTTTTTATATCGCTGAATCCCAACTGTATTTTGTAGGATGAGGCATAGGAATTAGCGGACTTATTAGTCAAATTAACATTGAGATTGACATTGGTTACGCCGTTTATATTGATGGTGTAAATTACATCGGCGGAAATTGTAAAGTTTTCCGACGCCTGAATATGTTTAGAGAAAACAGAAAAAAACAAAAACACGATTGCGCCAATCAGAAAAATTTTCTTCATCCTCAATCTATTGTACTACAAAAAATATCGTAATTAATACAGGTTTTGTAACCTTTAAGGTTGTAAATAAATTCTCATTATGTTATAAAGTGATTTATGAGTGCGGAGAGGGCAAAACATATTGAACTTGAAGGATTTAATGCAATTTTGCCAGAAAGCGTGATAAAACTTCCAAACGGAACTTTTTGGTTAGAGTTAAAAACTAAATCTGGATCCGTTGAGGGAGTACTGCATTTACCCCCTCAACCTAATGGTTCAATTTTACTTTTTGAACCAGACTTTCCCGGTGATGCGTCGACTAGATTAGAGCAACTTTGGGCAACAAATTTGGTTGAAAATGGCTACACAATATTTGCTGCAAGACACAACGGAACTATTATAAATGGACAGCATTCCGACATTTACTTGAACTGTCCTGAAAGACAAGTGCAGGCAAAAGCAAAGGATCAGGAAATTCTTGGAGAAAAAGATAGTCCAACAATGGCGGATTGGCTTAAAGAACCACTTGTTATGATGGAGGCGTTTGCCCCATTCTATCAAGAAGTTGTTCTGGCGGGTCATTCGTTTGGCGCTCTCGCAACTCTTTTTTCGTTAATAGATTTTTCGAAACAAAATCCGGAATTAACTAGTCATATCAGAAGATTTGTATCTCTTGCCGGGGCAGTTGGTAGATTTATAGGTGATGGCGAAGGTCCGATGAAAGGATGGCATATGTATGTAGATACGGATGCTGTTCGTGCAAAAGTCAAAATAGGAAGTAAAGACGAAAATCTGGAAGCGCTTAGGGATGCGTATATAAAAATTCACGAACAAGCTTCTTTCTTTCCAGTAGATATGGATTTTCTATTTGTAGTTCCATGGGGAAATGAAGAGGGAACGATGGATGAATTAGTCCCCCCCGAAGAAGCGCTAGATATGATTTCTTCCTTAGGTAGAGGGCATTTAATTCTTGATCAGGGAGAACAATCGGATGTACATAGCGGGAGGCTTGTTCACGACATGCATAATCTTAGGCCTGATAGCTTGGTTCAGCTTCTCAACAAAAATTGGCTTCCCCCAGATGAATTTTCCATCTTACCCTAAGGAATTTCCGATACCTCATTATACTTTCCAATCATCTATTCTGCTAAAAATAGGATCGGAATCTGTAATTTTGGGTGGGTAAAGCGTATATAAGCCGGTTTCTGGGTCTTTCTCGCCTGTGAATCCAAATCTCCTATAAAAATCTAATACGTTGCATTCATCAATTGTCAAAACTGGTTTTTGTCTTTCAATAAGTTGATCTACAACCTTTTTTCCCACTCCAGATCCTCTTGATTCTTGACTAAGATAGATTACTCTTTTGTTTTCATACTCTGCAAATACGCCAATTATTCTGCTATCCAAAAATATTGGTTTTAAAACCATCTCACTCAACGTATCTTCCTTATGTATATCAACTAAATGTTGTGTAAATTCTTCTAAGTTTTTTTCCCATTCCAGCCGTAATCTTTCAACCCCGTCTTCAGGTAAACCAATTAAATATCCGTGATGCAATAATTCAATAGAAAATTCATTCCTGTTTGGATCTGCACCAATTTGCTTGATAATCTCATCCACTTCTTCTTTGGAGCCGCAAGGTTGAGGAAATGAAGTTACGTTGGATGATTTACCCCATTGCGAGTGAAAATGAAGCAGATATTTAATGTTTGG
This sequence comes from uncultured Gammaproteobacteria bacterium, assembly GCA_964635045.1. GTDB lineage: Bacteria > Patescibacteriota > Microgenomatia > Levybacterales > UBA12049 > CAZWMJ01. The sequence continues at coordinate 41,250 of CAZWMJ010000005.1, forward strand.
AAAATAGCGGTACAAAGAATCACTAACAGCAGTATCTATTGATGATTTTGTTCCTCCTTTAAAAAAGACGTTTCTGTTTTCATGGTCAACTAAAGCAATCGCCGATTCGTCAACAGTCGTTTTACTTTTGTCTACTTGTCTTGGAGTAACAACTATAAATTCACCGTACCTCATTGAGATATTTCCAGAGGTGTCGAAAAGAAGCTTGGTATTTTGGGCAAATTGAAGCAATCTAGAAAACTTTTCTTTTTCTTTCATGGGAACATCGGGAAGATCTGATACTTGCTCCGTGTGATACCAGCTTACCCTTGATCTTTTTTTGACGAACTCCACAAGTTTTCTTGATACATCTTCTCTGCTTCCGACAAGATTAATAGTACCACCTTCAGCAGTGACAAGGATAACCGGATGCATTCCATCGTGAAGATCCACGGAATCGTTTGCAACAGTTAGATTTAAATGGGCACTTGCATTTTGCTCTATCGCAGCAGCTATTAGTTCTTGTCTCGTTACTCCGGACAATAATTTAAAGCCTACAATAAATACAGGATTTCCATATGTTTCTCTTAATAATGGAAGAATTTTGGGTGTTGGTTCTAATTCAATCGTTAAACCTTCTTGTGATGAACTTATTTTTCCATCTACCACCACTCTGGGTCTATAATCGGCAACCGCAGCTGCATGAATGATTATATCTGGTCTCTCTTTACATAAAAGCATACCTTGAAGACTTTGTGCGGTTGTAAAAAATTCGTGATTAACCTCTGGAATTGTACGGCCAAACAGTGCCGGTACATCTTTATGGCATTGTACGGTAACATCATAACCACTATCAACTAAAGCCTGTGCTATCCAATAACCAAATCTTCCGGTGGAAAAATTCGTGATAGCTCTAACCCTGTCAATTGGTTCTTTAGTCCCGCCAGTAGTTACTATTGCACTTTCCAGACTTCTCATAAATCAAGTGAATTTTAGCACTTGATAAATCAAATAGCAATAAATTGAGATGTAAAACTATATATGTTAGAAATTAGAGAACTTTTTTAAGGAATTGTCCTGTGTAGGAGGATTTTACTTTAATTAAATCCTCTGGGGTGCCCTGCGCCACTATATGCCCGCCCTGATCTCCTCCCTCCGGACCCAGGTCAATAATCCATTCGGCGTTTTTCACCACATCAAGATTATGCTCAATGACGATAACCGTATTCCCCTGATCAACCAGATTACGCACCACTTTGAGCAACTTCTCCAAATCCGCAAAGTGCAGTCCGGTGGTAGGTTCATCTAAAAGATATAACGCCCCTCTGCCTCTCTTTGACAGCTCGGAGGCCAGTTTTACCCGCTGCGCCTCCCCTCCCGATAATGTTGGAGCGCTCTGGCCAAGTTTTATATATGAGAGCCCTACATCATAAAGCGTTTGTAATTTATGCGCAAGTCCGGGAACGAACGAAAAAAAGTTCAGCGCTTCGGTAACGCTCATCGATAAAACATCGGCGATATTTTTTCCATTAAATAAAACCTGCAAGGCTTCAGAAGCATACTGTTTTCCTTCGCACACCTCGCAAGTTACATAAACATCCGGCATAAACTGCATTTCAATTTTGAGTTGTCCTTCGCCCTCGCAAACTTCACATCTGCCGCCTTTGACATTAAAACTAAATCTCCCCGGGCCATATCCCCTAAGGCGCGCCTCTTTAGTTTTGGCAAAAAGTTCTCTAATGTAGGTAAAAGATCCGGTATAGGTAGCCGGGTTGCTCCTGGAAGTCCTGCCGATTGGCGATTGATCTATTAAAAATACATTTTTTATATTTTCCTCACCCGTAATTCTTCCATAGGCGCCGGGTTTCTGTCTGTGAAATGGATTTTGTTTTTGCATAAGAGCGTGATATAAAATATCATTGACAAGTGTTGATTTGCCGCTTCCCGACACGCCGGTTACCACAATAAACTTGTTGAGCGGGAAATTAACGTCTATGTTTTTCAAATTATGTTCGGATGCTCCATGAATAGTAAGATATTTACCGGATGTTTGAGAATCTTTAATAATTTCCAAACCGCGATTTCCAATATCTATTTTTTTCTTTCCGCTGAGATACTGTCCGGTCAGAGAATTACTATTTCTTTTTAGCTCATCAACCGATCCCCAAGCCGTAATTTTTCCCCCATTTTCCCCCGCGCCCGGACCAAAATCAACTAAAAAATCCGCCTCTTCCATTGTCTCCTTGTCATGTTCCACAACAATCACCGTGTTCCCCAAATCCCTCAGTCTCTTAAGGGTTTCGATAAGTTTTTTGTTATCGCGCTGGTGAAGACCAATTGACGGCTCATCCAACACATAAAGAACGCCTGTTAGTCCGCTGCCGATTTGGGAGGCCAGTCTGATTCTTTGCGCTTCGCCTCCGGCCAAAGTCTGCGCCCCTCTTGACAGCGTTAAATAATCTAAACCTACATCTACCAAAAAACGAATCCTGGTTTGAATTTCTTTAATAATTAGTCCGCCAATCTCCAATTCTTTTGAATTTAGAACTTTTCTCAACTGATCAATAAACTCCAAAACGGCGATAATTGAAAAACTGCAAACATCAACGATAGATTTGCCATTTATTGTCACGGATAACGCTTCTTTTTTTAGCCGACTACCTTGGCAAGTAGTACAGACTTCATATCTCATAAACCGTTCAATTTGCGATTTAATAAACATTGAATCGTTTTCGCGGTGGCGCTTACGAAGCTCTTCCACAATACCCCGAAAAGGTTCGAATATAACAGTTTCTCTGCCCCATCTGTTATTTCCAGCAACTTCATATTCTTTGTCGGCGGTTCCCTCAAGTATCACTTTTTTTTCTGCTTCGGAAAACAGAGACAATCTTTTTGATTGAGAGATATTATTTTTCTCGCAAAATATCTTAAATGTTCTGGCAAACCAGGTATCCTGCTGAGAAACATTGGCAAACGGCAGAATTCCTCCCTCGGCAATTGACAAATTGTTGTTAATAATCAAATCCTCGTCAATGGTTAACACTGTTCCCAGCCCGCCGCAAGCTGAGCACGCCCCGTTGGGAGTGTTAAAGGAAAACAGTCGCGGCTCAATTTCAGATAGAGAGATATTGCAATTGGGACAGGCGAATTTCTCCGAGAAAAGTTCGTCTTTCATCTTTCTGGGTTTTTCCGGAAGATTAAATCCTTTATCCTGAATAATCGAAGCAATGATCTCTCCGTTGCCGAATTTTAAAGCTATTTCCACATCGCGGCTTACTCTTTCCCGATCTGTTTTTTTCGTTAAAATTAACGCGTCAACCACCAATTCAATGGTGTGCTTATTGGTTTTTATTAAAATGAAATTGTCGTCAATTAAAAAAATCTCTCCGTCTATTCGCGCCTTTTTATAACCCCGTTTTTTTAAATCGAGAAAAAGCTCTCTATATTCTCCTTTTCTATCTTTAACTAAAGGCGCAAGTATCAATAATTTAGTCTCCTTCGCCTTGGCAATAATGGCGTCTGTGATCTGTTCCTTGGACTGACGGGAAATCTCAAGGCCACATTTGGGACAATGAGGATGGCCGACTCGGGCAAACAGCAGACGCAAATAATCGTAGATTTCGGTAACCGTCCCCACCGTGCTTCTTGGATTATGCGATGTTCCCTTCTGATCAATGGAAATGGCGGGAGAAAGTCCGATGATTTGATCAACATCGGGTTTCTTCATAATGCCGAGGAATTGACGGGCGTAAGATGACAAACTTTCCACGTATCGCCTCTGCCCCTCCGCGTAAATTGTGTCAAAAGCCAAGCTGGATTTGCCGCTGCCGGACAGTCCGGTAAAAACCGTCAGTTTATTTTTGGCAATCTCCAAATCGATATTTTTTAGATTGTGTTCTCTGGCTCCTTTTATGATGATGCTATCCATGCCGAATTTTTATTTTACCAATTTCTTTGCGAATTTACCATAGTCGTAATATAATAGTTGAATGCCAATTAGAATTGCCATGATTTCCTATCACTCCTGTCCTCTGGCATCGGTTGAGGGTAAGGAAACAGGAGGACTAAATGTTTATGTCCTCCAGTTATCCAAAGAACTAGCCAAACTAGGCTTTATGGTGGACATGTTTACCAGATGCCAGGACGAAAAACAGCCAAAAGAGGTTAAGTTGAGCGAAAATCTTCGGCTTTTTCATTTGGAAAGCGGACCGACAAAGCCTATTCCCAAAAAAAGTTTAATGCAATATCTGCCTGAGTTCATCGACAGCTTTACAAAGTTTGTTGAAGATAATGGCATTCAATATGACATCTACCATTGTCACTATTATCTATCCGGGCTGGTCGGACTTAACATAAATAAACAACGTAAGGAGAAAATACCTATTATTATCACTCTTCACACACTGGCATTAATGAAAAATCTGGTGGCCAGAGACGAGATGGAGAAAGAAGATAAGTTTCGGATTGAGGCGGAATTAATGCTGGTTGCTCAGGCTGATAGAATTATCTGCTCAAGTGAAAGCGGCGGAGAATATCTGTCGCATCTTTATAGCGCGCCATCCTCAAAAATTACCATTGTTACTCCCGGAGTTGATACTAAACTTTTTCGGCCCATCGACCGCCTCAGAGCCAAAAAACATATCAAAGCCCTCCCAAAGCATAAAATAATTATGTTTGTCGGTCGAATTGAAGCCATTAAAGGACTCGATGTACTTTTGTATGCCATGAAAATGCTTATCGCCAAACTTAAGAACATGCGCCTTTGTCTGTGGATTGTAGGAGGAGATATTTCGCAAAAACGCAGTCTTTGGTCAAGGGAGCTGATAAAGCTTGAACAACTGCGCGCGCTTTTAAATATTACAACGGAAGTAAAATTTGTGGGAAGAAAACCCCAAAAAGAATTACCATTTTATTATAACGCCGCCGAGTTGGTGGTGATGCCTTCACACTATGAATCATTTGGCTTGGCCGCTTTGGAGGCCATGGCCTGCGACAAACCCGTCATTACTACCGATGTCGCCGGCGTTTCGGGTGTTTTTGATAAAAAACATCAGGATTTGATTATCTCTTCCAATAATCCCCTTTCTCTGGCACAACAAATGGAGAAACTTCTTACCAGGAAAAGTCAGATATCAGGCGATCTTCGCCGGGCCATATCTGACCTGACATGGGAAAATGCGGCCCGCAAAGTCGCCAAAGTTTATGAAGACATTTTATCTGTTTAGACATGCCGAAACCAAAAAAGAAGGAGAGCATTACACAAAGGAGGATATCATCAGCGCGCAAATTCTGAAAGAGGGTGTCCCACCCATAAAGCGCATGGCCAAGTTTCTTAAAAACTGTCCTATTGACGCGTGGTATGTTTCCGAATATCTTCGCTGCCAGCAAACAGCGGATATTATATCCAGTATTACAAAAACAAAATTTACTAAAGATAAGCGCTTAGGCGAGTTTCACCCAAGATATCTTCCGGAACCCTTTTACCGCTTCAGAAAACGCATAGCCGATTTTTTAAAGATGATTCTTAAAAGTAATCACCATGATATAGTTATTTGCACTCACGGAGCGGTTGTCTCGGGATTTAAACATTTTTTGACAGGAAAGGAATTTAAACGAAACAATATATATGATGATTTAGATACCGGAGTTATAACTATTGTAAAAAATAACAGTGTTGAAGTAATAAATTTTTCCAACTGAATTGTACCGCGTGCGGGAGTCGAACCCGCGATTTTCGGGATGAAAACCCGACGTCCTAGGCCACTAGACGAACGCGGCAAAGTCAGACTTTGCCAGCCAAGTTTGACTTGGCGGCCTGCTAACAAGTATTATAGCAAATTGTGAAATAGATTAAAATAACACAGTACCACCATGTGGCACTGTGTCCGAAATAAATTCAAGAACTAAATCTAATTTATTTCAGCTTTTTCTTTAAGGCCTCAACCACTTCTTTCGCCGAACCCTGTCCTCCCAAGCCGAATGCTATTCCTCCGGCTATTGCCACCATGGCCACAAATCCGGTAAATAGTATTCTGATCAGGTCACTGGCTACGCCAAGCTGATTAAGTACGGCTAAAAAGACAAATATCGTTATAGCCCAACGCGCAACAGATGCTACCGTTTGAGCTGTTTCAGACGATATGCCTCGACTTGACGCCAAAATTACGTCATGAGAAAGCCGTGAGAAAACCAGTCCGACAAGACCTATGATTGCCGCCACAAACACGTTTGGCAGGTAAATTAAAAATGTATTTAATACCGTTGTGATTTGAGGTAATCCCCACACGTCTGCTGTTGGTATTAAAAATAGCACGATGATAAACCACCTGACTATTTCCGCCAATATGTTTGACCAAACAAATTCTTCTTTGGCTTCCGGCACCCCGTATTTGTGCAAAAACGCCTCTATTTTCAAACTTTTCAAAAGTTCCAAAACAAGGCCTTTGAGTATGGAAGCGACTATTATACCTACAAGAAGAATTATAACTCCGGCCAAAAACTTTGGGACAAAACCTGCCACCGCGCCTAGACCGCTATTGAGGGATACTATTATGCTTTGACCGATATCAGGTACCACTTTCTTTCTCACCTCCCTTCATCCGCCGAGATTGGTGATACGAAGGCGGTATACACATATCTATAATTAGTGTAGAATGCTATTTTCATCTTGTCAAGTGGGAATAATCACTGTATAATTTAAAAGGGTTTACCCTGAACGAAGTGAAGGGCCGGTAGCTCAGCGGTAGAGCAGGAGCCTTTTAAGCTCTTGGTCACAGGTTCGAATCCTGTCCGGCTCACCATTTCGGATTTTGAAGCAGGATTGTAGGATTGGCTCCGGCTGGGTGGTAAGAGACCTAAATGTTATCTAAATTCTGATATACTTTAACTGATGAACCATTGGCAATCTTGGAAATACAAGAATCTTAGTATTTTCTTTCTCTCATTGATAGTTGCGTTTTCTCTCTCTCGCTATGAGGGCTTTCACAGTTTTTTGCTAAATTTAGGAGAACTCGGATATATCGGCGCGTTTCTCGGCGGCACATTATTTGTTTCAACATTTACCGTAGCAACTGGAGCGGTTGTTCTTTTAGTTCTTGCAGAAAGGTTATCACCGGTAGAAATAGGAATTATTGCGGGTCTCGGTGCAGTTGTGGGAGACTTCACTATATTTCGATTTATTAAAGATAACTTAATAGCTGAAGTAACACCCATTTATAATGGATTAGGTGGTAGCCATGTAACAAAAATGTTGCATAGTAAATACTTTAGTTGGACTTTACCAGTTATCGGGGCAATCATTATTGCTTCGCCGTTTCCTGACGAAATTGGGGTAAGCCTTATAGGGATATCAAAAATGAAAACCTATCAATTTCTTATAGTATCTTTTATACTTAATGCAGTTGGTATATTCCTTGTTGTTTCAGCTTCTTTGGTTATCAAGCCATAATAGAAAGGAAACTATAATCACCACTTCATTGTCTTTGAAATGATTAAAAATAGTCTGTTCATATAAAATTTAATGCTGCCTGTGCTTCTTTGAGATTCTTATTGTAATAGACAGCTTTTTCAAATTCATTCCGCGCAGCCTCAATATTTCCTTGTTTTTGGTAAATCCTTCCGCGCAAGATGTAAAGCTCTGAAAAAGCTCTATTGTAACTGCTCAAAACTTTATTAGTTATCTGAAACACTCTGTCATAATTTTCCAGCTGATAATATGCTTGAATTGGTTCTATCTGATACCAAAGAGTTCTGAAGGGAAGGGTAGCTTCTACCTTTTCGAATTCCTCAACAGATTGTTGATACTGCCCTGTATTGTAAAAAGCTACAGATAGATTAAAGCGTGAATAAATATCATCAGGATTTACTACCAGCTGTCTCTGCGCATTCTGCGCTGCTTTTTGCCAAGCTTTCTTGATGTTGAAGTCCTCTCCTAAAATTGCTTCAGCTATTTTCTTCTTTTCTTGAGATACCAAAACAAGGTATTCAAAGTTAAATTTTTCCCAGATGGTATTGAAAGTGTCATAGTCAAACCAGAGATTTTTATTTTGCAGAGAGTCATCTTGGATGATTTGACTATTAGTATCATCGTATCCTTTAACTACTCTGTAGTGGCCTATATCTTCATTAACCTTAGTCCAAGTTCTGGCAATAACCGGAATGTCGTAAGTAATAAAAAGCTTAATTTTTTCGATATCTCCATTAGGTCTATGGTACGAGACAAGATCGTATTCCCTAGCTTTGTCTGCCATCTCCTCTAAGGTTACTGATTTATCATCGTTGTCGCCAATCGGATTTTGATAAGGTCGCAAATCCTGCCCTAGTTTAGCTTGAGTTTCATTTATACCAAAATATGAAAGAACCATAGACAGTGAAGCAGGCCCGCAGTTGTTGAATGTCTGAAAAATATGATAGTCATTTGCCAAGATTTTACTTTGAGAAGGTTGAATTAGGCTTATTTTTGGAATAGGAGAAGGATAAACAGGGAGGGTGATATCTTGAATAACGTTTTCCGGAGCGTTCTTAGAATTAAGATTTATTCCTATTGCGACAAAAATAGAAACTGAAACAACAACCAGTGGTATGAATAATACTGTCTTTTTAGGAATTTTTGGTATATTCATCAGTTTTCAGATATTTATCAAAAAACTCAATCGAGCGTTTCATGGCAGTATCAAAACTATTAGTTAAGTTATGGTCATCGCCTTCATAAGAATAGAGTTCAACAAGTTTGTTAGCCTCTTGAAGTTGGGTATTCAATTTCTCTGAAAAAATAAATGGGACATGGGAATCGTCTTTTGCATGATGAAGTTGCATTAGTCCGGAAATATCTTTGACATAAGAATTGGCAGAAATTGAGTTCCAAAACTGTGGATTTTTCGAAGGCTCACCATATTGGTCAATCAGGTTTTGCCTCCAAGAAGTTGCCCAAAAAGGCGGCGCGCTTGAGGGCGGCGTTCTTCTCCTCCAGTTTTCCAGTAAATCCTGGTATGAGCCAACTACCCCTGCCCAAATCACGCCGACTTTAATGTCTTTTGAAATAACCATTGAGCGCAAAGTAATACTTCCTCCCATTGAGTGTCCCCACATGCCCACTCTTTCAGGATCTGCATCCTGGTATTTTTTGATGGAGCTTAAAGCGTTCAAGACGTCAATTGTATAGGCATTTGAACCATACCCTCCCTCTGCTTTGCCTTCGGAATTTCCATGTCCGCGATAATCAGATTTAAAAACTATATAGCCATTTCTGGCAAATGCATCAACATAATCTGTATAACGTTCAGTTGTTCGATATTGTACTGGTTGAATATAGCCATGATTAAAAATAATCACCGGCCAGCCCGAAGTCGGCCTCTGGCCGATGGGAACAGTTAATAAAGTACAAATTTTAAGACCATCGGATTTGTAAGAGGCAATATACTGATTATAATTACTCCCAGGAAGAAGTGTTTGTTCGATGGTGATCTCGCTTCCCGGATATACTTGCTTTCTCATATATTCAATTGACAAGGGGTGCAGCTCTTCTTGAAGTCCTCCTAAATTGCTATCTTCTATTTGGGTCTTGTCCTTTTGAGATGATAGGTTCGATAAGAAAACACCAGTCAAAATAATTAAAACGCCGAAAGTGCTTAAAATAACAATGAGAATTGGGTTTGCTTTCAACATATCAGTATTACCTAAAAACCTCAGGATTAATTTTGATTAGCCTATCGTCATTTTCTTTTGGATTTCCCCTGCCATCGGTATTACTGGTAGTGATATACAAATAGTTATCAGGACCAAGAACTACTGCTCTAATGCGGCCAAATTGTCCTTGAAAATGTCTTTTTAAGGATTTATCGGCGATTTTATATTCAAAAAGCGCCTCACCGCGAAGTCCGCCGAAGAAAATACTCCCATTAGAAAAAGTGGCTCCGGCCGGCGCCCAAGTAGCATTTGGTCCTGATTGAATAATAGGGCTAACCATTCCTTCTTGCTTTCGGTCGCCCTGAACCACCGGCCAGCCGTAATTTTTGCCTTTCTCAATAAGGTTTAATTCATCAAGAGCTTGCGGCCCGTGTTCTGTCGCCCAAAGCCTGTCTTGATTATCCCATGTAAGTCCTTGCGGGTTACGATGTCCATAAGAATAAATAAGATTACCAAAAGGGTTGTCGGGTACCGCTTTCCCTTCATCCGTAACTCTTAAAATTTTCCCGGCTGGTGAATTTATGTCTTGAGCTAAAGACGGATTTTGAGCATCCCCGGTTGTAATGTATAAATATTCATCCGGCCCAAATTTTATTCTGCCTCCGTTGTGATTAATTGCTCCGGGAATTTCATCAATAATTACCTGTTCATTTGCTAACTTATTATTTTCAAATTTAAACCTTACTACCCTGTTTAGCGTATCGTCTCTATTGCTTGAATAAGTGTAATAAAGATAAACATGCTTGTTGTTTTCAAAATCAGGGTGGACGGCGACACCTAAAAGTCCACCCTCTCCAATATGTTTTACTTCTTGAATTATAATTTTCTGTTTATTTTTGATTAAAAGCAGTGTTCCAGGCCTTTCGGTAATTAAAATTTCACCATCCGGCAGAAAAACTATTTCCCAGGGGATATTGAGGTTTTCGGCGATTATTTCTCTGTCCTCTTGCCCCTCTTGAACAGATTGAGCCCGATCAACTTTCTTAGTTACCTCCTTAAATTCCGGTTGTTTGCTCTGATAAAAATACAGTCCCATAAGTACACCTATAAATACCACCAACGCTAGCCCAACAAATATATTTTTTTTCGAAGAAAAGCTTTGCCTATTCATATCTTAAAGCTTCGATGCTGTGTTTTTTTCTTTTTCCAAGTTTTCTAATCTTATTTTCTGCCATAATTCATTCTATAATAGAATATTGCTCAAAAATTATCATGGCAGATTTTAAGCCATCTGTAAATAACAAATGCGGTTGCAATGATGCTAAACTCTGCTATACTAAACATACGTGAACGTTACTAAATTTTTTTCCTGGACATTCTCAGGTCTAGCCTTTGTCACCTTTATTTTCTTCTCAAGCATTGTTTCCTTAATTACTGACTGGTGGTGGTATCAGGAAGTAGGACTTACCGAAGTTTTTATCAAATCCCTCAGCACTAAAATCATTGTAGGAACCGTAACAGGAACTATTGCCGCAATTTTTCTTCTTACGAATTTATCTTTTGCCATCCGTTCGAAAATACCCTGGATGGTGGCCATTCCCGAAAGTCTCATTGGTAAACCCTTAACTCTGGATAACCGGATGGTTGGGAAACTCGGAATTATCTTAACCTTTCTTATCGCCTTTTTTATCGGCTTAGTCA
>CAZWMJ010000006.1:0-49893 GCA_964635045.1 uncultured Gammaproteobacteria bacterium
AAGCTCTTAAGCGGGACTTCAAAAAATGGCATTCATTTACCAAAATGCCCCGTCCGTCTATGCATATTCCCGGCGGCGTGTTGGAACTCATGCCTATTTGTGATAATAAAAAATATTACACTTTTAAGTATGTGAATTGCCATCCCAAAAATCCTTTAGTTGGAAAACAGACAATTGTGGCAACTGGTCAGCTTTCACGAATTGATACAGGTTATCCTTTGATGTTTTCGGAAATGACTATACTGACAGCTCTTCGCACTGCTGCCACTTCGGCGCTGGCTACGGATTTAATGGCGAGAAAAAATGCCCATGTGCTAACGCTTATTGGCACCGGCGCTCAAAGCGAGTTTCAAGTGTTGGCTTTACAATTAGCCCGTGATATTAAAGAAATTAGATACTTTGATATTGATTCTCGTGCAATGGATAAATTTGAAAAGAACATGAGAAATAACAAGTTTAAACTGGTGAGATGCGTAAATGCTCAAGAAGCTATTGCAGGGGCAGACATCATTACCGTTTGCACTGCCTGTAAAGCTCATGTTGATGTAATTAAAAATGAATGGGTGAAGGAGGGAGTACACATTAACGCGCTTGGCGGAGATACCATCGGTAAAACCGAGCTGGAATTAAGTATTTTGTCAAGATGTCGTATAGTTGTAGAGTATTTCGATCAGGCGTTCATTGAAGGAGAAATTCAACGCTTGAGCAAAGAAAAAGCCAAAAAATTGGTGTATGCGCAGTTGTATGAATTAGTCAATGGTTCAAAAACGGGGCGCAAGAACGATCAAGAAATCACCTTATTTGATTCTGTGGGCATTGCCATAGAGGATTATTCCGCGCTTAGGTTGACATATGAGCTGGCAAAGAAATATAAAATTGGTGAAGAAAGTAATCTGATACCTGTATTGAAAGATCCTAAAGATTTGATGCCGGCCATGCAATAGGTTTTGTTGCCGTTAATAAAGGGAGGTGTTATACTAAATTTATGATTAAGCCGCAGATTAGTTTTGAGGACTTCAACAAGATTGATATCCGCGTTGGGCGAGTGGTTAAAGTGGAGGATTTTCCGGAAGCGAAAAAACCACTTTATAAAATTACTGTTGATTTTGGACAAGATATAGGTATTAAACATTCGGCAGTTGGTGCAACCCATCGTTATAGTAAAGAACAGCTGGAGGGGAAACAAGTTTTGGGGTTAGTCAATATGCCGCCAAAAAAGATCGGTCCATTTTTCTCGGAATTCTTAACTCTGGGAGTTTCGGATGAAGAGGGAAAGTGTATTTTGGTTGCGCCCGATAGCCAGGCGCCGCTTGGCTCACAACTATTCTAAACTATGAAATATTCAAAATTATTTGGAAAGACGATTAAAAATGTTCCTCGCGATGAGGTGGCGGTTAATGCTAGGCTTTTGATAAAGGCCGGTTTTGTCAAAAAAGAAATGGCCGGGGTTTATAACTATTTGCCTATTGGACTTGCTGTTCTTAATAAAATTGCCGACATTGTCCGCGATGAAATGAACAAAGCGGGCGGACAGGAGTTATTATTAAGCGCTTTACAAAACAAGGAAAACTGGCAGAAAACCGGCCGCTGGAGCAGTCTTGATGTGCTGTTTAAGGTTGATAGCCAATATAAAACTCAATATGCTCTTGGCCCCACCCACGAGGAAGTTTTGGTTCCAATAGTTAAACATTTTGTCAGCTCCTATCAGGATCTGCCGCTTTATCTTTATCAAATTCAAAATAAATTTCGGGACGAGCCGCGAACCAAGGCCGGATTACTGCGGGGGCGGGAGTTTTTGATGAAGGACTTATACTCGTTCCACAGCGATGAAGAAGATTTTAAGAAATATTACGAGGTAATGAAAAAAGCTTACAAAAAAGTGTTTGAACGTTTAGGATTATCGGCGATTGAAACCGAGGCTAGCGGCGGGACATTTAGCAAATTTTCCCATGAATATCAGGTTCTAACTTCCAGCGGAGAGGATACAATTTTCTATTGCTCTGAATGTCAATTTTCGCAAAATCGGGAGATTGCCCAAGTTAAAGCCGGCGATAAATGTCCAAAGTGCGGCAAGGCGGAAATTAAAGAAGGAAAAACAATTGAGGTGGGTAATATTTTCCCCCTTAAGACCAAGTTTTCCGAGGCGTTCGGTTTAACTTATAAAGATAAAGATGGTAAAGAGCGGTTGGTAATTATGGGTTGCTATGGCATTGGCATTAGTCGGTTGATGGGGGCGGTGGTCGAAGTTCATCATGATGAGCGGGGCATTATTTGGCCGGCGTCTGTTGCTCCTTTTGCCGTTCATTTAGTTCATATTGAAGATCCAGGGGCGGAGCCGTGGGCAGAAAAAACTTACGAACAGTTGACAAAAGCGGGAATTGAGGTGTTGTGGGATGATCGGGAGGATGTGAGTGCTGGCGAAAAATTTGCCGACGCGGATTTAATCGGAATTCCGGTTCGGTTGGTAGTCAGCGCGAAGACTGGTGAAGGAAAAGTCGAGTGGAAGCGCCGCGACAGCGATAAAACGGAGGTTATTTCCCTTTCGGAGGCAGTGGGGCGGTTGGGGGAGGATTGATTCTTTGATTAAGTCCACGGATCCCTCTCAGCGTGGCAACGGATTGATCCGGTTTTAAACCAAGTACTCTTCTTGAATGAAGAGACGCTGCCATCGCAATTCTTAAATCAGCGCCATTTGAATTGCCATTTCCTGGAAGAGGGCGCTGGGTCTTTTGCCTTATTCCACTTTCTCCTTCCATCATATATATTTTAGCCTAGCATAGAACAGTAAATCTTGTCAATCTCCCCATTGATTTTTGGCTTGCGGGGTGTAAAATAAAAGAATTAAATTGCCAAAAATATGGTAGCAACAGCAGAAACTCGTCCCGGAAAACGTCTTTTACCAGATGAAGAAGCTCGAATTAGAGGGAGATTTCAGGACCTCCTTGCTAACACTCCGCAAGGTACGCCTCTTTTACTTCATCACATTGCACAAGTAGCTGGTCGTAGGGTTGGTAGCTTTAATGAAAGTGCGACCGTGGCAATAGCTACTGAAGAAGTTTTGCGGAGGGAGGGAATTGCCGACCGCTTGTCTGATATAAATCGTCAAGCTGGAGTACCGCCAGAAGCAGTACTTGCGATTGCCTTAGCCGTTGGAGAGCCAAAAAAACCAAAGCTAAAAGAGCGGCAGGGTGCAGATGGACAACAAACGCAGGAGACAGGAGTTGTTTTAGCGCCTTCGGCAGTTTTAATGGAGGCACATCCGAGTACCAATGGCACTCAATTCGCTGAAACTGGAATAATTTTTGATGGAAGTGAAGAGGATGATAGTCAAACGAGAGAGATTGGACGAAGACTTGAGGAGTATCGTAATAAACATCCAGAAGAAAGTTTTCATATAATTAAGACTGTAGCAGAAATATTAGAATGTACTGGGCAAACTGTTAGGAATATGCTTGCTAAAATATCAGTCAACGGAGAACATTTAAGTGGAGGACGGACTCGCAAAGGTGGCTGGGGGGAGGTAGAAAGGATAGTTTTTAGTATAGGATTGCCAGATCCCAGGCGAACAAAAATTGGAAAAGAAAAAGCAAGAAGAGCAGTTCTTGAAGGAGGATTAACAGCGGTTAAACCCGTGAGAAAAAGAAAGTCACCAGGGGCGATAATAGGACTAACCACAGCGGAGCATCCGAGCACCGATGGCGTTCAACCACAGCCAGAGCATGAGTTGGGGTCGTTGACTCTTAATGAACCTGAAATTCTTCATTTTGCCAGGGCGTTACGGGCTTTCTATTTAGCCTATCAATTAAATAAATCTTTGCATACTAATGGCATTTATATGAGTGAAGAACAGTTTCAGAGTATTGGGGCTAATATCGTTGGTAATCGCATAGATGAAATACCTAATCTCCGTCAAGTGCACGCAGGGCTGGTTGGTAAATTATTAAATGTTGTAGGTAATTACGATTTACTTATTGCTCAAAATCCTACCAAAATACACATGCTTTTTGGCTTTTTTGAAAATTTTCGTGGGGATAGAAATGAAACACGATTAAAAGCGAGCATTAATGGAATTTTTGGCGTGGTTGGGCTTTCTACTTCAAGATAAAATTTTCCCCGAACCATTGTAAATTTAACTTTTTCCAAAATCAGAGTAATTTTTTCTTCAGCACAAACTTGACCACTAAAACATAAATCGCGCCGTAGAAGATGAGGTCGATAAAGTTGTTATAAAGTCCTTCAGCGCTTATGACATGGGCAAAAAGAAAGTCAAATAAGCCATTGGTGCCGACCTTGATATTAAAGCTATAGGGAATGAAACGAACTAAATAATCCAGCACCAGATGAGATAAGACAATTAGTACCACAGAGATAAGATAAAAGTTTTTATAAGGTTTGCCTCGCAGTTTTCCCCACAGCCAAAAACAAAACCCCACAAAAAGAGCAAAAAAGGGCGAGTGGGTGAGGGGCGAGCGATGGAAAGCCAGCATATTGCCGCTAGCAAAAAACAAACCAAACAGGTAATCAGCATCCGGTAAAAGAGAGAGAATAATAGCCAGCAAAAAGTTAATTTTGGTTTTTTTGTTTGCGGATAACTTACGAATAGTAAGACCTGCCAAAGAATGACCAATGATTAAAGCCATAAGATTTGTTTTTTAGAAAGGTAAAAAGGAAAGGGAGAGCTTAAAAAATTTTATCCAAAAAACGGCGTAGCCCATGAAGAATATCAGTCCAAAAAAAATAAAGAGTAAGGGAGAAGTTTTCTTTTTTGGTTCTGCTTGCGGGGCGGCCACAAATCCGGCAGACTTGACGGCAGAGGGCATGGTAGTGGGTATCGATACCGGAGTTGGAGGGGATGAAACCGGAGACGGCGTTTGCGTCGGAGTACCCATCACCCGTTCATAGACTTCTTTCAGTTTGGGATTTAAGCTTTGCGGTATTTTTGGATCCATAGGCAGTAATTACATAATAGAGTTTTTTAAGTCCGTTTGTCAAGCCCTGTACCATTCGGTACAGAATCAATGAAGTTTCTATTGCATTGGCGGATAAGAAAAAGTATACTTATGGTGAGTTTTATCAAACCATGAAGATTATTGTCACACACGACTCTCCGGATTGGGACGGGATTACCTCAATTTGGCTGATAAAAAAATTTTTGGCGGGATGGGAAGAAGCGGAAGTAAAGTTTGTGCCGGCAGGGGAGCGGTTAACAAGTTCAAAGTTCAAAGTTCAAAGTTCAAAGTTGAATGACGTCGTTGAGAAGATCGGCGAGGATGAAGTTATTCATGTAGATACGGGACTGGGGCCGCTTGATCACCACCAGACCGCGTCGGACGCGGTTAGCGCGGCGAGTTTGACGCTCGATTTTGTCGAGCGAACCATCAACAATCAACAATTAACAATTAACAAAGATAAAATGAAAGCCCTGAGAAGAATAGTACGGGTGGTAGTTGATGTTGATCATTTTAAGGAAGCGCTGTGGCCGCAAGCCGCTGCCGACTATCACGAGTTTTCCCTGCTGGGCGTTTTGGACGGATTGAAACTTCAGAAACCGAATCAGGACAATTTTTATGTTGATTTTGGCATAGAGATGCTGGACGCTCTGCTTCATAATTTTGAAAATAGAATTTGGGCGGAAAAAGAAATTGCAGAGAACGGCATCCGGTTTTCGACGAAGCGCGGAAAGGGAATCGGACTTGAGACCATTAATGACGAAGTGCTGAAACTTGCCCAAAAGATGGGATACGCGCTGACAGTAAGAAAAGATCCAAGGAAAGGATATGTGAGAATTAAAGCCAGACCAGATAGCGGTATTGATTTAACACTCGTCTTTGAAAAGGTTAAAAAAATGGACTCAGCGGCCACCTGGTTTTTGCACGTATCCAAAAAAATGCTCTTAAACGGCACGGTGAAAAATCCGAAAATGCGCCCGACGAAGTTGAGTCTGAAAGAGATAATAGAAGTACTAAAAAAAATTTAAAAGTCAAAAGTTAAAAGTAAAAATTACAAGTTAAAAGTAAAAACTTTATGATTAAACTTTTGATTTTTGAGTTGTAGTTTTGAATTTTGAATTTTAAGTTTTGAATTATTTATGGATTGTATTTTTTGCAAAATTGCCAAACATGAAGAGCCAAAAGACTTTACTTATGAATCCGATAATGTAATGGCTTTTCCCGATATTTATCCCCTGCGTCCCATCCATCTTTTGATCATGCCCAAAAAGCACTTCAAAGATTTCATCGATTTTACCAACGACAGCGAGCTTTGGGTAGAACTTAAAACAGTTATTCAAAAACTTATCAAACAAACAGGACTTGATAAAAAGGGTTATCGGCTAAGCGTTAACGGCGGAGGGGCTCAGCTGATAGACCATCTGCATATTCACATTTTAGGCCCCGTATCTCGCAGCGATAAAATGTAGACAAAAGAGCTGATTTGGGGTAAAATAGATTAAAGGCTTAAGTATGCCCGCCTATTCTTACTTCTCGCCTTTTCACCCCGCCACGGCGGGGACGGCTCGAAGAGCGAATTTAGACGGGCTTAAGAAACAGTAAATTCGTAATACTCATTAACTGTTTCTAAAGGGGGTGTTAATATGGTTTTTGTGAAGAAAATGCAGGGAGATACAGATGACGCTCTGATCAGAAAATTCTCCAGAAAAGTGCTGTCGGAGGGTATTTTGCAGGAGGCAAAAAGACGCGAGTTTTACCTTAAACCCTCGCTTGCCAGAAAGCAAAAGCAGGAAGACGCAAGACGAGCAAAAAAGAGACTATCATGGCAGTAAAAGAAAATATTTCCGTTGTCATATTTGTTGAGAGCCGATATAAAGTAAATAGAAAAAGAATAAAAAATAGCATCTCGGCTATTTTGCTGGATCAGCAGGTGACAGGGCCGGTCGAAGTGTCGGTGGCCATCGTCGGAGACCGGAAGATGAGGGAGCTTAACAAAAAGTATCGCGATAAAGATCAAACAAGCAATGTTTTGTCTTTTTCTCTCTCCGAGGGAGAGGCGATGGCTTCGCCGTCCGATGTTCTGCAGTTGGGAGATATAGTTATTTCCTATCCTCAGGTTATCAAAGAGGCATCCGAGCAGGAAATGTTTGTGGATGATAAAGTGGATGAACTAATCAAACATGGACTGTTTCATTTATTGGGAGTACACCATGAATAAAACTCAAAACTCAAAACTAAAAACTCAAAACTTTTAGTAATTAGAAATTAGAAATTAGATATTAGAAATTGGAGTGAAGCGACCATGGTTTTTTATCGAAAATACAGACCGCAGAAATTATCGGAACTTGACAGCAGTGTGGTCAGAGAGAGACTCACTTCTGTTTTATCTTCCAAAAACATTCCGCACGCCTTTTTATTTACCGGACCAAAAGGTCTGGGCAAAACATCGGCGGCTCGAATAGTGGCGAAGATAGTTAATTGCGAAAAAAACTCAAAAGTCAAAACTCAAAAGTCAAAACTACAACTCAAAACTCAAAACTTTAACAGTATTGAGCCGTGTAATAAATGCGGGCAGTGCATTTCTATAACTAACGGGACAAATCTTGATATTCTGGAAATTGACGCCGCCAGTAATCGCGGCATTGACGAAATACGGGATTTAAGAGACAAAATTAGACTGGCGCCTGCTTCCGCCAACAAAAAAGTTTACATTATTGACGAGGTGCACATGCTGACAACTGAGGCTTTTAACGCTTTGCTTAAAACTCTGGAGGAGCCACCAAGCCACGCTCTCTTTATTCTTTGCACCACGGAATGGCAAAAGGTTCCCCTGACAATTGTTTCCCGCTGTTTTCATATATCGTTTAAGCCGGCCGCCACGGACGAGCTGATTCGGTCATTTATGCGAGTGGCAAAAAATGAAAAGATGAATATTGATAAACAAGCTTTAGGTCTTGTTGCCGGGCTTTCCGACGGCAGTTTTCGGGATGGGGCGAAGATTTTGGAGGAGCTTTCTTCTATTTTCGGCAAAAAGAAAATCACCAAAGAATTAGTTGAGACTAAGTACAAAATATCAAGCATCAAGAGTGAAGTTTTGCAGATGTTGAATTTAATGGCGGAGAAGAATACCAAAGAAGCGTTAAAACTGGTTTCTCAAATAGTGGAAGAAGGGACAGAGATGAAATATTTTATTTCGCAGCTTATTTCAAAACTGCACGCGGTATTATTATTTAAGGTTGGTGTGGAAAAAGAGGGGGAGGTAGCAAATAATCCGTCAGTTGACGGATTGGAAATTGAAGATATTAAAAAATTGATGGAATTATTAACCAGGGCGAGCTTGGAATTGAAGTATGCGGTTATTAGTCAATTGCCGTTGGAGATGGCGATTATTGAGTGGGGAATGGAGGTCGGTGCTCGGGGTCCTGTCGCGGGTTCCTTTCCCGCCCCTCGGCAAAGCTCGGGGCAAGCCAGTGCTGTTTATCCTGAGCAAAGTCGAAGGATCGGGAGCCCTTCCACCCCTGCCACCCCTCGCTCTCTTCTTGAACAACTTATCGAAAAAGTGAAGCCTTATAATCATTCGGTGGCCGGCCTATTGCGCGGGTGCCAAATTTTAGAGTATGATGGAGAAAAGATGGTGATTGAAACAAATTATAAATTTCATAAAGAGAGATTGGAGGAAGCAAAAACTAGAGAACTTATTGAAAAGGCGGGGAGCGAATTGACAGGCAATTCTGTTATCGTTAAAATAATAATGAAGGCGCCCGCCTAAACTTACTTCAAGACTTTTCAGTACTATTCGTACACGTCTTGAAGAGCGTTTGAGCGGCGGGTAAAAGGTGGTGATTTTATGATTAATCCTTTTAAGCAGTTGGGAGATATTAAAAAGATGCGCGATCAGGCCATGGAAATTCAGAAACAGCTTCAGGCCGAGGAAATTTCTGTGGAGAAAAACGGCGTCAGAGTGGTAATAAGCGGCGATCAAAAAATTAGAGAACTTGAGAGCAATGGCAAATCGGATAATGATATTAAAGAGGCGATAAATGAAGCGGTGAAAAAGTCACAGGAGGTGGCCGCCCGCAAACTGTCCCAAATGAGCGGCGGGTTGCAGGGCCTGCTGGGGGGAGGGTCTCAACAATAAAAAAGTTGACTAGTAGATTAAAATGTGATATACTATAGGTTGTATGGTTGCAACTAGCGAACAAGCTACCACAAACCCCTTCAAAGTTCACTTCGGAGAAAGGGCTATTGAATATTGTGTAGGATTACAAAGACGATTATTAGAGCATTATCAGGTAGTTCTTGTCAATCAGTATCCAGATTTGGCGGAAGATATTGAAAGAGCGGCAGAAGCTGCAATGACAGGCGAACCTAGTCTTCCTCTAAGCGGATTTAAGGTTGTTGGTAGTACAGTAATTATTGGAGCAGTAGATCATAGATATTTAGAAGTTCCATTAATAGGACAAGTAATTCAAGGTGTAAACCGAAAGCTTGGGGTTTGGGAGTATCTTGAACCTTTGGTTTCAGTTAACGCAACGAGATCAGATCTTTCTCCTTTTAATAAACGATATCCGTGGAATAGAAGACTTGCGCATATACAGAAAGCGGGTGATTTTTCCAAAGAGTCGCCGGTATTGCAATTTATGGCTGTTGCCTCTGCCGGTCAAGCCGCAACTAACATTGCAAGGGAGGAAGGTCAAAGGTTTATAAGCACTTCAGAAAATGCGGTGGCTGTAAATGGTTTAACAGACTATGAAGGCATCCGAAACTTTCTCAATCAACGCTTGTTTCGTGTGCGTCAACATCAAGCATTTATTAAAGAATGTTCTGCGACCCTTGGCGAGATTGCAGAAAAGGGACAGTTTACGCAAGATCGGCAGCAGCTTCTTCTTGATTTGATATTTATTCACAAAGATGGTTTAGAAAAAGAATCGGAATTTGATCGTTTTTTTAATCCGATCGTTGAATTGGTGAAAGATGGTAATTGGCAAGAGGCGGAGGGATGCCGCGATTTTCTACTTCACTCTTTCCCAGGTTTGTTTCCCGATTGGAGACAGAGGGAAAACGGAGTAGAGCCTGCCGGGTTTTCGGCAAAAAGCATTGATCAGCTTGCGGGTCAAATATCAGCCGGTGAAGTTACGTTGGGAGCGATTCCACGGCAATACGCGTTTCTTAAAGATCGTCTTCCCCAAAGCATGGACAGAGCACAAAAAGAGAGGAATCGCCAGATTCTAAAAGATGGTATTGATGTGTCAGCTACTATGGTGGAGGAGTTGGCAAGAGAATTGGCAAAGAGAAACATTTTACAGTCACAGAAAGACAGAAACACCCTTATAGAAGCAATTCCCCGAGGAGACGTCTTAGATGATATTTTTAACAAGTTAAGATTTACGGAAAGAAAAGAAGAAGATTGGGAAAGGTTTGCTAGTCTGATAGATTCATACTATCTTAGTGGAGTGACAGCAGATAGCCTGAGGTGGTTTTTTGATGATATGCGAAGAAAATTAACACCGCCTTACGAATTGAGGGCAAAATCTGCTAGAAGAGTGGCAATTTTGAAACCTATTGAGTTTCAAAATGACAAATCTGCCCGGCAGGTTTATCTGGTATCGCCGCCCGATGACTACGGTGATTTTGGGAGTTTACTTAGTGAGATTATTGAAGCTTCATTTATACCAAGTAGAAACAATCTTGTTTTAAGCAGAGATGAGGTTAGGTCGGCGCTAATTAGAGCTTGGAATCGTCAAGAAAGAAAACCTGCCGTAACTTTTAAAGATTATCTGACGATTCTTGTCAAGCCGATTTCTGACAGTCCTGCGGCGCAGTTTATCGGGGAATTAGATTAAGTTGTTGATTCTGCGTACTTTTGCTGATACAATGGTTGTTAAGTTTATGAAGGCTTCAGATTCCAATAACTTTCTTTTGATGACCGGGAGGAGCAATCCTAAACTGGCCCATGCGATTGGTAAAATCCTCAAAAAAGAAGTCTGCGAGCCGATCAGCGTTTTTTCAGACGGCGAAATCAGAATACGCATCAAAGACAACATGCGCCGCCGCCACGTTTACATAATCCAGCCCACCGCCCCCCGTCCAAACGATGCCATTATGGAGCTTTTGCTTATGATTGATGCGGCCAAAAGAGGCTCGGCCAGCGAGATTATCGCCATTATTCCGTATTTTGGCTACTCAAGACAGGATAGAAAAGAGATGTCCAGAGTTCCCATCAGCGCTGCGCTTATAGCTTCAATGATAGAAAATGCCGGAGCCAATAGAATTTTAACAATTGATATTCACTCCGAACAGCAGGAAGGGTTTGTGAAAATTCCCTGGGATAACATCTATGCCAGTTACTCTTTGATACCTGCCGTCAAAAAGCGTAAATTGTCAAATTTAGTGGTGGCGTCGCCTGATAAGGGAGGAGTGGTGCGGGCTACCGGCTACGCGAGGCTTTTGGGAGCCGAAGGCATAGCCATTGTTTATAAAGAGAGGGATTTAAATGTCAATAATACCGCGAAAGCTCTGTCGATGATTGGAGATGTGGAGGGTAAGAATGTTCTATTGACAGACGATATGCTTGATACTGGCGGAACGCTTTTATCTGCGGCGGATTTTATCAAAAGCCGGGGAGCTAGAAGTGTGCGGGCGGCCATAACTCATGGCATTTTTTCCGGTTCGGCCCTTGACAAAGTTGACAAGTCGGCTATTGACGAGGTGATTGTGACCGATACGGTTACACTTAGAGAGGAAGTGGTTAAGCATCCTAAAACTACGGTGTCATCGGTGGCGCCGCTTTTGGCGTCTGCCATTGGTCATATAGAAAGCGGAACATCGATGAGTCAAGATCTGATCATCAAACCTTCGGAGCTAAGCGACTAAAAATCTGGTAAAATAAACTGGTGAAGATTTTTGCAGGAAGCGCCAATAAACCACTTACGGAAAAGATTGCTTACAGTTTAAGTTTATCCATTTCTGAGTTGGAAATACATATTTTCCCCGATGGCGAGAAAAGGGCGCGGGTTTTGGAGAGCGTTTTAGATGAAGACTGCGTAGTGGTTCAGCCGACAGCTCCTCCAGTTGACGCAAATTATATGGAGCTTTTTTTTATTGTTGACGCTCTTAAGCGAAGCGGGGCCAAGTCTGTCACCGCCATTATTCCCTATCTTGGATATCAGAGGCAGGATCATATATTTCGGGAGGGGGAGGCGGTGTCGTTTTCGGTAATTGTCAAAACGCTTGAAATAGCGGGAGTTGACAAAGTTATTACTTTTGATCTGCACACAATTAGGGCTTTGGAAGTATTCAAAATTCCCGTTGTTCATCTGTCCGCCCTATCGTTGTTTGCGCAGAAAATTAGAGAAATTAGGGAGGTTGGGCAGGGGGATTTAGTTCTTATTTCTCCCGACATGGGGGGGATTCGGCGGATTAAAATTTTATCGGAGGGGTTAAACGGCATGCCCTACGCCACGATTGTCAAAAACCGCGATTTGGCAACGGGACAGATCACTGTTTCGGAAATTCAAGGACAGCTTGCCAAGACGGTAGTTATTATTGACGATATGATTGCCAGCGGCGGTACTGTTGTTTCGGCTGTTGGGGCTTTGCGGGAGAGGGGAGTTGAGCGAATTTTTGTTTTCGCCACCCATGCAGTTTTTTCCGCCGATGCCAAAAAGATGCTGGAACAAGCGCCTTTGGAAAAAGTGTATGTGACAGACACGATTGATGTTACTAAAGAAAAAATGTTTGATAAGCTGGAAGTGTTATCGGTAGCGGAAATAATCGCGGAAAATTTATGAGGATTCCCAAAGCAATTCAAAATCTTATCGAGGCCTTTGAACGCCTGCCCGGCATTGGGCCCAAAACCGCCCAGCGGCTGACCTTTTATCTGCTTCATGTGCCGCAGGGAGAGCTGGATATGTTTGCTTCTGCGGTACAGAATTTAAAAAAAGAAACGGTGACCTGTTCCACTTGTTTTTTGGTGGGGGAGAATGATCCATGCGATATCTGTTCCGACTCACAGCGCGACACTTCAACTATTTGCGTGGTGGAACAGCCGCTGGATGTCTTGGCACTGGAGAAAGGCGGAAAATATAAAGGGCTTTATCACGTATTGCATGGCAAAATTGATCCTCTAAATAATATTGGCCCTGATGAAATTTTTATCAAACAACTACTCGCCCGCCTTCGCCCCTTCGGCTTCGCTCAGGGCTTCGGCGAGGTAAAAGAAATAATTCTGGCGACTAATCCCACCATGGAAGGAGAGGCGACGGCGATGTACATCGCCAAGCAGTTAAAAGTTCAAAGTGAAAAGTTAAAAGTTACGAGAATTGGGCGGGGATTGCCGACGGGGGCGGATTTAGAATACGCCGACGAACTGACCCTCCAGCGGGCCATGGAGGGAAGAAGAGAGTATTAAGTCTTTTGTAGCAGGGTTAGCAGTATGGCGGTGGGAAAGCAAATTATTTACGCTTGACACCATTATTTAAATTATGCTTTAATGATTTAAATCATTAAAGCAATAGTATGACGCAAGTTTCTAAATATCCTATTTCAAAAGAAGTTGCCGATAGAATTTTTGAGATTTTTCTCAAAAGTTTTGTGGCGATTAAAAATAGAGAGGAAGCAGATCAGTTTATCACAGACTTTCTTACTCCCACAGAAAAGATTATGTTGGCAAAACGTCTTACGATAGCTTTTTTACTTGAGAAAGGCTACGACTATCGAACGATTCAAAGAATTATACGAGTGAGCGCCACAACCATCGCATCGGTAAATATTGCAAGATTGTATGGAAGCGAAGGATATAAAAAACTTATAGCCAAGATTTTACGGGAAGAATCTATTAAACATTTCTTAGAAGACGCGGCAACAAAATTGCTATCTATTCCGGCAGCCAGCACAAAAGGTGGAGGAACGTATAGATATCTTAAACAAGAGCTGGAGAAAAACAAGAGGAAACGGACTTCTTGGTAATCTGCTCTAATGATTTAAATCATTAGAGCGGTATTTTGAATGGAGGAATTAAATAAACTATAATTAGATTATCATTATTATGATTTCAAAGGAGCAGGTGTTGGGGGAGTTGAGGAAAGTTATTGATCCGGAGCTGAATGTTAATATTGTGGATTTGGGGCTGATTTATGATGTTGACATTAGTGAAAAAACGGGTAAGGTTGTTATTACTATGACCTTGACTACCCCCGGCTGTCCTTTGAGTATGGTTTTTGAAGAATGGGTGCCGGCGGCGGTGAAAAACATTGAGGAAGTTAGGGAAGTTAGGGTAAATTTGGTGTGGGAGCCGGCTTGGGAACCTGATAAAATGAGTGACGAAGTAAAAGAAAATTTAGGAATATTGATATAAAAAAGTGGATGTTGCTTTTGCTCGGCTAGTCTTTGCTCGTGTCCTGCAGTTGCGGACGCGGCAAGTGCAGGGCTCGCAGAAGTCTAGCCTCACCGCAACATTTATTATAAAATTCTGCATGTTCTTCGTATTTTTATATTGAAATATTTGTAGTATTGGTAGTATTTGTAGTATTATAGCTGTATGGTTGGTAAATCAGGATTTTTTGGAGAAGCATTGGAGATGGTTGCCGAGGAAGCCGGTCAGGCAAAGAAAATTGCCATATCGCAGATAACCGGTAAGCAAGGGCAAGCTGGTAAACAAGGACAAGGGCAAGGACAAAAAACGACCGCTCAGACAAAAACACCTTCAGATGCCCCGTCTTCAACTTCGGGTAAACCAGCTGAGGCTCACTCCGCTTCGAAAACAGCGGATCAGTCAACAGCGGATGTGGTAGCGCATCTTTATGGTCAAGCGCCTCCGGTGACGGAGACTGATAAACAACAAAAAGAATTAAAAGACCAGCAAAGTCTGGAAGCATTAAGGCAAAGACTGCATGGCGAGTATTATCAAAGACTTACAAATCCTCCCAAACAAAAAGAAGAGGAGCGCCCGGCCGAAAAAGTGGAAAGAGAGAAAAAAGAAGAGCGTTGGGAATTGGAACAAAAAGAAAAGAAAAAACCGCCGCCCCTGGCGGTTCAGCGGGAACGGACAAAAGCGGAGTCGTTTAGAGGAGTAAGTGGATGAAATGTTAAATTTATATAATACATTAACCAGAAGAATTGAGGAGTTTGTACCTGTTAATTCTTCCCGCGTTGGCATTTACACTTGCGGACCAACGGTTTATCGCGAAGTTCACATCGGCAATTTTCGAAGTTATATTATGACCGACATTCTCCGCCGGACTCTTTTGTACAACGGCTTCACTGCTAATCACATCAAAAATATTACCGATGTTGGGCACATGAGGACCGTCGGTCATGGCCATCACCAAGAACAAATAGATCCGGTTATTGCAGAGGCGCTTGAAGAGGGGAGGACGCCTTTGGATATTGCCCAAAAATACACGGAACTTTTTTGGGAGGACGAGCGGAAATTAAATATTTTACCGGCAACTGCGTATCCCAAGGCTACTGAGCATATAAAAGAAATGATAGAGTTGATTGAAACTCTTTTAGTAAAAGGCTTTGCTTATGAAGCGGACGCGGCGGTATATTTTGATGTTTCAAAATTTAAAAAATACGGCAGACTGTCCGGTAATACTCTTGACAAGATGGATAAATTACTTGAGGCGGTGAGAGTGTCGGCGGAGACCGACAAAAAAGACAGCGTAGATTTTGCTCTGTGGAAAAAGGCGGAAAAGGGGAGATTGATGAAGTGGGACAGCCCGTGGGGCGAGGGTTTTCCCGGCTGGCACATCGAATGCAGTGCTATGAGTATGAAATATCTTGGGCAAACTATTGATATTCATACGGGCGGCGAAGATTTAATTTTTCCCCATCACGAAGATGAAATTGCACAGAGCGAGGGAGCATCGGGTAAACAATTTGTTCATTATTGGATGCATGGAGCATATTTGTTAGTTGATGG
Source organism: uncultured Gammaproteobacteria bacterium (assembly GCA_964635045.1). Taxonomy (GTDB): domain Bacteria; phylum Patescibacteriota; class Microgenomatia; order Levybacterales; family UBA12049; genus CAZWMJ01. The sequence continues at coordinate 15,874 of CAZWMJ010000006.1, forward strand.
AGAGAAGATGAGTAAGTCCAAAGGGAATGTTTTTACGGTTGCGGATTTGGATAAACGGGGATTTGAGCCGCTGAGTTTTCGTTATCTGACTTTTATGACGCATTATAAAGCCCGGATGAATTTTACATGGGAAGCCTTAGGGGGGGCGCAAACGGCTCTGACGCGGCTGCGGGAGGAATTGAGCAGTTGGGATGAACCGAAGGTTGGTTGTGCAGAATATGAACAAAAGTTTTTGGATGCGGTCAATGACGATTTTAATATGCCCCAAGCTCTAGCCATTGTTTGGGAACTAGTCAAGAGCGATTATCCAACTTCTGCCAAGGCTCAGACATTATTTAAGTTTGATGAAGTGCTGGGACTTGACTTACGGGTATCACGAGTACCACGGGTATCACGAGTACCACGGGAAGTCATGAATTTAGTTAAGGAACGGGAGGAGTTACGACGGCAAAAACGTTTTCATCTGTCCGATCAGTTGCGCAATAAAATTAAAAAACTGGGTTATGAAATAGAGGATGTTGATGATCAGACAAAAGTGAGCAAAAACTGATACAATAGTCCAATGCCCCAACGATTTTTTTCCTTATTTCCCGCTTTTCAAAACAGTAATTATAAACTGTATTTTAGCGGACAGCTGATTTCTTTGATTGGCACGTGGCTGCAGATGGTGGCGCAGGGGTGGCTGGTTTTGCAGCTGACTCACTCGGTATTTTTGATCGGTTTGGTGGCGGCCATCGGGTCACTGCCTACTTTATTATTCTCTCTGATTGGCGGGGTGATTGTTGATCGATTTTCAAAAAGAAAAATTCTTTTTTTTACCCAGAGCGCCTCGATGATTTTGGCTTTTATTCTGGGATTTTTGACTGTTTTTGGTCTTATTAATGTTTGGGAGATTGCTTTTTTGGCTTTTCTTTTGGGAACGGTTAACGCGGTTGACGCCCCGGCCCGTCAATCATTTGTGATTGAGATGGTGGGTAGAAATCATTTGGCATCGGCCATTGCTCTTAACTCCGGCACATTTAATGGCGCCCGCATCATCGGCCCCTCAATTGCCGGATTTCTGATTGCGATTTTTGGCAGCGGCGGAGCATTTATTATCAACGGCATCAGCTACATAGCCGTTATCGCGGCGCTGATTTTTATCAAAGTGAAGGAGGTAGTCAGAGAAACCCATCCCCACCCCTTAAGAGCGCTTAAAAATGGCCTTTCTTATACTTTTAACCATCCGGTTATTAGAACACTGCTTATTCTAACCGGCGTTACATCGGTTTTTGGCTGGTCGTACAACACCATCATGCCCTACATTGCCCAAAACGTTTTTCATGTGGGGGCGGATGGTTTGGGTTATTTATATGCGGCTTCCGGATTTGGCGCGCTTTTGGCGGTGGTGGTTGTTTCCGCTTTATCACACAAAGTAAAACCGTTGTTTTTTATCTTAGGAGGAAATATTCTTTTTGTTCTCAGCATCATCGCTTTTACTTTTACCTCCAATTTTTGGGTGGCTCTGCCCTGGCTTTTTTTAAGCGGCTTGGGACTGCTTTTACAATTTTCCACCATGAATACTACCATTCAACATTTGGTGGAAGATAATTTCCGGGGACGGGTGATGAGTTTGTACACCCTGATGTTTTTGGGTTTTTTTCCCGTCGGCAATTTTCAGATCGGTTTTCTCTCGGAACACTTCGGCACATCTTTTGCCATTAGATCGGGAGCGGTCATTAGTTTTCTTTTCACGGCATTTCTGCTATTCAACCGCAGAAGAATGAAATTATCCTAGATTAAAGCAAAATATCTTTAAAGCTGATATAATAAAGGTTCTATTTACATGACAAGAGAACGATTAGCAGGGGGATCTGTGTTAGCTTCGGTTAAGGAAGTCGGCTGGAACGCCCTTCATCTTAGGCGGTCGGTCGAGCAAAAAATAAATCCCATGGGGGCAGATGAAGCAGTCAAATGGCTCAATCTGTTTTACGGTGCCCGCGGGCAAGAGGGCTTAGGTGAATTTTCTGTTGACGGACAGGTTCCTGCTCTTGGGGAACTCGTTGCCGCGGGGTTTTGGTTTACGGTTTACTCCTTGGAAACTGCAAGGGGAAAGTGCGTGTTAAAAATCAGCCATGAGTACCCGCCCTGGTATGGACAGCTTTCTCCCGCCGGCGAAGATTTTTTTTGGCATTACCAGGAAAATCTTGCAAGGCAAAAATTAGTATACGGTTCTCGTTTGCCTCATCTCATATTGCCTCAAGAAGCGCGTTTTGTTCATAACGGCAGACGCGGAGCAACGCTTATCGCCCAACCATATATATCGCATGGAAAAAGGATTCCGGATTTCCAAGCATTAGATCGGCCCGATCAGGAAAAAATTATCGGCGAGTATGATGCTTTTATCGAACTTACAAAAGAACTGCGTAGAGAGGGTTTGCAGCCGGATCTCGTTTTGGACAGAATTGTTAGAAAAACTCATAACCTTGTCATTGCGCAATTAGCGGATGGTCCTCATCTGGTGCTTCTTGATAATGGAGCCATTAATTTTAGATTCAAGACTCCTGTCTTAAATAGGCTGGCGCCGCTTACCGCTAACCTGGCAGGTGAAAGAGTTCGATTACAAAGAATGTGTGATAATAACAACGGCCATCGGTAATATGCGCATGCAAAAACATCCAAACAGGTTTATAATACCATCAAAATTATTTAAGAAATCAAGCGTTATGACAGAAAGAGATATTTATTTTCAAGTCCATCATTCACGGGAAGGGCGTGAAAGAATTACTCAACGAAGAGTTCTTCTGACTATGCCGTATGGTATTGGAGACGCAGTTTATATCGGTTTAAGCGCGGTTGATCAAATTACCAGAAATGATTCGTTTGCAAAGATAGATGTGCTTTGTAATAGCCTGCAGTACGAACTTTTCTCATACGATCCTCGGATTAATACAATTATTACCGCGCAGCGCGCGCTGTTTCCAACTCCCGAGAATTTTACGGTTTGGAAAGCTCTATCGGTAGATTCAAGGTCCAAAGGTTTGATAAGATTCCTGAGAGATCAGAATTACGATGCGGTACTTCCCGCAAATTCCGCTTTCCTTTTTGCGCACAGATTAGGAGCAAAGGTTTTGTATCCGAATCCTCTTTCCGTTCTGGCGGATTATCAAACAATACGAAGCTTTGGCGACGCGCCGGCTGAGAGACGCATTCGGGCAATTATTAACCGTTATTTTGGCAACAAACTACCGGCGCCGGAAGCAGGCGAACCGGTCACCCTTTATATTGATCCGGCATACATGGTGAATGCAAAAGCAGAAATGGCGGACATTAGAGCAAGGGCGAATATGAGAGAGAAGGGGAGTTATATTATAGTCATTTCGCCCGATACCACATCTTTGGTCACTCGTCCTCCAACAGAATTATTTGCAGATGGACTTACTCCTATTCTGACAGCCCATCCGGAAACACTTGTTTATATCTTGCCAAGCTATACAGATGAGGAAGCTTCGAAAAGATTATATACGAGGCTTTCTCCCACTTTTGGTCCTCGAATACAATGTATGCCTTCTTCCCCCCGTCCCTCGCTTGTTTTCACGAGTATAGTTGTCGATCAGGCAGATATGCTTATAACAGGCGACACCGGCATTATGCATCTTGCCGCGGCAGTAAAAGTTGTCAATGAAGAAAGCGATAATCCGCCTCGCAATAGAACAAAAATCGTGGCGATCTTTGGCGGCACAAATCCGGGACTCTACGGGTATCATCTGCGCACAAAGATTGTGGGAAGAGGAAACAAAGAGCAAAAGAAAATTCGACCCGGTTTCTTAAAAGAAGGATACGATCCAAAAGGTAGAGATTATTTCTCTCACGTATCATCCGGCGAACTTACACAAGCAATAAAAGAAGAATTGGATTATAATTAGAAATTGTTTATGAAAAAAATTAGTTCTTGGAAGATGATTAAAACACAGCTCCTCGCACTTGCCAAAAAGATATCAATTGACGATCTTTTACTACTGAGGCTTTTGCAGATGGACAGAACCATCAAAGTAACTCTTCCCATGAAAATGGATGACGGCGCTCTTGCCGTGTTTACCGGTTATCGCAGTCAACATAATAACATCAGAGGTCCGTATAAGGGAGGGCTGAGATTTCATCCGCAAGTGTCAATGGATGAAGTAAAGGCTTTGTCTTTTTGGATGACTATTAAAAACGCGGTGGTGGATGTTCCTTTCGGCGGGGCCAAAGGCGGCATTACCGTTGATCCAAAAAAGCTGTCGGAAAAAGAGCTTGAAGCGCTGACCAGACTTTTTACCAGACGGATTGCCGATTGTATTGGCCCCGAACTTGATGTGCCGGCCCCCGATGTCAATACCAACTCAAAGATTATGTCCTGGATTGCGGATGAATACGAAAAAAAACTCAAAGGTCAAAAGTCAAAACTCAAAACTACAGAGGGAGAGTTTTTGGCGGTGGTGACCGGCAAACCGGTGGGACAGGGAGGAATTGAGGGCAGAACGGAAGCGACGGGGCTGGGCGGATTTTTTGTTTTGGAAAAGTTGGTAAAAAAACTTAATTTGAAAAAACCGCTTAGCGTTGCCATTCAAGGTTTTGGCAATGTCGGGTCGCACCTGGCAGTTTTGCTTCATCAAAACGGCTACCGGGTAGTGGCTCTGTCTGATTCGGGGGGAGCTATTTATGATAGATCAAACAAAGGTTTTAATATAGAACTGGTTAAAGCCTGTAAATTAGAAAGAGGATTGATTGCTAATTGTTATTGTATTGGTACGGTTTGCGATTTAGCCAAAAAACAAGCGGATGGATTGTTATCTAACGAAAAGCTGCTGGAGCTGCCTGTTGATATTTTAATACCGGCGGCGCTGGAAAATGTTATTACCGAAAATAATGCCAAAAAAATAAAAGCCAAAATTATTCTGGAAATGGCCAACGGCCCCACCACCCCGGCGGCTTCGGAAATACTCAACAAGAGGGGAATTACGGTAATTCCCGATGTGCTGGCTAACGCGGGGGGAGTGGCGGTAAGTTTTTTTGAATGGCGGCAAAATATGACAGGAACCAATTTATCCAAAGATGAAGTGTTTGATCTGCTTAAAAAAAAGATGGAAACGGCGGTTGATGAGGTTTTATCCGCCAGCAGAAAATATAGCGTCAGTCTGCGCGACGCCGCCTATATTGTGGCCATCAAAAGATTGGAAAAAAGCTTTGCAAATTCCCGTCGGTAAGATTTGATATGGGTAAAGAACTGGGAGTATTTATTAATCCTGCGGCCAGACGAACCGCGCAAGAAAGAGGGAAAGAGATAGCAGATCGCTATAATTGCCCAATTGTTGGTATTCCATCTTCAGAATTAGACTTTGCCCCTCTTCCGGAAAGAGTAATAGTTGTGGGAGGCGAGTGGTCGATAAGAAGAGTAGTTGAGAAAATGTATCGAAGCGGGGAACTGCGGCCGGTTGGTGTTGTTGGAGGCGGAACTCATGATGTTACTCACAGGCTCCTTTTGGGAGAAGAATTAGCTTTGTCTTTAGACAAATTTATGTCAATGGGAGATGACGAGTTTCCTGAGCAATATGGTTATAGACCCGGCGAGTTTGATGGAAAAATTTTTAATAATCATGTAGGAGCAGGTGGTTATGAACGGGCCGTGGGAAGGGCTAATAGATTATTTGATTCTTTACGAATACCAAGAAGACCCGGTTCTAATCTGGCTCAATATGCCGGTTTATTTTTAATGACTCATCAAGCGAATGGTAAATATGCGCTCAATATCTATTCGGTGTCGCCAAACATCGGGTCGTTTAGAGTTTTTCCCAAGCAGGACTTTCATGGATCATCTCTAACTCATGTCTCAATCGAAGGTCAATCGGCGGCAGAGAGACTTATAAAATTATTGCTGACGCTCTCGTTTTGGCGCTTGGGTCGGCAACCTCCTCAAACAATTTTGCAGACAAAGTTCGCTAATAAATTTAATCTATCTTTTGATGGAGAAAGTTTGTGGATTGACGGAGACACAGAGGAAAATCGGCATAGAGGAGGAGAAATTGCGGTTGGCAGAAAAGCAAAAGCTATTGTTCTTGCCGCCATTGTCCCAAAAAGGAGCTTATAAATAAATGAAAAAAATATCGGCTCTTGCTCTTCACGCGAAATATAAAGGAAAGATTGCGACAGCGGTGGTGACTCCGGTCAAAGACATGGGGGATCTTTCTTTGATTTACACTCCGGGAGTGGCGGATGTTTCAAGAGTTATTGCCAAAGATAAAAATGCGGTTTCCAAATATACTATTAAAAGCCGCACGATTGCCGTGGTGACTGACGGCTCGGCGGTTTTGGGATTGGGAAATTTAGGCGCGGAGGCGGCGCTTCCGGTGATGGAGGGGAAGTGTGTTTTGTTTAAGACTTTCGCCGATTTGGACGCTTTTCCTATTTGTCTGACAACCCAAAATCCGAGGGAAATTATTAAAATCGTTAAAAGTATTGCCACTTCTTTTGGGGGAATAAATTTGGAAGATATCTCGGCCCCTCATTGTTTTGAAGTGGAGGAGGGCTTGCAGGATTTAGGTATTCCCGTCATGCACGATGACCAGCATGGCACAGCCATTGCCGTAATAGGTCCTTTGATGAATGCCGCTCGGGTAGCAGAAAAAAATTGGTTTAAGTTAAAAGTGGTGATTTCCGGAGCCGGGGCCGCCGGATCGGCCGTGGCCCGGATGTTAACCTGTCAGGAAATGGATGTAAACTACTGCAGTAGAGTGGGGGATGTCATCATGCTTGACAGCAAGGGGATTATTTATCAAGGCCGTTCGGATTTAGCGCCATATAAAAAAGATTTGGCGTCATTTACCAATCGGAACAAAATTAAAGGCGGATTAAAAGATGCTTTGTCGGGAGCGGATGTTTTTATCGGAGTGTCGGCGCCCGGCGTATTAAAAAAAGAGTGGATCAAAGATATGGCGAAGCGGCCGATTATTTTCGCCATGGCCAATCCGGTGCCGGAGATTATGCCGCAGGAGGCAAAAGCGGCGGGAGCTTTTATTGTGGCCACGGGCAGGTCTGATTTTCCCAATCAGGTTAACAACGCTTTGGTTTTTCCGGGTTTTTTTAAGGGAGCGCTTAAGGCCAAGGCTCACAAAATTACTCCCAGAATGAAATTGGCTGCCGCTTCCGCTTTGGCAAATCTAATCAAAAATCCCACCAGAGAAAAAATCGTCCCTTCAATTTTTGATCCTAGGGTGGTGGCCGCAATCTCAAGTGAGGTAGCCCTGTCAAGCCATTGAATTTCCCGCGGCTTCAGGCATTCTATCTCCAAAGATGATAACAAGCGCTAAATTTTTTATTAATCTTTCAAACGCATTGATTCTATCCATATCATTGAAATGTCTTAAAAAGTCTATTACTAGGTGAGTCGGTATTTCCGGATACAGTGCCTTTCGAATATTCGAAGCATCGGACGGTAGATTAGGCAATAAGTTTTGAATATAATAAGGTTTTTTATCTTTGGTTCTGTCTGACCATGCTCTAAACGTCGGGTCTTTATAACTTACTGTAGTATCAATTACAGCTATTACTTGTTGCGCATCAGCTATCCTTGTCTTTAGACCGTCGATTTGCGCTTTCTCTTCGTCACTTAACACATATCCTCTGAGTGCTTTTGCAATGCTATTTGGATGCACAAGAAGTAAAGCATCGATATTTTTTTCGAGCAATCTAAGCGCTGCGAGTCTCTCCGGATCCTCATTCCCTATCTCTCTTTGAAATCTTTCCGAATGTTCCTGAAGCTGTCGTAAGCCTTGGATTCTTGGATTGTCACTTTCCCATTGATTCAAAGGCAATCGTGTAGACTCTCTGTTTATTTTAGCTTCTATATTTCTTTGAAGAGCTTCTTCAGATTTCAATGTGGCTCGTACAGCAAGTAATTGTTGTCCAATGGTTGCGAGTTGATTCGGGTCAAGAACTTCACCTGATGGTTGAATTGTTAACCAATCATTTTGAATACGTCTCCCATCATCTACGGCTTTTTTGTATTCTCGAAAGTTTTCATAATATTGCCAGTTAGCATAACTTTTGTTGTACACTTCGCGTAAAGAGAGAATCGCCGGATCTTCCGTTTCATCATAGCCCCAAACCTGCCTCAAAATTGCAGTTACCTCATCCGGAAGAGGAATACCCCGATCTCTGGAGAGATTGTCAAGTCTATTAATAACTGGCGCAAGAAGGTCTGGATCTGGAAGCGTAGCTAAAGATGAAACAACAACTTGTCTTAAACCTTGAGGAGGAGGTGGTTTGGTAAATGTTGTCAACAAATCAGCAGCTAACTGATCAGGTGGATGCCCTTCAAGGGTAGAAGACTCTTGTGCCATATGAACAAAGTATAGTAAATATTGAGTAGAAAAACAAGGATTTCCCGTTTCAAAAGATGTAGCTTTGGCAAGCAGGAGCTAATTACAGAGTGGCTACGGACACCTTCAGATTTTCCCCGTCAAAGTCGAACTTAAATTTAACTGCCAGATTTTTATTGTTGGTTATATATAAATTTTGCACCTGACTGGTGTAATTTTTACCCGGATAACTATATATGGATACCCCGAATTCTTTAGGAATCTGAGTAATTGCCATAAAATTATGGTTGGTGGGGGCGGTAGCGTCAAGACCTGCGTCTTTAGCAGCCCAATAAATAATTGAGGCTAAATGACAGACTCCATCTCCAGCGAGATATCCGTCTGATCTAAAATTTTCCTGCAGATTGAAATGGGCGTTGGTAGTTTTATTTATCTTGCCTTGATATTTTGGCAAAACATCATCGTGAAAGGCAAAAGTTTGGTTTGGTTTTAACACAAAGTTATAATGAAAAGGTTTTCTTAATTCGTCCCGCTTTGGATCAACGTCTTTATTAGTTTTGCCTGCCATATAGGCAATATTTAGCAGGATGTTGTCTTTCATCACATCATTGACAAATTTATCGGTGAAGCGTTTCTCAAGCGATATGGCATGAGAAGAGATCACCTTTTCCTGAGGCTTATTTTGCGGCGGAGTATTTATAATCATGTTTGGATTTATGCCTAAAGAAAGCACAAATCCTAGAATTATCTGAATAAACATAGGCTTTTTTATGAAGGGGAACAAGGGTAGTAGTATATCATACTATAAGTCTAAAGTCAAGTCTAAGGAAGTTTTATTAAGGCTCTTTACTTTTGCTTAAAACTTGTTCTATACCCCTTCGCTTTTCAAATTGCAAGATTTATACCTAACGGAGCTTTGATTTTGGTGAGTAGTTTTTACCGTAAAGTCAATCCAAACTCTCAATTTGAAAGCTTCGGTAGGTATATACCAAAAGTTGCAAAATCAAAGCAGAGTGGTATATGATGGATATGTGGACAGAAAAGTCTTTATCTTATTTACCGCAATAATTCTGTTGGTCTTATCGGTTTTTGCTTATAAACATCTTCAAGATAATATCTGCGCAAATTCAATTTCCTGCGTTAAAGACTTAAGCGGCGGCTACAAGCCGTCAACTTCGGCGGTATTTTTAGGAAGACAGATAGACGTTCCCAAAGAAGCGTTAGACAGAGAAGTGGCGGTAGGAGGACTAAGCGCTGTTTTAGGCGATAAAACTCTGCCCAAAAAAATTGAAGTAGATTTGACTTCTCAGCACATGTATGTTTTTGAGGGAGATCAGGTAGTGATGGATTTCCCCATCTCTTCCGGCAAGTGGTATCCTACCCCCACCGGCACCTTTCGTATCTGGGTAAAGCTTCGCTACACCGGCATGTCGGGTGGCAGTCAGACGGCTGGCACCTATTATAATCTGCCCAATGTACCGTATGTGATGTTTTATTCCAACAACGAGATTAGCAAGTCGCGGGGTTTTTCTCTTCACGGCACTTATTGGCACAATAATTTTGGACATCCCATGAGTCATGGATGTGTCAATATGAAGACTGAGGATGCCATGAAACTATATTACTGGACCAACCCGCCCGTTAGCGGCAATACCACTTACGTCAAAGGCGATGAGGGCACGGAAATCACCATCTATGGTGAGGCCCCGGAAGAATAAATTGGGGTTGTATTGACTCAATCCGTGGGTTTTTCTTTATGCTATATTGAATATATGGCGTGGAGAGTTTTATTCTTCCAAACAGCAAGAGGAGATTATCCTGTAAAGGAATTTATTGAGGAACAAGATAAAATTATTCGTACTAAAATTGGCCTTTCAATAAGGCTTTTAATTAATAATGGTCCATATTTAAAACCTCCATATATTAAGAAACTCCAAAGTAAACTATACGAATTAAGAATATCTGGAAAAGTAGCAATTAGGATATTCTATACAATGACCAATAACGAATATTATTTACTTCATGCCTTCAAAAAGAAAAGCCAGAAAACACCCGCAAAAGAACTCAAAGTAGCACTTGACAGAATGGGAGATATAGTATAGCATATATGCTATAATCTGACTGGAAGGAAGATTACAAGGTATCCTTATATGATTAAACCTAAGGATAGAAAACATTTAGATTTTGAAATTTGGGAAAAAGAAGCCTTGAAGGATCCCGAGCTTAAAGCAGAATATGATAAACTTCAGCCTGAATTTGCTATGATTCAAGCGGTTATCGACGCACGGGTTAAAAAAGGGGTAACCCAGAAAGAGCTGGCATTAAAGATTGGCACCAAACAATCGGTTATCTCCAGACTTGAATCCGGCAGAGCCAATCCATCGGTTACCTTTCTTAAAAGATTAGCCCAAGCTCTAAACTCCCATTTAGAAATTAGATTTACCAGTTTTAAGTAATCCTGTTGTACTTGGCTATGCCAAGTCTGATTTGGTGTCAAGCTATAACACCTGCTATAACACCTGGAGGGTGTTAATAAGTGGGGTGTAATAAGTGTTGAGCGTGTTTGTTATAACTTGATATAATAGATTTTATGGATAAAGCACAAATCATGGTATTGCTTAGCCCATTTATCAATGGACAAGTTCCGGAAGATAAGAGATGGGATAGAAAGCTATCGAAAATTTCTCGAAAAATACCAGATTCGGAAGTTGATTCAGCAATAACAATACTGGAGGAAATGTTTCATAATCCATTTAACCCTGATTCAAACCCCGAAAACGCGATTCCTGGAGCTCATGGAATCTATCAAAGGTTAATTGCTCGAAAGTTACACCTTGGGACGAGAGAGAGAAGATAAAAATGCTCGCGAAGTCGAGCAAAAATCGCGAGGTAAGTCAAACCAAGCTTAGCTTGGTCAAACTCGGATTGTTCCATTTTTTGTAAACGGCCAACCAAAACGTGCACCCCTATGTGACCGTGTTCCCTATTTAGCTTGATTTTGCTTGCTAAACCCCTCATTTTTCAAACAAACATTCGAACAGTTGAGATATATACTTCTCTACTGCGGGTCTTTCTAAAAAATCGTCTTGTTTTCTCTTTTGAAAGTTTGATAGCTTTTGATTACAGAAAGTACCATTATTATATATCCAGTCGCACCATGTTCTGTAATGGACCATTTAACCTTTAGTATTTTATCAGCACCGTGAGCTTTTCCAATAGAGCGAATGCTGGATAATCCTAAACACAGGCTGTTTAGCTTCTTTGGATATTGAGGATATTTATTTAATTCATTAGCAATTTCACCTATGCCAGAACAATGAGACAAATCAACATCTCCAGCTAAATCCAGTCTCAAGAAGTCTTCTAATGCCCTCCCTGCTTCATTAACAGATGCTTCATTATCCTGTGGAATCTCTTTTATTGCATTGGACAATTCAGTAATAACTTGTTCGGAGACATTACGGAGATCATTTTCCAAAAACTTCTTTATAAAGTTGTTTGCATAAAGTTTGTTTTGTAAAGAGTCTTTAATTCCATCTAAAATTTTATTTTTTAGAGGTTTTTCTGAAACGTCAATACCTAGAAGTTTAATCCATTCTTGGAAAATTTTTAAAACTACGACATCAGTCTGCTTTATATCGTAAAGAGAACGAACTAGCTTCACGCTTTCTTTTTCAGTCTTACCTTTTCCGATAAAATAAGTAAATTCTATAAACGGCTGGGGTCGCATTAGGGTCTCAAGTAGTATTTTTCTTGAATTCGATAATGAAACCTTTAATTTGTCGCATGCCTCCGTTGAGAGGGCAATGACTTCTGGTTTAGGTTTAATTACGAGGTTATTCTCTTTTAGAAAAGTTAGGGCTGAATTCAAATACCTCTGGGATAGTTGAAAGTGTTCTTCCAACAAAATTCTATAACAGATTTTTTTTCTGGAATTGAATTCATACAAAAACTCCAATATGGACACGCACAGATTAAGTGGGGGATTGAGGATTTTCATCTTTCGCTTTCTCCTTTGTCTCTGGCTTTAGTTTGCTTTTCACTTTTGCTAAGACTGCATCAACTATCAAAAGGTCAGAAATTTCTACAATGTCGAGTTTTGTATCAATGCTGGGTCCGACAATATGTACTGAATAGCAATCTTCGCTTTGAAATTTAGGAGGTGCTGAAGGTAAATCAGATCTTGGGGTATCCTTTGGCGACGGTGATTCTGCGCTCTCATTAGCAACGGAAAAAATGTTATTTTCACCTAAAAGACCCACCGATCTGGCACCATTTATAAAGTAATTAGTAGTTCGACTTGCATGCTGTTCAGGAACACCAAACTCCTTTACTAGTGCTTTTTCAAGAATGTCTATTGGTAATGGAACATCTTTATATTTTTCATATATAGCTTGGAAGAGTTGAGGCTTTAAGAATAGAATTCTGAGGTGCGCATTTTCCTCTTCGAGGTTATATGAAAGCTTATATGATTTGTATTCATCAGTAAGGGTAAGAGTTCCTTTTTTATTGGAAATGAGTCCGTATTTTACTGTAGCACTTATAAGGTCTTTAAAAGATCCACCCATTTTTTTGTTCATCTTTGCAGCGCAAACAGTATGAGAACAATTTCCTCCAAGGTCAGATATGGTCTTAGCTAACTCTAAGGCCTTGGAAAAAGGGGACAATGGATAGCTTGAAATTTTCATAAAATTAGTTCTACAAACAATACTAGACCCTTTTTTACTAAAAGTCAACACTTAAAAAGGCTCAAAAATCACAAGATGAAACGGTTTTAACTGCTATAATGACGAAATGGGTCTTGACCGACCCGCAGCCAGTAAGAAGTTAAATATTTTATCTAATCCCCTGCGATTTTTTTCGGCGTTCTTCCACCTCATCCAAAACAACTTTTCTGATGCGGATGTTTTGGGGAGTAACTTCTACCAGCTCATCATCGCCGATATATTCCAGTGCGTCTTCCAGATCCATGGTCCTTGGCGTTTTGACATTTACGTTTACTCCCTCTCCTTTGGAACGCATGTTGGTGAGCTGTTTGGTTTTACAAATATTAACTCGCAAGTCGTCATCGCGGGCGTTTTGTCCAATCACCTGTCCTTTATATACGTTAACAGCCGGTCCGATAAAAAGACTTCCCCGATCTTGAATACCGGTGATGGCATAGGCATTGGTTACTCCGCTTTCAAAAGCCACCAGAGACCCCTGTTCCCGCGCGTTTAAGTAACCGTTGTCTTTGTCATATTGATAAAAGAGGGTATTGATAATGCCAAGGCCTCGGGTATCGGTGACAAACTCGCTTCTGTAGCCAAACAGCCCGCGGGTGGTGATAATAAATTCCATAAACACTATGCCGTTTTCATTTCTCATATCTATCAGTTCTCCTCTTCTTTGTCCCATTTTTTGCATGACAATGCCGCTATAAACCTGGGGCGCTTCGATATAGACTTTTTCGTATGGAGTAAGGGTGGCCCCGTTTATTTTTTTATCGATAACCTGGGGACGGGCTACCTGAAATTCGTATCCTTCCCGCCGCATCCGCTCAATCAAAATTGCTATGTGCAGTTCTCCCCGTCCCGACACAATCCATTGATTTCCATCATCCTCAACTCGAAGAGCCATATCGGTTTCCAATTCTTTATACAGCCTGTCTCTGATTTGTCTTGAGGTTTTAAACTCACCTTCTTTTCCGGCAAAAGGAGAATTGTTGACCATAAATGTTACCCGAATGGTAGGCTCCTCAATAGCGATTAAAGGCAGGGCAATTGGATTACCACTATCTGCTATTGTTTCGCCAATTACCGGATCGGTAATGCCGGAAACCGCCGCAATATCCCCTGCAGAAACCTCTGCCGTCTCCACTCTATCCAGTCCTTCAAATGTCATCAAAGACGTTACCTTAAACTTATTAATACTGCCGTCTCTTCTAATTTGAGCTAAATCCTGCCCGTTTTTAATCGCGCCGTTATAAACTCTGCCAATGGCTATTCTGCCTTTATGTAAATCGCTGGCCAGCGTGGTAATAAGCATCTGCAGAGGATTGTCATCACTGCCGGAAGGAGCCGGAATTTGCTCAATAATTATGTTAAAGAGAGGCGTGATATCTGTCATACTGGCGAGATCTTCCGTCAGTCCTGCCTTACCAAATTTAGCCGAGGCATAAACAATGGGAAAGTCTGCGGTTTGGTCATCCGCTCCCAGATCTAAAAATAAATCAAGCGTTTTATCAAGCACATGATGAACTCTGGCGTGGGGAGTGTCAATTTTGTTAACAACCACAATGATTTTAAGTTTCATCTCCAGGGCTTTTTTCAAAACAAAGCGGGTTTGCGGCATGGGGCCTTCTTTGGCGTCAATAAGCAGTAAACATCCGTCAGCCATCTTCAGCACCCGCTCCACCTCTCCGCCAAAATCGGCATGGCCGGGCGTGTCAATAATATTTATCTTGACTCCCTTCCATATCACCGAAGCGTTTTTGGAAAAAATAGTGATGCCCCGCTCCTGCTCAAGTTCGTTACTGTCCATAATCAGCGACTCGGTAGAGTCTTTATGCAGTTTGGTATTTGACTGCTTAAGAAGGGCGTCAACTAGAGTAGTTTTTCCGTGATCAACATGAGCAATAATGGCAATATTTCTAACTGCGTTCATAGATTAAATTAATTATACGAAAAACCGCGTTCACCGCGGTTGTAGCTATTATAGCAGAATATGCAGGTCTAATGATACTCGCAGAAACTAATTCTGAAGATTGGTAATACTTACTCTTTGAGAAACATTCCTAAAATCAGCTTCTTCAAAGTTTTACCAAGTCTGACTTGGTGTTACCGATGTGGTCAACCAGAACAATAAATTGCATAGCTAATTTGGTTTTGTTATACTCTGTTCTTATGACAGAAAGGGCGCCCACTAAACATAATCCCCCCGAGTTTGTTGGTGAAGTTGTCGTTGGAACGGAGGGAATTGATAGAAACGGTCATCTTAATAATGCTAGTTATCTTTCACTATATGGAGAACAACGTGGTCGTTATATGGAAACCTTAGGGATAAATACTCAAACATTTAGAACAAGGCTTGGACTTAGTCCATTCATGACAGATTTCAGCGGTCATTTTAGACATGAAGTTCTTGCAGGACAGCATATATCTATCCATACGTCTGCTGAAATTACAAGAGCACACATTCTTTTTAGACAACGCATGGTTAGAGAAGGACTTGAGGTAGGTGATTTTCAGTGCGCTATTTATATGGTTGGTCAGGATAGAAAAGTAAAAAGATTGCCAAATGAAATTATAGAAAAAATCAATCAGGCAAATTTTACAAATCCGCCACAAGCTTCTTAATAATTAAACTGCTTGCTGCAGCTTTCCAAATTGCGCGTTTTGTGCGTCAACCTGAAAGGTTACCGCGCAGATTGAAAGAATAGGTGAAATCGCATAATACTCTCCAGGCGTAAAGACCATTTTTAGTGCTTGACAAGCAGGAAATTATGTTATAACATTATTATAACAAAGAGAGGTGGTGAAAAATATGTTGCAAAAAATTATCCAGGTGGGAAATTCATATGCCGTTACAATTCCCAGCTCTTTTGCAGAAGAAGTAGGCTGGAAAGCAGGAGAAAAGGTCATGGTGAGTGCTGATGTTGAATCAGAAACCTTAAAAATTCAGCAACAAAAATCTGTTCTAAAAAGCGGTGTTACTCCTGAATTTTACCGCTGGCTGAGTAAATTTAATGCCAAATATAAAACAGTTCTTGAAAAGCTTGCCAAAAAATGATCATTTATATTAGTTTAGATGAAGTTCTAGCAATCCACGATGACATGATTGAGCGGTATGGAGGCAGTTTTGGCATCAGAGATTTAGGACTAATTCAATCAGCTATTGCCAGACCTAAATCCACTTTTGGAGGAGAAGATTTATATCCTACCACAATTACTAAAGCAGCAGCTTTGTTCCATTCCCTGATTTTTAACCACGCTTTTACGGATGGCAATAAAAGAACATCTCTTGTTTCAACCGCCAGGTTTTTATACCTTAACGGGTATGAGTTAATAGGTAATAAGCAAGAGCTAATAGATTTTCCTCTTAGAGTGGAAAATAAACATCTGGATATTGAACAAATCGCCCAATGGTTAAAAAAACATTCGTCTAGGCAAAGATAAATTATTCAATCTGCCGATTGTTAACCCCTGCTTTTTAAGGATTATTCCTAATTGCGTCCCGTTATTAAAATTCTTCAGGTTCTTCAAATTCTTGTTTTCTCAACTCATTACCAAGAGAAAATTTTGCTCCCAAAAGCATGTCTGCTGCAGTTTCAACCATTTCAACAGTGATGTCTGGCATACCAACATCTGCTAATCTATCTCTGGTTACAATATCTACTAAATTTGTATAGCGTCTCTCACCTGTAGGTCCCACGAGTTCATCCTCTGCTTTTCCAAAACGTAGTACGCTGGCATAATGAGCTACAACATCAAAGAATACTTCCCGTTGGTCTTCTGTATACGGACCCAATATTTCTCCCCAAACCTCATCTGCAGATATTACTGTTGGTGTAATTAGCCGAATACCTTGTGCAAAAGCGACTCGTTGAGCCCTAAATTCATCCGGAGGAGCGTTACTTGGCATTTCTGAAGTCATGAAAGAATTATATCACAAACTGCATAAGTTATCAAACTATAAGCTTTATAATTTCTCATTATGCTATAATTTATCCATGTTAAAAGTTGGAATTATTGGTTTACCAAATGTGGGGAAATCCACACTTTTTAATGCGCTGCTCAAAAAACAGCAGGCGTTGGTCGCCAATTATCCCTTTGCCACCATTGAGCCGAATATCGGGGTGGTGCCGGTGCCGGATAAAAGACTTGAGGTTTTGGCTGATATTAT
This sequence comes from uncultured Gammaproteobacteria bacterium, assembly GCA_964635045.1. Taxonomy (GTDB): domain Bacteria; phylum Patescibacteriota; class Microgenomatia; order Levybacterales; family UBA12049; genus CAZWMJ01. The sequence goes on from CAZWMJ010000006.1 coordinate 33,093, forward strand.
TGCAGGAGGTCCGTCCACCTCGGGGGAGTCGTCAAGCGGGACGTCAAACGTCCCAGCCACGTTTGACAGTGGCGCCACCCCCGAGGTGTCTAAGCGCCCGCCGATAAAACCGGCGACGGTCGAATTTGTCGACATTGCCGGCTTGGTCAAAGGGGCAAATGAGGGAGCGGGACTGGGTAATAAATTTTTGTCCCATATCCGTGAAGTAAGCATTATTGCTCATGTGGTGCGGGCGTTTGAGGATGCGAATATTATTAAAGAGGGTTCGGTGGATCCAAAATCCGATTACGAAACTATTCAGACGGAGTTGATGCTGGCGGATTTGCAAACGCTCATAAACTCAAAACTTCCCACTTCGCCCCGCTTAGCGGGGCTTCGTGGGACAAGCAAAACTCAAAAAGAAGAAGTAATAGAAAAATTGAAAAAGGGTTTAAATCAGGGAATTCCTGCGCGCAATATTGATTTAACCGAAGACGAAAAAAAAGAAGCGCAAGATTTATTTTTACTTTCGAGTAAGCCGGAGATAATTGTTCTTAATGTATCTGAAAGCGATTATTCAAAGGAAAAAATAGAAAAGGCTATTGTCCAATATACTGGTATATTGGACATTGATAAAGAGAAAGTGGTGGTTATCTCTGCCAAGATTGAGGCGGAACTGGCGGAATTATCAGAAGGGGAGCAAAAGGAATATCTTAAAGATTTGGGACTTAAAGAATCGGGACTTGAGCGGTTGATTAGAAAGGCATATCAAACACTTGGTTTAATTTCATTTTTAACTGCAGGAGAAAAGGAAGTACGGGCTTGGACCATTCGACTCGGTTCCACCTCGCTCATGGCCTCCGGCACGATTCATACAGATTTTGAGAAAAAATTTATCAAAGCGGAAGTGGTGTCATTTGATGATTTTGTCCAAAATAATGGATGGAAAGGCTCGCGCGAAAAGGGCAGGGCGCGGTTTGAGGGAAGAGATTATATTATAAAGGATGGGGATGTCGTGGAGTTTAAGATTGGAGTGTAGCGGGAGGTTTGGGAACATAAAGCTCAACGTTTGTTCCAGTTTCAATTCGTGAGAGAGCAGTTTCTATTTTCAGGTAATCATCTTCGGTTAATGGTTGCAATCTACTATCATCTGTACTAATTCTGTGGTCAATTGTGGTAAGACCTCCTTTTTGTTTTTCTTTTAGCTCCTCAACAACTTGCCGTTTACTCCTGCCTACTTCTGACTTATCAAAATCAAAAACTGTTTGGATTTCAAAAGCTAAACCCTTTGCTTGATTGAAGAAGTATGTAGTGTCAAAACTCCACAGATTTCCATCTTGATCTAAAATATACGAAGGTAGCAGACCATAGGGCGTTGGCACTTGTGGTTCATGTTCAAAAGCTATACTAAACCAGCCGCCTTCATTAATTATACTGCCTGGAATGGAGATGAGTCCTCCCTCTATGTCTTCAATTTCCGGAATAGGCCTACCAAGATTATCTATCAACCAGATATTAGTTATCGAGGGCGTTGTCGGGATTCTATAGGCTACTCTAGGCATATCTGGAAAAGCCTGATATCCACCGCCTTTTATGATAAGCGCCCCAATCCTCCGGCCGATTTCTTTGCTGCGTTCTCCACGTTGGTTAAATTCACTTATCGCTCCGATAACTTCAGACATAGAACTATTTTATCATATTTCATCATTTTCCCCCTTGATTTCCCTTTTATTTTTATGATAGCATGAAAAGCACGATGCGAGTGTATGAATTGGCGCTGGTTTTGAGAAGTTCGCTGTCGGAGGAGAAGCGGAAAAAACTTCTGGAAACAGTCAAAGCCGCCTTAGGAAATATAAAGATAGTCAAAGAAGATCAATGGGGACAAAAAGTTTTGGCCTACCCCATTAAGAAAGAAGAAAGCGGATTTTACGCTCTTTTATCACTGGAAACGGAAACGTCTGTTCCCTCTGATTTTGAAAAAAAACTTTTTGGACAGGAAGATATATTAAGACATTTATTGGTCAGAAAGAAGTAATATGGGCAGAAGTTTGAATAGAGTTCAGTTGCTTGGAAATCTCACCCGCGATCCGGAACTTCGCTACACTCCAAACGGAGCGGCTGTCTGTTCTTTTGGACTGGCCACTAACAGAAGCTGGACTACCGAAACCGGCGAAAAACACGAAGACACTGAATTCCACAAAATTGTCGCCTGGAATAAGCTGGCGGAGCTTTGCAGCCAATTTTTGGCAAAGGGAAGAAAGGTTTATGTGGAAGGCAGGCTGTCAACTCGAAACTGGACAGGGCAGGATGGAAATCAGCGGACAACTACGGAAATTGTGATTGACGATATGATTTTGGTCGACAACAGAAGGCCAGCTGAGGGGGGGGCGGCGCCGGCTCAGGAAGAAACGACTTCTTCTCAAACGCAGAAAAAAACTGCGCCAGTTGCCTCAGCAAAAAAAAGCGCCAAGAAGAAAGAAGAAGAAGTTGACAAAAACGAGGATGAAAAAAGTAGTGATGAGGAAGAGGTAGCTCCCGAGGACATCCCCTTTTAATATGAAAAAAACAGAAAGAAAAACTCCAATAAGGAATCGCAGAAGAATAGTTGTTCCTAAAAAATGTTTTTTCTGCAAAGAAAAAAAGCAGCCTGATTTTTCCGATACAGAAGCGCTTAAACGTTATACTACAGAAAGAGGCAAAATAATCGGCAGATCAAGAAGCGGCATTTGCGCCAAGCATCAAAGACGGCTGACTATTGCTATTAAACACGCAAGACATCTGGCGCTTCTTCCTTTTGTAGTTCGCCTATAAGTTTGATGAAGATTCGAAGACTTCATTTAATTTTACTTTTGTTTATCGCTGCCCTTATAGGGTATTATTTCGGTGTCAATAAAGTTTCTCTTGATTGGAAAAATTATCAGCCCCATATTTCGGTTATCAATAAAGAGCCGCCAAACACTATTCCCACGGCTGATTTTTCTCTTTTTTGGACTGTTTGGGAAAAACTGGAAAATTCTTACTATGATAAAATGGCCCTTGATCCTCAAAAACTTATCGATGGAGCAATCAGCGGAATGGTTGGCAGTTTGGGCGATCCCTATACTGTTTTTTTGCCTCCAAATAAAAATACCGATTTCAAAAATGGATTGGCCGGACAATTTGAAGGAATCGGCGCGGAATTGGGAATGAACGGCAAGCAAATTATTGTGATCGCCCCTCTTTCCCAAACTCCTGCGGAAAAAGCGGGGATTAAGGCCGGAGACGCGATCATAAAAATTAATGGCAATCCGACAGCCGGATTGACGCTTTTGCAGGCGGTTGACAAAATTCGGGGCCCCAAAGGAACTGCTGTGGTTTTGACAATCTCCCGCAAAAATCAAACAAGGGAGGAAGAGATAAAAATTATCAGAGGCACGATTAGGGTAAAAAGTGTGGAGGCGAAAATAAAAAACTTGAAAGTGGAAAGTGGAAAGTTGAAAGCGATAGATCAATCAGATGTTTGCGCGGATTGTTTAAAAATAGCCTATATCAGGCTTTCGCAGTTTGGCGATAACACCAATCAGGAATGGCTGGAGATGGTCAATAAGCTGTCTTTGCAAATAAAAAATGATAATCGCGTTAAGGGAGCAGTTTTGGATCTGAGAAATAATCCCGGAGGATATTTAACGGATGCGTCGTTTGTGGCCTCGGAATTTTTGCGGGACGGCGTGGTGGTTATTCAGGATAAGGGAAACAATGTTAAGCAAACATTCTCGGTTAACAGGAAAGGAATATTATTAGATATTCCTTTGGCGGTTTTGATTAACAAAGGATCGGCATCAGCCAGCGAAATTGTGGCGGGGGCTCTGCGCGATCACAAGAGAGCGACTTTGGTTGGCGAGCAATCATTTGGCAAGGGGACCATTCAGCAGGCAGAAGATTTGGGAGGAGGCGGAGGGCTTCACATCACGATTGCCAAGTGGCTGACGCCAAATGGAAATTGGGTTAATGGAAAAGGTTTAACTCCCGATGTAGCAGTAGCATTTGATGAGAAAGATCCAAGCAAAGACACACAGCTTGAAAAAGCGGCGGAATTTTTGCTAAAATAAAACGACCTCAAAATGCGAAAATTAATAATTTTTACGGCGATTCTTATTTTGTTATTGGTCGGCTGGAATAGTCTGTCTCCCGTTTCTTTACCACCTTCTGAAAAAGTAAAAATAGTCAGCGAAGAATCGGTTATTATAGACGTAGTAAAAAAAGTTTCTCCGTCGGTGGTGACCGTTGGCATTGAGCAGAAGATTTTGGAAGTTGATCCATTTGATCCCTTTAATGTTTTCCGCAAGCCCAAAAACAGTACCAGCCGCGAGCAGGACATAGGATCCGGATTTATAGTTTCAAATGACGGGTTGATTGTTACCAATAAACATGTGGTTTCCCAACAGGGGAAGTACAAGATAATCGCCGGCGACGGAAAAAAGTACGATGTGGTTAAAATTTATAGAGATCCGGCCAATGACGTGGCGATTCTCAAAATAAATCCGCCAGCTGGCGGATCAGAACTTAAACAGGTGACAATGGGTGATTCTGCAAAACTTCAGGTGGGACAGCTGGTGGTGGCCATGGGTACTCCTCTGGGCGAGTTTCGGGGCAGCGTCACCAAGGGGATTATCAGCGGTTTGGGCCGGGGCATCGAGGCCGGCTCACCTTTGGAGGGATTTGTGGAACGACTTGACAATGTTATCCAAACAGATGCGGCCATCAATCCCGGCAACAGCGGCGGGCCTCTAGTCAACTCGGGAGGACAGGTTATCGGCATCAATACGGCCATAGCCAGCGGCGCTCAAAACATCGGCTTTGCCATTCCCATCAATGTGGTGAGAGACGCTATTGATAATTTTCATAAAACCGGCGGATTTGCGAGACCCTATCTTGGCGTTGCCTACAAAATAATTAACAGACAGACTTCCATTATAAATGAAGTTCCGCAGGGCGCCTATGTGGTGGAGGTGGTCGCGGGTCAGGCTGCCGAAAAAGCCGGTATCAAGGCGGGAGATATTATCACCAAGTTTGATGCAGAATTAGTTAGCGATGAAAACGGAGGACTGGCAAAAGCAATTTCTTCCAAAAAAGTGGGACAGCAAATTAAACTGACTATCTGGCGCGATGGGAAAAACTTGGAACTGACCGCCACTCTTGACGAAACCCCTGCGGAGTAAAAAATTCAAAATTACCCGGTTGAAATAATAAAGGTTAGCTGATAAGCTTAAGATGTGGGCGCATTTTTTTGGGAAATTACCATTATCATCGTTTTGTCCGCCGTGCTATCCATCATATTTCGTCTGCTGAAACAGCCGGCAATTTTAGCCTATATATTAACAGGCATTATCGTTGGACCGTTTGGAGATTTACAACTTCAGAGTAAGGAAGTCTTAAGGTTGATGGGGGAGTTTGGGGTAACGCTTCTTTTATTTATGGTAGGTCTGGAACTTCGTATCGCCGGTCTTAGAGCGGTGGGCAAAGTTGTTTTGATTTGCGGCGTTTTACAGATTCTTTTGACCGCCGCAGCGGGTTTTCTGATAAGTTCTTTGCTTGGGTTTGACTCTCTAACCTCTTTTTATATAAGTCTGGCCCTTACCTTTTCCTCAACCATTATTATTGTAAAACTTCTTTCCGACAAGAGAGATTTAAACAGTCTGTATGGAAAGATATCGCTGGGAGTCTTGCTGGTGCAGGACTTTTTTGCCATTTTAGCCCTTATTTTTCTTTCCGGATTCAATACCGTCGATAAAACCGGTTTACTAATGACAGATGCGTTAATAAGTCTTACTAAAGGAATTATACTTTTTGGTTTAGTGCTGTATTTAAGCCGCAGTATTCTGCCAAAACTGGTTGATAAAATTGCTTACAGCGGGGAAACGCTTTTTTTATTCAGCATTGCCTGGGCTTTGGGTCTATCGGCCCTGGTTGGTTCTCCGCTCATCGGTTTTTCAATCGAGATAGGCGGCTTTTTGGCCGGGCTATCGCTTGCCAACAGCGCTGAAAATTTTCAAATTATTGGCAGAGTGAGACCGCTTCGGGATTTTTTTATCGTGCTGTTTTTTGTGATTTTGGGGATGACCATGTCTTTTGCCGGTATTGAGAAAATTTGGATGCCGGCATTTATTCTGTCCGCCTTTGTTTTAGCGGGGAAACCTTTGATTGTAATGATAATTATGAGTTTGTTAGGATATAGAAAACGAACTTCTTTTTTGGTGGGGCTGACCAATTCGCAGATTTCCGAATTTAGTTTGATATTGCTGTTCTTGGGAGTAAGAATCGGTCATATTAGTTCCCAAATTGTGTCTTTGGTGACCATGATGGGAATTATTACTTTTGCCATTTCGACTTATATGATTTTGTATAGCAACAAACTTTTTAGATTGTTAGGTTCGTATCTTGGTGTTTTTGAACGAGCCCATCCAAATCAGGAAGAAAGCGATGTTGGCGAGCTTAAAAATCATGTGGTGCTGATTGGCGCCAATAGAACGGGCAGGAGTATTCTTGATGCCTTAAGAGATGATGGAGAAAATGTGGTGGTGATTGATTTCGATCCGGATATTGTCAGTGAGTTAAAAGACAAAAAAGTGTTGAATCTTTTCGGCGATATCTCCGATAATCATATTCAAGACAAAGCCCAGCTTAACACAGCCAAACTTATCATATCGACAATTCCGGACGCGGATGATAATATGTTGCTTATTGATGGTTTGAAACATCTTAAAAACAGAGCAAAAATTATTGTGGCGGCGTACAATGGCAGGGATGCCAAAAGATTATATAAGGAGGGCGCGGATTATGTCATCATGCCGCATTTGATTGGAGGAAGACATATAGCAAAACTGATAAAAGACGATGGTTTGGGAAAAATTGTTCATCTTAAGGAAAAAGACCTGCCCTACCTGAACTAGTCTATGGTCTATTGATAAAGTATTTTAATTTTGCTATCATGCAAGTCTGTTTATGAATTCTATAGCAGAAGCTTTTACTCCTGGTAGATTTGTTGCCCCCGCTTTTCAAACTCTAGTACCTGTTGCAGCACAGGTTTTATGGAGCGCGCTTAGAACTCCTTTAGACGAACTAGATGTATTATATGCGAGACAAGAAACACTATCACCCGATTTATTGACGCAGGGAGATTTACCCTCTGTGGCAGGACATTTATTTGACCATAGTGAAGTATTGCAAAGAACTCTTGATTACTTAGGAGGTAGAGATTTAGGATCAACAGAATTTGTGCGTAGCGCCTCGTTGCAATTTGGGGAAAGAGCCCACATCATTTTTCATGAAGCTGCGAGCACAGATGGCCGTTCTTTTCATTTTGTGACCTATGTTTCCAGAGGTCCAGCAGGTACAGAGCAAGCGCAAGAAGCGGAAGATAATTATCGCAACTTAAAATTACTTTCTTCACAGTTTGAAACAAGATTAAAGCCGTATGCTAGAGAAAAATATGGAGCGGTTATGCCTATTGCCTTTGGTTATACAGTGTATAAAGGCCAGAATTTTCCCATATTCACCATGCCGTTTATCCCATATGGCGAGCTTAGTACAGATAGTTTTTGTGTTCTCAGGACAGAAATTCCATACTTTTCTTATGCCGTGGATTACACGGATGATATGGTAAGAATTGACAGAAGACAGGGAGAGGAGGCGGTTGGTACTCTTTATCGCGCGCTACGTGGTGAACCGGACGCTGTTCTAAGGGAAACAGACCAAGTGAAAAGATACGAAAAACAGCGGGATGATTTGCTGCGCGGCAATGCCTTAATTTATCTTATTTCCGGAGGATTTTTCCCGAAAGATTTTCAAGTAAACGCCGGCGACTGGATGGTTCTTATAGAAGAGGACGGTCTTAGGCTTGCTTTGACTTGTGTACGTGGAGGATGGGAAGCTCTTACTGAAGAAAAATTTTGTCAAAAAATTAGAGGACAAACGGAAATTTCTCCCTCTTCCGGCCGTATTCTTCGTCCCTTCTTAGGACTTTCCGCTCAAGATTTCCAAAGAATTATGACAGAAGCAAGAGCGTTAATAAAATAAATACTTCTATGATTATGCAAGAAAGCGGGGGAGCGGAAGGCCCGCCTAAATCAGAAACTCAGTCACCTAGTCATTTATTTCTCCAATAAATTTATCGCAGACAAATAATTTAGGCATACAATTTTTTTCTGCTATAGCAATAAAAAGGTGTATAATTTTTTCTTCTTGACAAGAAGGGGGTTTTTAGTGTAATTTAACAGCATAACTTTCTGCCCGAGGGAGAAAATATGGCAGGACCACCAGCAGCAGAACGCGAAGTTTCACAGCCTGGATTAAGAATGTTAGGCGAAATGGACCTTGCAGATCTATCCCGGAGTTGTGGTATGTTAGGTGTGAAAATTGAGGTTGATCTAGATGGAGAGGCTGATCACATAACCTTCAGAGGATCACGTCTTGCTTATTCGGTGAGAAATACAGTAGTTATCATGAGAGGTAATGCATTAATATTTGTTAAAGCGTCAAGAAAAGGTCATGATGGAGGAGAAGTAATTGATTTTTTAGCAATAAGTCCGGAAAGAATTAGAGATGAGACAGTTGCAGTTTTGAGCGCACCAAGGCAGATTAGAGAAGCATCACGATTTGCTAGAGAATATATTGCTCCAAATAATCTAAGGAGAAATATGGCAGTAGTAGCAAGAGCAGAAAGAGCAGTTTCACCACAACCTGAAATGGAAATGGTACGGGATATAAATTTGGAAAGACTGGCAGGAGTCGTGGGGGAAAGCGTTGCAAGAGTTGGAGGGGGGGGAGATGCTAGAATAGCCAGGATTAATTGTGACTCCCTAGGTTTATCTCTTATGGTTGCAGTGGTTGATAGAGACAGCGGAATATTAGACCACATCTCTTTTGAAGGAGATCGTGAGGCGCATCGGTTAAATGATGGAAGAGTGGCTGTAGTTTGGGGAAAAGAAGGGGATTCAGTAACGTTTGTGCATAGACCAAGAATAATAGGTGGCGGTAACGAAGTGGTTGATGTAGTTAGAATTGTTAGAGGAGAAGAGTTCAGCGATGTTACGATTCCTTTAGATAAAGCTACGGAGGAAGTGAGAATAGCGGCAAATTTTGTAAAGCAAAACACAGCTGTACCTAAATTCGTAGATCACCCCGACGGTAGTTATTAATTGTTGTTAGTGGTATTTTGTAATTCTTCCAGGATTTTGGAGGGGTGGACTTTGACTTTTAAATTGGTCTATGATAGCTTATTTACATGAAGTTATCGCGGTCCCAACTTCAAGAACTGGCGAGATATTGCCTTGATTTATCTAAGATAATAGTAGCTTCGTTAGTCCTAAAATTTTTCGAACCTGAAGCGACGAAACTTACCATAGGGACACTTACAACCTTATTTTTTGGGTTGACATTTTCATCTGCATTTGTTATTCTAGGATTACAGTTATTAAAGAAAGGCAAAAGATGAATTTTTCTACAATTGATCAGGGCTTATTGCTTTTTTATATTGCTGCAGGTGTTCTTCTGATTGTGATACTGTTACTCTTTATAGCTTCTAAGAAGTAAATTGCCTCAGTTTTTGTCTTAGCCCTATATTTAGTTTACACTTTTTCTGCTATAATTTTTGGGTAATCCCACCCTGTTGGTACAAAATCGTTAAAATATGATTATGTACCATCTAAAACAAGTGCCTACAGATGCCCAGATTAAAAAGTTTCTAAGAAGAACCGTCTTTGGTCGTAATATCTTCTGTCCCAAGTGTAAATCCTGGAATATTGTTCGTTTTGAAAAAAGGTACAGATGCAGAAAGTGTAAAATTAAGTTTTCTCTGTTTTCCCATACTTGGCTTTGTAATGTTAAAATTCCTCTGCAGAGATTTTGGCTAATTCTCTGGTGCTGGACAAAACAAATGCCTGTTAAACAGACGCAAGATTTAACTTCTTTATCTGAAAAAGGAGTCAGACATTATCTTGATTTATTCAGAAGACAATTACCAAGAGATCAGAAGCTTTTAGAACATATCGTCCGGCTTGATGAGGCCTACTTTGGCAGATTTGGCAATACCGCCCTCCTCATGGGGAAAGAGAGAGGAACCAGAAATCTTGCTTATCAGATTTTAACCTCTGATGCTCCGGAGAAGAAAGACGCCATTGATTTTGTTAAGGCCTATGTCAAACCCAAGTCGCAATTAAATACAGACGGCTCTGCTATTTACAAAAATATTGATAAGTATTATCCTGTATCTCATATAACAGATATTCACAAGAAATTTGAGTTTGCCAATACATCTGAAATAGAAGGAATATTCGGAGTTTTAAGAACTTTTATCAGAAGAATGTACCACCATGTTAGCGAAGAAAAACTGGAAGAATACGTCTGTGAATTTTACTGCAGATTTTCCAGACCGGAAATGTTTAAATCTCCCTACCATTACTTGCAAAACACGCTACATGCTTTACCAACTGGGTAGGAGAACCCTAATTTTTCTGCTTGACAAGGAGGGGTTTTTGGAGTAAGTTATCAGCATAACTTTCTGCCCGAGAGAGAGAAAATATGGCAGGAGCATTAACTGAAAAAGAAGTTAGACCATCTCGGGGGTGGGGGATTAAGATGGATCGTGATGTTTATCCAAACGAACTTGCAGATTGGTTGGGACAGCCTCCAGTTGACCTTAATAATCCACCAAAATTTATGATAATACGGGATGAACAATTAGCACAAATTGCAACGATAGAATTTGATGATGGATATCATCCAACAAATGTTTATCCCGGTAGTCTGTCTAATCAAATAATATCTCTTGAAAATACGGCAGTAGCGATGGGAGGAGATGATCCACAGCGTGTTTTATTTGTAAGTCAGCCGTCAGCGCATGATGATTATGAGGGTGGGTTGATAGTGCGTATTTGGAAACTTTCTTCTAAGGAAATAACATGGTCTATCGAGAATCTTAGTTTGGCGCCGGAGCATATTAGGAAAGCAGCAGATTTGATACAAGCGCATATTAAAAAAGCCGCAGAACTTACGGCCAATGCCGTTCAAACAAAGCCAGCAACTGCTAGGTGTAGTGATTGGTAATCGGTTATTTTTTTAAACTAGAGGATGTGATAATTGAGAAAGGATTTTGGAGAGGCCGCCGTCGAGGATTTCTTCAATGTGTCTCCACGACTTATTTAATCGATGATCGGTTATCCTATCTTGGGGGAAATTATAAGTTCTGATTTTCTCTGCCCGCATGCCGCGGCCCACTTGGGTGGCTTTGAGTTCGGAAATTTCTCCGTGACGCTTGTCAACTTCTATTTCCCACAATTTAGCCCGCAGCATTTTCATGGCATTTTCCCTATTTTGGTGCTGATGTCTTTCTGTTTGACAAGTTACTACAATGTCTGTTGGTTTGTGTCGAAGTCTCACCGCGGTTGACACTTTATTCACATTTTGCCCGCCGGCTCCGCCACTTCTAAACGCTTCAAATTCTATGTCGGCCGGATTTATATGCAAATCAATATCTTCGAGTTCGGGTAAAACTGCCACGGTGGCGGTTGAAGTGTGTATTCGGCCTCTTTTTTCGGTAGCGGGAGTTCTTTGCACGCGATGGACGCCCGCCTCATATTTGAAAAGGCCAAACGCCCCGCCTTCGCGCTGCTTCGGCGAGGCAAGGCCCGATATTTTAATTACCCCTTCGTCCAGCTGTTCGACGTTTAACCCTTTCTTCACGGCAAATTTAACATACATGGAAAGAAGCTCACCCGCCCACAGTTTGGCTTCATCGCCGCCGGCGGCTCCGCTGACTTCCAAAATGGCGTTTCGGAGGTCCAGAGAATCTTCATTATTTGTTGTTTGGGAAGTTGGGGGAGTTAGGGAGTTTTGTAGGGCCTGTTTTTGAATAGTTAGCTCCTCAATTTCTTTTTGAGCAAGGGGCGCCATATCGGGATCGGAAAGCAACGCTTGAGCCTCTCTGATTTTTTGTTCAAGCTCTACAATTTGTGAAGTTAAGTATGTATTATCCACTATTTAATATCAAGAAGCATTTCACGAAGCGTCTTTGGTTCCTGATCCTGGGCTTTTTTCTTTTCCTCTTTATTCACCTTTTTACTGATGTATTGTTTAGCAGTTTCCTGTTTTTTCTGAAACTTTTGAATACGGGATGCGGCATCGACAAATCTTTGCTGGCCGGTATAAAAGGGGTGGCATTTATTACAGAGCTCAATGCGGATTGTTTCCTGAGTCGAGCCAATGGTAAACATGTTGCCGCAAGCGCAAACTACCTTAGCCTCTTCAAAATATTGCGGATGAATATCTGCTTTCATATGTAGATTATATCATCTTTCTCTTAATTTGTGAACAGGGTTTATCCTGAGCTTTAGCGAAGGATGGTAGGGGAAGTGACCTTCGGCGATAAAAAGGCCCAAGAAAACCAAAATTGAACCAATTAAAAATGGCAATGTGACGATTTCTCCCAACAGCGGTATGGCAATTACTATCGCCGCCAGCGGATCCAAATAAAAGAAAATTCCCACTTCGTTGGCCACGATATTTTTTAAGGCGAAATTGTAAAGAGAGTAGGCGATAGCAGAGGAGAGAATTGCCCCAAAAATAATACCGATAACCCCCTGATAATTTAGGGTTGACATAAAGAGCTGGTTTTGATTTTTGACAATGAACATTGGTAAAAAGGAGATAGCCCCAATCACAAACGACCAAAAAGTTAGAGTAATTGGATTATATTTTTTAGCGATTTTTCGAAGGAGCGTCGTATGGACAACAGTGCCAAAAACAGAAGTTAGAATTAACAAGTTGCCGATTATCGATCCGCTTACTCCTTGTTCTAGTAAGGGGCGAATGATGACGGTAGCTATGCCGGCTAAGCTTAACATTGCCCCGGCTATTACTTTAGTTTTAGGCCTTTCCTGTAAAAAGAGAATTGAGGAGAGAATAATAAAGACGGGAGCCGAAGCGCCGATGATAGGGACGTTAATACTGGAAGTCAGCCGCACTCCCAGAAAAAATAAAGAGATATTTATAGTGATACCAAAAAACGACAGGATGAATAAAGTCAGCCAGTCTTTCTTGTCTACTTTGAAATTTTTTAAGACGAGGGGGGCAAGCAAAAGGGCGGCCAAGAAATAGCGGAGAAAGGCCAGGGTAAAAGGCTCGATATTTTGCAAAGACCACTTGAAAACCGGCGCCGCGGCGCCCCAAATGATATTGGCAATAATAAGAGCGATAATAGCTTGATGATGGGCAGAGAATTTGTTCATGAAGTTAGTTCAATTAATCTATCAATGCCGAAGGAAAAGCCAACGGCGGGGATCTGTTGTTTACTAAACATGCCGATTAAATTGTCGTATCTGCCCCCGCCCCCAATTGATAAATATCCGTAAGATGAGGAGGATACGAGTTCAAAAATTGTGCTGGTATAATAGTCGAGTCCCCGAGCCAGACTGGGAGCAAAATAAAAATCTTGGTTTTCTTTTAGGCCGTATTCCTTTCCCAGAGCGGAAATGAGCGGATCAAGAATTGATTTCCTGCCTGTAGTAATCAGCAATTTATATTTTTCGAAATCCGCTTTTGAGTAATTTTTTGCTAAAATTTCTTTTTCAACGGCCTCTATGCCAATTTTCTTTAATTTATCAAAAGCCCTAATTACGTCTATAGGAATACCGGAGAAATTACGGCGGTCATTGACAGCCATTATTGTATTTTTCAATTCTAATTTTCTGGCTACTTGAATTGCGGTGGCGATGATTAGGGCGTCTTCTTTTATTGCTGAATCAGGTTCTTTTGTTAATCCAACAGTGTCAAAATCAAATTGGGTAAATTCGCGCCAGCGGCCGGCTTGGGGATTTTCACCTCGGAAAACCTGGCCTATTTGGTAGCGGCGGAAGGGATCTTTTGCTATCAAATTAAGATTACCGGCCACAAAGCGGGCAAGAGGGACGGTTAGGTCGTAGCGCAAAGCCAGTTTTCTGTCGCCTCGGTCGGTAAATTCATAAATCAATCGTTCTTCTTCGCCATACTTTCCTTTTAGAGTATCGGCAAATTCAATAGTGGGCGTTTCAATAGGCACAAAGCCATTTTTCTCCAAGACATCGGCTATTGTGTTTACCGCAATCCGTCTTTTTTTGGCAAGTTCAGACTGGATATCCCGAAAACCTTTTGGCGTGGGCGGGGCGTTAGTCATATATTTCTATCATAACATAAAACTATTTTTTATTATTATGACGTTTTTGCAGTTCTTCAAATATTTTGGATGGGGGAATGTTAAGTACTGAGAGAAGTACCAATAGATGAAACCATAAATCTGCCACCTCCTCAATTACTCTTTGTTTGCTTTCATTTTTGGCCGCGTTAACAATCTCCTTTGCTTCTTCTTCTATTTTGTCAAGAATTTTATCTTGGCCTTGTTTAAACAGAGAAGCGGTGTAGGAATTTTTGGGCAGATTCTTTTTCCGCTCCTCAATTATTTTATAAAGTTCATCAATTGTCATAAGTTTACTAATTCACTAAAACAAGTCCTCTTACCAAGATGGCAGGCGTTTTGGCCAATCAGTGTTACTTTTATTAAAATTGTATCATTGTCGCAATCTTGATATATTTTTTTAACTTTAAACTTATTGCCAGACTGCTCACCCTTCTTCCATAGTTTGTTTCTTTTTCTGCTCCAAAAATACACCCATCCGGTTTGTCCGGTTTTTTGCAAAGCTTCCTCGTTCATATATCCCAGCATCAAAACATCGCCGCTTTCATCATCCTGAATGATGGCGGGAATAAGGGCAGCTCCCTTGCTAAAATCTAACTTCTGTGTCATATTTTTTCAAATATTTTTTGACTTTTCCAATAGTCAACTGCCCAAAGTGGAAAAGGGAAGCGGCAAGTGCCGCATCGGCTTTTCCTTTTTCAAAAACATCGGCAAAATCCGAAATTTTTCCGGCGCCTCCGGAGGCAATTACAGGGACATGCACAGTTTGAGAAATAGATTTTGTCAATTCAATGTCAAATCCTTGTTTGGTGCCGTCGTGGTCCATACTGGTTAACAAAATTTCACCAACGCCCAGTTTTACCGCTTTTTTGGCCCATTTGACCGCATTTAATCCGGTGGCCGTTCTTCCTCCGTTGATATACACCTCAAAACCGCTATTTTTTCTTTTGGCGTCAATGGCCAAAACTATGCATTGACCGCCAAACATGTTGGCCGCTTTACTTATTATATCAGGATTTTTAACGGCTGTGGTGTTGAGAGATATTTTATCGGCGCCAGAGCGTAAAATACTTTTGATGTCGTCAATTGACGTGATACCCCCGCCCACGGTAAAGGGAATAAAAACCTGTTTGGCCACTTTTCCAACCAACGGCGCCACAGTTTTCCTTTTTTGGTAAGAAGCAGTGATATCCAAAAACACCAGTTCATCGGCGCCCTCTCTATTATAAAATTTAGCCAGTGCGACCGGATCTCCGGCGTCTTTTAAGTTTAAGAAATTGACGCCTTTAACTACTCTGGCGTTATCAATGTCCAAACAGGGAATTATTCTTTTAGCCAGCATTTACAGCCTCCTTTAAGTTAATTCTGCCTTCATAAAGTGCTTTGCCGATGATTACTCCCTCTACCCCCATGGTTTTTAATCTATTAATATCAGCAGTTGATGAAATGCCACCGGACACAATAATCGGCGTTTTAATTTTTTTGAGCAAAATTTCAATTTCCAAATAATCCGGTTGAGTTAAAGTTCCATCTCTTGTCACATTGGTGTAGATAAATTGTTTAACGCCTAAATCTTCAAGCATTTGGGCGGTTTTTAATAAATTTTGATTGGTATTTTCCAGCCAGCCTTTTTTGAGAAGCCTGCCGTTTCTGGTATCAAGAGCGATTGATATTTGTGAAGAAAAATTTTTAAGCAGGTTTTTTAGTTCGTTTTTATTCTCCAGAGCAATAGTACCTAGAACCACTCTTTTAATTTTCAAAGACAACAAAATTTTTATAGTTTTTTCATCTCTAATTCCTCCGCCGACTTGCACGGGAATATCAACCGTTTTGACAATTTTTTTTATAATTTCAAAATTAACAGGTTTGCCATTTTTAGCACCGTCTAAATCAACAATGTGCAGCATTTGGGCTCCCTCTTTTTCCCACTTTTTGGCCATAGCGACCGGATCGTCGCCGTAAATAGTTTCTTGGGCAAAGTTTCCCTGTGTCAGTCTGACGCATTTGCCGTTTTTTATATCAATAGCCGGAATGACTAACATAAGTCCTCCCAAAAGTTTTTTAGAAATCTAAGTCCCAATTCACCGCTTTTTTCCGGATGAAATTGTGTGCCCACGATATTATTTTTTATTACCACGCTGGCAAATGTCTCTCCATACGTTGTTTCCCCCGCGATGATTGAAGAGTCAGATGGGGAACAGTAATAGCTATTAACAAAATAAAAATAGCTGTTTTCAGAAATTCTCCTAAATAAACTTTGAACTTTGAACTTTGAACTTTGAACTTTTACCTGGTTCCACCCAATCTGCGGCACTTTTCTCTCTTTTTTAAATTTTTTAACCGTTCCTTTTAAGATACCCAGACAGTCAACGTTTCCTTCCTCGCTTTTTTCAAACAATAATTGCATGCCCAGACAAATTCCCAAAAACGGCTTACCTATTTTAATTTCTTCAACAATAACTTTATCCAGCTTTCTTTTTTTAAGATTTGCCATGCCCGCTCCTGCCGCTCCCACGCCGGGCAGAATAAGAGCCTGGGCATTTTTGATGTCGGCAGAATTGCCAGAAATTTTATTTGGGATATTAAGTTTATCCAGGGCGTTTCTAACACTGGCCAAAT
>CAZWMJ010000007.1:0-1228 GCA_964635045.1 uncultured Gammaproteobacteria bacterium
GCCGTCATGGTGGGATAGGGATGAGGCCCTACTACCGAACCTAATAAATAGTGCGTGTCCGCCACGTTTTCTATCCAATCTTTAAAAGCGGCATTGACCGCGTCTTTCAAAGTTTTGTTGCCAAATGTCACGGGAACAACTTTTGCGCCTAGCCGTTCCATCAGAAAAACATTGGGCCGCTGGCGCTCCATATCAGTTTCTCCCATATAGACAGTGCAGGAAAAGCCAAACTTGGCCGCCACTGTGGCCGTGGCCAGCCCGTGCTGACCGGCGCCGGTTTCGGCGATTAAACGAGTTTTTCCCATTCTTTTGGCCACTAGGGCCTGACCAAGGCAATGGGTAATTTTGTGGGCGCCGGTATGATTGAGTCCTTCGTTTTTAAGATAAATTTTGGCGCCATCAAGCTTTTTGGTCAAATTTTCCGCAAATGTTAAGGGTGTTGGCCGGCCGGCGTAAGTTGTCAGATAGTAATTAAACTCCTGCTGAAACTTTTTATCGCCGCGGGCTTTAACGTAAGCTTTTTCCAATTCCTCCAAAGCCGGAATTAGCATCTCCGGCACATACCTTCCCCCAAACTCTCCAAAATGCCCCTTACTTCCCATATTTTCCTTTCGCCCGCTTCGCCATAGCTTCAGCGAGGCGAGCCCTTCTCGCAAACTCTTTAATCTTATTAACG
Source organism: uncultured Gammaproteobacteria bacterium (assembly GCA_964635045.1). Taxonomy (GTDB): domain Bacteria; phylum Patescibacteriota; class Microgenomatia; order Levybacterales; family UBA12049; genus CAZWMJ01. Next base: position 677 of record CAZWMJ010000007.1, read on the forward strand.
TCTGGCTCTCCATTTGTCTCAACCCCTCCCGCCACATCAACTGCAAATGGTTTAACCGTTCTAACAACTTCCGTCACATTCTCCACTGTTAGTCCTCCCGAAAAAAACAGCGGAAAGGCTTGGGCCAATTCTGCCGCCTTGTCAAGATTAACCATCTCTCCTTCTCCTCGCTTTTCTCTATCAATCATATAATATGCTACACTATATTGCTTCATTGCGGCGGGAAGTCGAAAGGCTTTGATGACGTTTGTTGTAACTTTGCGACAATAATCATCACTCTCACTTCCATGCAGCTGCACCAAATCCAACTCCAAAAAACGAGTTAATTCATTGACTTTATGAAGCATCTCGTCTTGGAAAACGCCAACAATCTTTATTTTGTTTTTAACAGCTGCAATAATTCCCTTTGCCCTCTCCGGCTCAATAAATCGTTTGGAGCTTCTGACAAAATTAAAGCCCAAAAAATCCGCACCCGCGTCTAACGCGGCCTCTGCCGCTTCAACCGTTCTTATCCCGCAAATTTTTATTTTAACCACGCAGTCCTCCTATAAA
>CAZWMJ010000007.1:1328-41811 GCA_964635045.1 uncultured Gammaproteobacteria bacterium
TTCAACCGTTCTTATCCCGCAAATTTTTATTTTAACCACGCAGTCCTCCTATAAATTCTTTAATATTTTGGGCTTTCATCAAGCTGGTTCCCACCAATACTCCTTTTGCTCCCGCTTTTCTATATTTATCAACCTCCAACTTGCCATTTACTCCCGAAAATCCCAGCTTAAGAAAGGCAGGTGGAACCTTGTTTAACAAACCGCAGGCAGCATTAACATCAACCGCCAGCGTGTCAAAATTTCTGGCATTTACCGCCACCAGCGAAGTTTCTGTCCCCATCGCTTTTTTAAGATCATCCTTGTCATTAATTTCCACCACCGGCTCAAGAGAGACAGATTTTGCCAGTTTAACAAATCTTTTTAACTTTTCCTTAGAAACAATTTTGGCAATCAAAAGTATGGCATCGGCGCCGGCCTTTTTTGTCTGATAAATCTGCTTTTCACTAATCACAAAATCTTTCAGCAGAATCGGCAGCGCTGTTACATTTTTAACTTTAGCAACATCGGCCATATCGCCTTTGAAAATGTTCTTTTGCGCAATCAGAGAAATGGCATCGGCTCCGGCCTGCTCATACTCTTTGGCTCTTCTTATCAAATCCGCCCTATCTGCCAAATGCGGCTCTGTCGGCGAGGCAAATTTAATCTCGGCAATAATGGCGATGTTTCCCTTTTTGGGCATCAAAATAGCATCAGCAAATTTTTGTTTACTCATATTTTTTCGTCTCCTTAACTAAATTATTAAGAGTCTGCTTTGCAGGCCCGCTGTCAATTGCCTCCTGGGAAAGTTTAATTCCTTCTTTCACATCGCTCACCCGCCCGGCCGCCAAAAGAGCATAGGCGCTGTTAATAACCACAATATCCCGCGCCGCTCCCTTTTTTCCGGACAACACATCAATAATTATTTGTTTGTTTTGCTCAAGATCTCCGCCTTTGATAGCAGTCATCGGCGCTTTTACAATTCCATATTTTTGCGGATCAATAATTATTTTTTTAATCTGACTTTTTTGGATAACAAAAGCATCTGTTTTATCGCCAATACTTATCTCATCCATGCCGTCGCGGCCGGCAATTAACAACAAATGCTGGTAACCCAGTTTGGCCGCCACTTTGGCCAGCTTTCTGGCAATCGCCACATTTGGCACGCCAATCAGGGCTCTTTTAACGCGTGCCGGATTAAGAAAAGGCCCTAAAAAATTAAAAATAGTCCTAACTCCCAGTTCTTTTCTAATTGGGGCGATATTTTTCATGGCCGGATGGAAAAGTGGGGCAAATAAAAAAACCAGACCGACTTTTTCCAATACTTCCTCTGCCTGTTTGGGCGTTAGCATAATATTAACCCCCAATGCTTCCAGCACATCGGCGCTGCCGCAGCGACTTGAAGCCGCTCTGTTGCCGTGTTTAGCTACTTTAACACCGCAGGCAGCCGCAACAAAACTAACCGCGGTGGAAATGTTAAAAGTGCCGGCTCCGTCTCCGCCCGTACCAACGATATCAATGGCGCCTTCCCCATCAACAGTCACCATGTGTTTTCGCATGCTCTCAATAAAACCGGCAATTTCCGACACACTTTCTCCTTTAGTCCGAAGAGCAATTAACACCGCCGCAATTTGCGAAGAATTTAATTTACCGGCGATAATTTCTTCCAGCAAAAACTCCGCCTCTTTCGAGGTTAAATCTTTTCTATCAATTATTTTGTTAAGTAATATTTTTGTTTCCATATAAAAAATTTTTAAGCATGGTCTTCCCTCCCTCGGTGGCAAATGATTCCGGATGAAACTGCACCCCCTCAATGGGATATATTTTGTGCCGCAAACCCATAATCTCCGTTTTAGACACCTCGGACGGTGGCGAAGCAACGACTTCGACTCCTCCGAGGTGGACGACAATTGCTGTTACCTCAAGTACCTCCGGCAGCGCCGCCCGATCGGCCACCAGTGAATGATAACGCATCACTTCCAGATTTTGCGGCAAACCGGCAAACACTCCCTTTCCGTCATGTTTAATAATACTGGTTTTGCCGTGCATCGGTTCTAAAGCCCGTTTAACAAGCCCTCCAAAACAGGTGGCCATTCCCTGCATGCCCAGACAAACGCCCAAAACCGGCGTAGTTTTTCCTAAAGTTGTCAAAACATCGGCACAAACGCCAAAGTAAGCGGGATCATCCGGACTGCCCGGCCCGGGAGAAATGATAATCTTATCATACCCTGCTTCCCTTACTTCTCTTATGGTCATCTCGTCATTTCGCAAAACATCCAGAACAAACGGTTCACCCCGACTCTCTAACAGCTCACCAACAAGCTGATACAGGTTAAAAGTAAACGAGTCATAGTTATCGATTATAAGGACTTTCATTTTAGCGCCTCCTTTACCGCCGCTAACTTTCTCTCTACTTCATCATATTCTTTTTCAGCCGTCGAATCATAAACAATTCCTCCCGAGGCTTGGGTATAAGCATCATCTCCATTAACAAACAATGATCGAATGGCAATGGCAAAAGTAGAGTCGCCGTTAAAACCAAAGTGCCCCACCCCTCCGCCGTACGGTCCCCGCGGTCGCTTTTCTAATCTATCAATAATCTTCATTGACTCGATTTTGGGGGCGCCGGACAACGTTCCCGTGGGAAAATTTACAGCCAGAGCATCAAACATATCCTTGTCCTGCCGTATAATGCCCACAATTTCGCTGGAGATATGCTGAACATGAGAAAAGCGCTTGATATCCATTAGACTCCTCACTTTAACCGTGCCAAAACGGGCCACCCGGCCCAGGTCGTTTCGGTGCAAATCCACCAGCATATTGTGTTCGGCGATTTCTTTGGGATCGGACAGAATTTGGCGGGCCAGTTTTTTATCCTCCGCTTCATTTTTGCCCCGTTTAATGGTGCCGGCCAGAGGAAAAGTGGCCATCTCGCCGTTTTGCAGACGAAAAAGCAGCTCCGGCGAAGCCCCGATAATAATATTTTTTTTATTTTTAAGATAATACATAAAGGGCGAAGGATTAATCCGGCGAAGCCTGTCATAAATCGCCAGCGGGTTACCTTTAATGGTAAACTCCGAGGCAAAACCGATCTGACACTGAAAGGTGTTGCCCAAAATAATTTGCTCTTTGGCCTTTTTGACTAACTCCTTGTGCTCTCCTTGAGTCATACTATCTGCCAAAAAAATAACTTCTAACTTATCACTTCTAACTTCTAACTTCATCATGTCACGCACTTTCTCCAGTCGGTTTTCATCATAATAAAAATAAATAACCTCATCGGTCATTTTGTCTAAAATTAAGCCGTCGGTGTAAACGCCAAACATAAATTGGTCAAACTTTGGATGTTCTTTAATATGAAGACTCTGCTCAAAATAATTGACCGCGTCGTAGCCCAAATAGCCAATCAGTCCGCCGGCGTAACTGCGGGCGATGGTTTTATCCGGCATCATTTCACGCAGGGCAAAATAGGGATTGGCAACCCTGAGCTTGTCGAATGGGTGCGGCTTATCATCAACAAATAAAGTCTTGCCGCGGGCCCGGATTATATGTTTGGGATCAAAACCGATAATGGAATAGCGCGAAAGGTGGCCCTCCTCACCTAGTGACTCCAAAATAAAGCACGTTGAGAACTGCCGCTCTATCTTTTCAAACAGCTGGTAAAAGTCCAAATCTTTGGCGAATTTGATATATGTCGGTTTCTGACCGATTTTTATCTTTGGCAATTTCATAAAAAAAGCCCTTGTAAGTTTCCAAAACGAATATGTCTTAGAAACCTACAAGGGCCTTCTAGTTGCTAGCTGCTAATGGCTAGTTGCTAGTTAGACGGTGCCACCTTGCTTGTCTCGCCGAATCCCGATTTAATCGGGAGTAGGCGGACCTCATTAAACCTTAGCTTATCGATCTAGCTCTTGACAATCCTGAGCTTGTCGAAGGACCCGGCTCCAACGCCGCGTCAAACGCGGCAGGCACGTTTGACTGTGCCCGCACCGGATCATCGCTTTTTACTAATTTATATTATACCAAATTATTCTCTCTTGTCAAATTTTGCTAAAATAATTAACTTCGCTTTTTATAGTCAAGCCGCTTCTTAAAGAGGTTCTCTCTAAAACCTCCAGTTTCTACAAACTTTTTCTCCAGAGATTGCTGAAGCTTCTTTTGCAGGTAGATGGCCTGATTAATCAGGGTGATCATTAGATTAACGGCTTTAGTAAGATCCTTGGGGAGGTCGGGGAAGTTGGGGGAGTCAGGGAGGGTCGGATTTTTCTTTAGGATTTCCCATACCTCCCCTACTTCCCTTATTTCCCTAACTGCCTTTTCCTTATCCCAAACCTGAATTTTATTCTGCCGGGCAAAGGCCAGAAAATCCTTTAATAATTCTTCCAAAGAACCTCTGTTTACCCCGGTCAGCTTGATATAACCTTCCAGGCTGGCCTGCTGATTGCCTTCGGCTATATTTTGAGTTCCTGATCTGGCTGCTTGGACCATTTGGTCAAAAGTGCGTTGAGAGGAAAGCAGTTGGCGATATTTTTTACAAAAGACTACAGTGTAATCATAAATAGGAATGGTAATTTTGTAAGCTAATAAATATTCATATCCGGCTTTGTACTCGGGGTTGGGCATATATTATTTTGGCAGCTTTTTCATACCTCTATTTTATCATAAAAACCCTGTAAAAAACTACTCCATTTCACTGATGCTTTAAGAAAAATCCTGCCGGCTATCTTCTTCCGCTCGCGCTACCTCTTCCCCGCCTAATCTGTCCAATCTCCAAAGCTCTAAACTTGTGTCCTCTTTTATCTCCGTCTGGTCTGTCTGAAGCTTTTTTAGCTTGAACAACAATAGAACTAACTGGTTTTAGCATACCAACTAACGCCGCAAAGACTGCCGGACTTACCTTTCCCGATCTATCATTAACTTGTTTTAATCCATCCCACCTGGTGCTCTTAGCATTAATTGTTACGCCTGAATCAGCCAACTTTGCTTCTATACGTAATCTGTGATAACCACTAATTCCCTTGGCTAAAGCCTCTGTAAAGGCCCTACTTAAATTTTCATCTCCACAACTTTTTATAAAGAGAGCTAAGTTAACATAATCAGTTTCCAAAGATAACGCCAAACTCCTCTCGTTCATATCAACCCCTACCTCTGTATTGCCAATACTAGCTCGCCCAGGCCTGTTCAAAACCCGGGCTTCTCCATCACCAGCCGCCAGTAAAGGAGCAACTTTTTCCCTTATCTCGGCAAAAGCTCCAGCGGGATCTGTACGTATTAAGTTTGCTAATTGTCTTTCGGGCGAAGGAGCCGCTTCGCCAGCCGGGGGGCTAGCTTGAGGTTCTTCAACAGTCTCGCGGGCAACAGCGGGGGCTGAACCTGTTCGGGCTGATCTCTCCAAAAGTCGATCAAATAATCCAACTAGCCGACTTCTGTCGTCCTGTTCAGGACTTCCACCCACAACCGCCGGCCCGGCAAGCTCCGCCAGCCCATCCGAAGGATAAACTTGAACTTCTCTTCTCCCCACTTCCTCCTCCCGAGCCGCACTTCCCTCGCCTTGAGGTTGTAACTTACCAAACAATGTAGCAAAAACTTCCGGGCTTACCGTTCTTGAATTAACAATATCATCTTCTTTTTGGATTATTGCAGTAATCTTTGCAACTGCTGCTCTAGAAAAATCTGCAGATATCTCTAGTGTATGATCGCCGCTCATTCCTCTTTCTAAAGCTGTCTCAAAGTCTTCGCTCAAAACGCGACCACCACAGGCCTGCAAAAAACTCTCCAAAGTCGCACGGTCGCCGGATAAAATTAAACTTAATCCCGATGAGTATTTATCAATGGTTACCACTGTTCCGCCAATACGAGCTTGCCCGTATTTTTCCAGAGCCGGTCTCTCCTCACCGGGAACAAATCTCTCCTCTATCCTCTTCCAAGCCTCTTCAGGATCTTCATTTATTAACCGGGCTAATTCAGCTTCTTCAGCGCTTAAAGGAATTAAACTATCAGCCGATTCAGCTACTGCGGCAACCGCCGGCTCACCGCCCTCTTCTAGATCTGGTCCGATACCTTGCGGTTCTAACATATCAAACAATGCAGCAAAAACCTCCGGACTGACTTGTCTACCATAAAAAAAATAAGTATTCTCTATAGCACTGATTTTCAAACCCGATGCAGACAATCTTAGATCTTCAACAACCAGCGATCCTTCTATCACTAATTTGTAAGAATCATTCATTCCTCTTGATAAAACTTTCCTAAGGCTTTCGCTTAAACCGCCATCATCGCAGATTGCCCCAAACTGATACACACACTCACGGTCAGTATAAAGAGTTAAATCAAATGAATTATCCCACCCATCAAAACCTGTAACTACTTCTGTTTGGCCAATCTTAGCTGGTCTATTAGTTTCTAAAACAATAGTAAGTCTTCTTCCTATCTCGGCAAAAGCTTCAGCTGGATTTGTACGTATTAACAGGGCTAACTGTCTTTGATCTTCGGTCAGAGGAACTAAGGCGGCAGACACTTCTCCTCCTTGCCCTCTTTCACTTGGTGGCATCATATTAAGTCAGGATAATAGCACTCCTTGTGGAAAAAAGCAAATTTTGCTCTGTTGTTAGGTCTGCAATAGGGCCGGGGTTATTACCTTTATCTTAAAATGTGATTCTATTTTCTTTTGATATTGTAAAAGATGTTTACGGTCAAAGCTGACCAAATAATCTGCTTTTGCCTTGACGGCTCCTGCCACGATGGCCGCATCCTTTATGTCTACCACCTTGGCTGCTTTTATGATAAGCGACTTACCAGGGCTGACTACTTGCGGATTGAGAGTTTCCAGAAAAAGCTGCAGAGCAGACAGAGCCTGCGGTGCTTTATTTGATAAATTTCTAACAGTTTCTTCCAGTACCAGATCGCTTAAGACAACTTTAATCTTATTACTCAATGCGCTTTTAATCAGATCTCTGGCAGAACCTATGGGAGAAATAGCAGCAGCGATTAAAACACTGGAATCTATAAAAACTTTACTGACTTCTTTTTGCTCGGAGGCCATACTTTTTTTCTATTATGCTACCTCGTATCTCACGGCCAGATTCTATTAACTCCGTAAGTGACAGCCCTTTTTCTTTAAGGGCCTGACCGATTTTATCCAGAGTTTTGGTGGCAACTATTTCCTGGGAAGAGATTAAAACTCCCTGATCTGTTGGCACCACGGCCACTAGATCTCCTTTTTTGAGACCTAGATTTCTGCGAATTACAGAAGGCAGAGTGACTTGGCCTTTTTCCTGAACACGCACCAACTTTCTATCAGATTGTATAGTTTGTAGGAAAGTCATACTTTCCGAATTATACCTATTTATGATAGGGTTGTCAAGGTTTAGAAATATTTTCCTTACCAATTTCCCCCCGCGGCATTATTTTGTCATTTGTAAAACGCGATCAAGAAGTTGGGAGGCGATTTGTCTTTTTGAGGCCAGGGGCAGATGCGCGACATTTCCCTTTTTATCAACAATAAAAACCTCGTTGGTATCCGTACCAAACCCCCTCCCCTTTTTTCCCACATCATTGGCCACAATAATATCAGTTCCCGCCCGATTTAATACCTTCTTGGCGCTTTCAATAAGCTCTTTTTGCAAAACATCATATTCCGCCTTAAAGCCGACCAGAAACATTTGGGGATTAATTTTTTTTAACCGGTCGATAATTTTGATATTCGGCTCAAGCGCCAGCATCCAAGTTGTCATACTTTTAACCTTTCTGTTAATTTTTTCTTTGGGCGCAAAATCGGAAATGGCGGCGGTATGAAAAACAATATCGGCGTCTATTACCTGTCTTTCCAGCGCTTGAGCCATCTCCTGAGCCGTTTCCACCGCGATTTCCTCAACAAAATATTGGGGAGAAACGGAGTGTTCGCCGCGAATCAAAACCACTTCCGCTCCCCGCAAAAACGCCTCATCGGCTAAAGCCGCTCCCATTTTACCCGAAGCTTTATTGGTAATAATTCGCACCGCGTCAAGCTGTTCTTGCGTGGCGCCTGATGTGACAATAACTTTTTTCCCACTCAATTGACTGCCTTTTGTAAGTAAATCCGAAACAGTAGACAGGATTTTTTCACCATTGGCCAGCCGGCCAACCCCCTTGTAACCGCAGGCTAAATCTCCATACTCGGGGTCAATAATATAGTATCCCAGCTCTTTCAGCCTTCTAGTATTTTCTTGAGTGGCTTTGTTTTTCCACATCTTGACATTCATGGCCGGGGCAAAAACCACCGGCGCGTTGGTAGCCAAAATGGTGGTGGTTAACAAATCATCGGCCATACCAGTAGCAACCTTGGCCACCATATTGGCCGTGGCCGGACAAACCAAAATAAGGTCTGCTTCATCAGCCAAAGAAATATGCTTCATTGGTTTGTCGTGGGCCAAATAAGAGTGAAAGTCGGTATCCGGATGAAAAACATGGGTAAAAACCGGCCGGCCGCTGGCTTTGGCAAATTCCTTTTCATCAACAAGAGAACAAGCGCCGCGGGTCATAATAACGTAAACTATAGATCCCTGTTTTTTCAAAGCTTCAACAATAGCCAAAGTTTTATAGGCGGCAATAGAGCCGGTAACGCCAATCACAATTGTTTTTATGTTTTTATTTTCCATATTGTTTAACGAACTTCTGAAACAAATCTCCCTTCTCTTCAAAATTGCGCCATAAACTAAAACTGGGGGCGGCAGAAGAAAGAAGACAAATTGTACCCGATGGCGTGTGTTTGTATGAAAATACAACCCCTTCTTCCATGTCCTTCGTTGTAAAAATAGTTGGCATCTTCTTGGTTTTTTTCTTAAGAACTTTCAATATCTTTTCTCCGCTATCCGGAAACAGAACAATGTTGGGAATTTGATTTTTAATAATAGTATTCACCAGTTCTGAATAATCATAATCTCTATCCTGCCCGCCCAACAAAATAGTGCCGATATTTTTAAGTGTTTCTATGGCTTTAACAGTCGCTTCGGGGATGGTGGCGATGGCGTCGTCATAAAAAGTGATACCCTTAAACGTACCGACTAATTCTAAACGGTGCGGCAATGGCTGAAAATTCTTGACAGCAGTAATAATTTTTTGTTGGGGAATGGCAAAAATGTTGACAGCGGTCACCGCCGCTCTCACATTATCTCTATTGTGTTTACCTAAGAGCGGAATAATCTTCTCATCAAAAGACAGTTTGGCAGTAAAAGGTATGGCCTTGGCTTTGGTGGTTTTGGCAAGCTGTCTTAACTCCTTAAAGTCTGGATTGTAGATAAAATAATCACTGCTTTTGGCTTTGGCAACAATATTTTTCTTGGCGGCAAAATATTCCTCAATAGTCCCGTGATAATCCGTATGTCCCTTAAAAAGATTGATAATAACTGAAACGTGTGGAGAATATTTAATATCATCAAGTTGAAAACTGGACAGCTCGCAAACCCAAACATCATCTTCTTCATTGCTTCTGAGCAATGCCGAAAGCATTGGGTTACCTATATTTCCCACCAGATGCGCTTTTTTTCCTCCCTGTTTTAACATGGCGTAGATAAGGGATGAGGTAGTGCTTTTGCCTTTTGAGCCGGTCACGCCGATAGTTGTACCCTTGACATTGGCAAAAAAGATGTTGGTGGCTGTAGTATATGGACGGGTAAGGAGTTTCTTGGGAATGCCGGGAGATTTGATAATAAGATCAAAGTGTTTTTGTTTATCAAGATAATCCGCGCCGTCTTTTTTGTCGGCAATACTAATGCTTTGATTTGGGAAATATTGCTTAAGAAACTTAAACGTGGCCCTTCCCTCCATACCAAAGCCCAAAATGAGAATTTTTTTAACCTCTTCGGACAATAATTCTTTTTCCAATTGCTCTGCGTTTTTGAATTTTGGCAATACTTCTTTCTCAAACATTTGCATAATTATGTCTTTATTAAACTCCCCGCGTTTGTGAGCCAAATAAAATGCGAGTTTGACTTCATCAGGCGTTCCCACGCAATCAAATGGTTTTATATCTTTAACTCCTAATAGTTCTTTATACGTATCGATTAAAGATGGATCTGCAAAGAGATTTTTGCCGAAGATGTTAACAACTTCTTCTTTTGCCAAAAAGGCCGCCAGAGTGGCAAAAATAAAGGCGCATTTGGGACACTGCCCGCACCATTTTTTATCGGAGGTTTTGACAATGGTAAAATTTCTGTTACAGCTGGAAAAAGCGGAAAAATATTTTGGATAATTGGCAAAAAGTTGGGTAATTTTAATCTCATACAAAGGCCTAAGGATGGAAAAATAAGAAATGCTTGGCGTAATATATTTTTTGATATATTCGGAAAATAAATTTTCAAATTCCAGTGATTTGCTCCATTGATGATTAACTGTTTCTCCCAAGTATTCCAAGTTACCGTAATTGGCGCTTTTTTCATTGGAAGAAATAACTTGGCGGTAATCGTAGAGGGCTCCCGCCAAAAAAGCGATAAAAGCATAGATGGCGGAAACCGGCACATGACCGTTGTATGTACCCTGTTGTTTGTTTAATATTAATAACTTCGGATCAATTTCTCGCTTAATAATGATTGAATTTACACCTAGTAATTTAATAATTTCTTTTTGCAAAGGGTGATCGTTGACCACAAATGCCGTAAAATCTTTCCCCTTCTCCTTCAAAAGTTCTGCGGAAACAATCGAATCTTTTCCCCCGCCAAGCATGAGCAAAGATCTGTCTTTTCGCGAGAAGTCACTATGATGATACGTATCATTAGAGTGGTAAGGGGAATTGACTAACCCCCGAAAGTCGATCTTGTTTCTGTAAAAAAATTCTCCCAGTCCCTTTGTGTACACAGTGTTCCAAAACTGCGCCTGTTCTTTGGTTAAAAAATTTTCTTTAATCTTAATCTCGCCCGGACAATAAAGTTTCCAGTAACTAATGCCAAGAATAAGTGAAAGATTGTTCAAAAGAGATTTAAGCAACTCCTGCGGAATACTGGAAAAATCAGCGTTGGGAAAGGTCAGTTTTTCCGTAAAATCTATGCTTTTATCTCCTAACAAAACGTTATAGTCAAACAAAATTTGACTACTGGCGGAATTTATCTTATGAGATTTGAAAGTAAAGGTTTTTTGAAAATTCATCGTAAGAGGGCAACTGATTTCGGTACCAGGGGTGGGGATCGAACCCACAACCGCAGCGTTATGAATGCTGTGCTCCACCATTGAGCTACCCTGGCTACTTCTACCAACAAAGTATATCAATTGACCGAAACGAAATCAAATGCTATACTAGATATAGCGCGCGGGGTAGTGTAAGGCGCACGTGAGGCTCAAAATGGGCCCTTATAATGGCAACATTATGAGAGAACTTAGCTATATCGGTAAAATCCTACTTGCATAATGAAATATTTAGATCGAGGACAATACCGAGGGAAGTCCTGAGTTTATCGAAGGACCCCGTAGAGACTACACGCTGAGACCCTGAGGATATCGAAGGGTGAAGATATAGTCCGACACTCCGAGTAATTGGAGAAACAGATTGCATAATCTCACAGTCTGGTTTCGATACCAGCCCCGCAACAGATTATTTTTTGGTAACAACTCCTCGGGGAAGGACAAAGCGGCGGACACCTTGTGGTATATCGGTGTGAAGCTCTTTCACATTTCCCCTCTCCCCTAATTCGACTTCGGCAGATAAACTCCTAAGCAATCCTTCATTTGCAGCAGTCGCTGGAACATCCACCACAGTTTTATCTTCTGTTTGCTCCACTATTGAAAATATTTCTTCTGGTCTTTTTTCATCTGGAGGCTGAGCTTGTCTTTGTGCAAGTTTATCTGCGAAACTTATCTGCCAACCACGACCATCTTTCCTATTTCCTCTTACCTGTATTTCGGCTCCCTCTCCCCTAAGTGCCGTTATCTGTGCCTTTGGTACGCCACCACGAAGAACCTGTGAATCTACTATTTTTCCTCCTCTTACTCTCCCAACTGCAACTCTTGACGATAGTATCTCGCTTTGACCCGGCTCTACCATACCCCCATATTGTATACCCGCTTGTCAATAACATGCAAGTGTGGTAAGTTTAAGATGATGAACGCAAGAGCAATTCTCATGCGGGGCCTCCCCCTCTGGTATTTTCTTTTACTGTTTTTCTTCTACGGATATCAGCAGATAAGCTGGTCTATGATGAATAAAATCGCCGGATTACTGGCCCTTCTGCTTTTGGGAACCAGTTTTCTTATCGGTCCCCTATCCTATTTTTTACCACAGGTTTTTACACAACTTAAGATTTACCGTAAATACTTAGGCATCAGCGGCTTTGTGGTGGCCCTCATTCATGCTACTCTCTCCACCCTTTTCTATTTCAAAATGGATTTAGCCTTTATGCTCTTTGACGGCAAAAACGAACATCTGCTGGGGGTCTGGCTGGGTATTCTAGCCCTTTTGATTTTCCTTTCCATGACTTTAATGTCCACCAAAAAAGCGGTGGAAGCAATCGGCGCCTCGATGTGGAAGAAACTGCAAACAGGAGGCTATCTGGCGCTAGGTTTGGTAATGGCTCATTTTATTTTAATGGAAACTAATAACGGCCTTTTTATTATCCGCCGTCCCCTTGGCCGGGCTATCTTTGTCTTCGGCTTCGTAGTTTTGGCCGCCAGACTACTGGTTTTCTTCCTCACCCTTCGCAGCAAAACTAAAAAAACAGGCTAATGAAAAAACTTTCATTCTTGCATTTCTTAAACGACGGCATTCGCACCACATTTGTTATTCTTCTCCCCTTTATCGCCAAAGATCTGTCGCTTAATTTTACCTCTGTTGGCTTTTTGGGCTCATCGCAACCTCTGCTGGCCGGAATTTTGGCTCTGCCTGCCGGCTTTATCACGGCCAGAATTGGCGGATTTCGACTGCTGATAATTCTGCTTCTTGTCTATTCTATTGGCGCTCTCGGCGTTGCTTCTTCGCTTAATATATTTATGCTTATTCCCATGTTTTTGCTTGGCGCTTTAGGCTTTGGCATGTTCCATACGGTAGGCTTTATTCTCGTGGCCGCAAGTTCCGATAAATCAAACGTCGGGCGCAATATGGGAAATTTTACCTCCATTGGCGACATCGGCAGAGTTGCTCTTCCTCCTCTGGCGATATTTGCCGCCTCTTTTTTCGGATGGAGAACAACGATGGTATTTGTATCAATTATCGGTTTTGTTATTTATGTTCTTTCCCAATTTTTTCTTAAAAAAGAAAAACATCTGCAAAATAGCGCTCTTAAAAAAGAAAGTTATGGCGATTTTATAAAAAATACTCTGCTGCTTTTGAAAATCAGGAAACTTCGCTTTGTGATACTGTCCGGAATTTTGGATTCTTTAGCCAGTAATCCCATTTATCTGTTTTTGCCATTTCTGCTTATCTTAAAAGGAGTGACGGCTTCGCAACTTGGCGGACTTATGGGAGCGTTTTTTGTGGGAAGTCTGATTGGTAAATTTTTACTGGGACGCGGAGTTGACAAGTTTGGCAATTTGAAGATTTTTATCTTATCCGAACTGGGGATGGCCGGTCTGATTATCTCGCTTGTGCTTGCTGCCAATCACCTTCTTACTCTTCTGATCTTATTGTTTTTCCTCGGTATATTCACCAAAGGAACCTCTCCTGTGGTACAAACCATGTTTTCCAATCTCACTCATAAGTTGCATCATCACAAAATTTATGCCGTAAGCATCCTGTTTCTGGCCCTTGCCGAAGCGCTGGCAGAAATAGGTATGGGACCGGTGGCGGATGGATTTGGAGTTACCATGATATTCTATTTATGCGCTGTTTTTGCCATCAGCGCTATTATACCTATCCTTGTTCTTAAAAAAACAACTTTAGCCACTGCTGCCAGTTCGGAAGAGGCGGCATCGAAGCTGACGGAGAGGCAGTATTAAGTAGATTTTGCGGAATCAGCGCAAACTTCTCATCGGGTTTTACCAAAAAAAGTTTGTTTCTGGCCTGTTCTTCCACAAATTGCTCGCTTTGAGCCTTGGACAATTGTTCTTTGATTTTTTGATTGTCTTTTTTTTCTTTTTCAACATCTATTTTTGCCTGTTCAATCAGATCCTGTTTGTGCCAAAGATCGGCTATAGACCTGACTAAATTATTGATAATGAGGAAAGAGCCAATCAAGACGGCAAAAAACAGTATTTTTTTCATTATTGACTACTGCCCTTATTAGTGATATTATAGGCCTCAACTATGAAGTCTATCAATCTGCGCGACGCCCACGAGCAGTTCAAAAATTACCTAAAAAGCAACAAGCACAGCAATGCTACTATTGTAGCATACGGAAAGGATATTAATCAGCTGATCGCCTTTCTGGAAGAGCTTAAAAAAAATAATGTCCATGATGTTACCAAAGAAGATATACAGGCTTTTATGGCAAAGATGGGGAAAAACGGCTACTTGCCAAAATCCGTGTCGAGAAAACTTAATTCTACCCGCACCTTTTACCGATTCTTAAAAGTAAATGAATATGTCACCGATGATCCCTCCCTTTTGGTAGCCCATCCGCACTACAGTCTGGCCGCTCCCAGAATGTTAACGCCCACCGAATATAGAGCGCTTAGAGATGCCACCAGAAACGATCCCAGGATGTACGCGGTCATTGAGCTTTTGCTTCAAACGGGAATCCGCATAGGAGAACTGGCCGAGCTTAGACTGTCGGATTCGGAGGGAGATACGCTGAAAGTGAGAGCTTATGAAAAGCATGGGGAGCGGCTTGTTCCTCTTAATAAAGCGGCTAAAGAGGCCTTAAAACGATATTTACAGATTCGGCCAAAGACTGCCGAAGATAGAATTTTTATCACCAAGTCCGGCAAACCGTTTTTAATACGCAACATCAGAACTGCCGTTGAACGATATTTTCGCATCTCCGACATTAAAAATGCCAAAGTCAACGATTTGCGCCACACTTTTGTATCCCATCATCTCAAACAGGGTGTGTCTTTGGTTTTGCTTTCCAAAATCTTAGGCCACAAAAGACTGACCACCACCGAAAGATATCTGGAGTACGTACCAAAGCAAGAAAAAGAAACCACCGCCCTCACCGAACTGTAAATTGGTGGGCCAAGTTTGACTTGGTGGGCATGCTTGGATTCGAACCAAGGACATCTACTTTATAAGAGTAGCGCTCTACCGCTGAGCTACATGCCCCCCCAATTATACCAGAAGTATCAAAAGAGAAAAAAGTACCACGGGATTGACGGGTATCACGAGTATCACGGGGATTATACCAAACTAAGCTTATAACGATAGAGAAAGTAACCAGCTTCTGATCTTTTCTTATCAAACATTTCATAATCCAAATCTGTCCAATAACCTAATATTAGACAAACTTCACTCTGTCCTTCCAATTCCATCAAAGACGTCTCAGCTATTTCCATAAATTGATGTTTATGTTTCTTACTACTTTTAAGATAGCCCTCAACAAAATTGGAAATTACAGACACTATGGCTCTACGCATCTGAGAACGTATTCCGAATTCTTCTGATTTTGGAAGTTTTTCAGTAAGCTTATATGTAAGAACTAATAATTCTTTTAGCTTCTGCCAAAGTATTAGCTTGTGGTAACCTTTAGTTTTCTTATCGATCATTTTTCTCCCTGTGGTACTAGTGATACTCTTATCCCCCGTGATACCCGCAGTTACAGGTGGGCTCTCTGGGTAATTTCGGCCTCAACCACTGCCGCGTCCCGGCCATACTTAAGTCTTGACAATTCCTTTATCAACTCGGAAACCCGAGGATTTCCCATGGCTTTTTCCTTTGATAAATCACGAGTCATATCCATAGAGAAGGGTAACGTAGGCTCACCGCCCACAATAGTCTTGATGTAGGTATTGAACCGTTCAACATTGATAAGATCCGGCTCTGTAAATACCGGTTGGAACTCGTGCTGTAAATAATTGGCATCTGTCACGCCGATTCTGAAGGAAATTATCGAACCGACATTGCCAAAAATGGCGTTTTTCACCTCTTCTTCCATCTGTCCGATAAACTGATTAGCCACGGTCAGATTAAGTCTATATTTCCTTGCCTCCGATAAGATTTGAGCAAAATCAGGGGTGGCAAAATTTTGAAACTCATCAACGTAGAGGAAAAAGTCTCGCCTTTGCTCTTTTGGCATGTCCTGTCTGGACATAGCCGCAACTAAAATTTTTGGCACCAGAATAAGTCCTAGGAAACTGGAATTTTCCTCTCCTATTTTTCCTTTTGACAGATTGACCAGAAGTATTTTGCCTTCATCCATAACTTTGCGAAAGTTAAACGCGCTTTGCGATTGACCAATGATGTTGCGGATCATTTTGTTGGTAACAAAGCGGCCGAATTTTGAAACAATATAATCCAAAACCTCCGATTTATGAAAATCCGAAGTTTGGGCAATCTGATCAGTCCAGTAGCGGCGGACTATCGGATCCTGCACTTTTGGCAACAACTCCTGCACATAGGCGGCATCTGTCAACACCCTAACCACTTCAACGAAAGTGCTGCCCGGCTCATACATGACAGTCAACATGGCATTTCTAATAGCATGTTCAAAACGGGGACCGATAATACCGGTTTTATTAGGATCAAACAGTTTGTACATCAGTCCAATGATAGAGGTGACCACGTAATGTTTCTGCTCCTCTGTTTGCGCCTCCAGCATATTAAGCCCCATCGGCCGCTGAGTATCTGAGGGATCAAATAAAATTACATCTTCCGAGCGTTGGGGCGGCACCATCGGCAAAATATCATCAATCAAATCTCCGTGCGGATCAACCACGGCCAAACCTTGACCGGATCGGATATCCTGCATTATCATATCTTTTAAGAATTCCGATTTTCCGGTTCCGGTTTTGCCAATAATATACATATGCCGCTGCCTATCCTCCAAACCCATATAGACCGGCTTGGCAATTCCTCTATAGGTGCTCTTGCCCAAATACAAACCGCTGTCGGGAATACTGGCCGGAGCGGGAGCTCTTTTGGCAGTTACCCAAAAAATGTGAGGCGTGGTCACGCTTTTGTTAGGAAAATGAAATAAGGTAGCTAACTCTTCCGAGGATAAGACACCGGTTTGCCCGCGCATTGGCATAAAACGGTAAATAAAATCTCTCATAAAAAGACTTTTGAAGATGTGGCGATTTTTCTTAAAAGAATTAAGACCGCTAAACTGGGAAAAAATACTTACCATATTATTCAGGTGGGCCTTGGCCGATTCAATGGTACTTGAAGAAACAACCATTCTCACCGCTACATTAAAACCTGCTTTTGAAATTTTGCTTTCAATAGCTTCAAGTTCTTTGGGATCCGCCCCGTATTTGGCAGTTTCGGGATTTGCTTCCGCTTTTTTGGTCTTGGCAATGTATTTTCTCCCCTGTTTTTTCCATTTATCAGTGGCGGGAGAAAATATGATTTGTACGGCCGCTCCTTCTCCTTCTGCCATTTTTGCTAAAACAGAAGTTATTGAAGACAACGGATCAACCGGTAAATCCTTGTAGGGCTTAATAGGAAGATAATCAAATGATTTAGGTCTCATGCTGGCAACCGCCACTTTGGCATCCTGAGAAAAAATATTATACTCGTTGCCAATAATCATTCCTTCCCTTTTGGCGCCCGCCTCATCAATGGCTTTTATTTCAGCATCCGGATATGAACCATTTATTTGTTTCTCAACTAAATCACGCAGTTTATTTGGCACATAAACATAAAAACGAATATCTCCCGGTATTCCCACTATTTCAAAAGAAATATGAGGTTGTCTTTTAAAAAACTGCAGTTTTCCGGTTTTTTTAATAGACGCAAGTGAGGCAAAAAGTTGTTCCGCGGCGTCAATTTTAATCTCATTATCCCGCGGCATGGCTATTTGAAGAAGAGTGGAATTCAAGGATTCACTCTCTCTGCCTCCATTTTTAATCCATAAAAGAAACACAGATAAAAAGCCCCAAACACCTAACAATAAAAGAATTGCCGACAAAAGTCCAAACGTCAAAGATAATAAAAACGATGAAATATTTTCCAAAGAAAAAGCTTGTAAAGACATATTTTATTGACTGACTAATGTTTGGTGTATTTTTTTAAAATGTTTTATTATCAATGTTGCCATCCAAACTATTGAATCGGCAATTTTTTTATGCATTTTGAGAACTTTTTTGGCTTCTTGTTCCGTCATGGGTAACTGTACCGCCGAAGTCTGATTTGTAACTACCGGCGTTGATTCTTTGGCAAGGCTTAAGCCTGCCGCTTGGTCTCCCAGCGAAAGGTTCGGCGCTTCGGAAACTTTTTCCACTCCAATTTCCGACAGCTCCGGATGGACTACCGGCTCGGTTTCAGACAGCTTGATAAATTCTTCCTGTGGCTGTAAAGATACAACCGGCTGCTGCTCTTTTTGCGGCGGGCTTACAGGAGAAGACTGAACTGGACCCACTTGGGGTGGGGGCGCAACAGGCGCTGCCAATGGCTGGTTTTGACTCTGATCATCCATACCATATCATGGTAGCACAAAAAGAAAACGGCGTCTATTTTTTAATCACAAACTTCCTCGCCTGACTCTTTATGTTGCTCTTTGGTTAAACCGCACCCCGGGCAGGGATTGTCGCCGATAGGTCCGTCTGCTTGATAGTGGCAACGGGGACAGGTAAACCACTCCTGTTCTCCAAAAATTGTTTTAAATAAAGTCTCGTATCTATTAAAAAGTCCGTTGCTTTTCGTTTCGCCGCTTGGTCCGCAGCTGCCGGTAACACGCGGCGGCTTATGGCCATGGGTGCGCATAATGTCATACAGCGGTTGGTAACGGCGATCATCAAAATAAAACGTTCCCTGCCTTTCATGTTCATAGCATCCTTTAAGCTCCAGCGCATAATTTTCCAGGGCATAAAAAGCTCTAAGCTTTTCCTCTTTTACCCCGCCTTTGACAAAATCAATAAACTCCTCCACCATCGGCCGCAATTTGCTGATAACTTTTTGAAATACTCCCTCTGTATTATTCTTCTCAAAGGAAAAGCATCGCCTCAATATAGTTTCTATCAAACCTAAATCAACTTCTTGCCGAATTACTCTTGGTGTTTGCAAAAAATCTTCCGCGCAATCAAAATCTGTCCGAATATCGGAAAGGGCTGTAAAGGCTTGATTAAACTGAGTAATTGTCGGTTGTTCAATACGAATGGCAGTCATGGAAAGATGAAGTGCTTGACCGTTTGTTAAAATATTACCGACGTAAATAAATCCATAATCGCCATATCCTTCGTTTTTTGGTCCCGGCGGGCTGGCCCAAAGAATAGTATCGCCGTTTTGGGCAAAACGCAATTGATCTTCCAGAGAAATAATTCCCAAAAGCTCCGCCTCTTCTCTTTGCGTTGGCTCACCAAACCGTCTCCTTTTTTCTATAGTCCGCGCCGCTTTTGCGCTTAAAGCTTCTCCACCATAGACATCACGCAGTCTTAAACCATCTTGACCGCTTGAAAAACGCAACTTATAATTATATTCTTGAACATTAAGACGGTATTCACCTAAATAGGATCTGATATCGTCGCGAAGCTCCATGTCGTGGACATTTTGCAGATTTTCTATATTAAATGCTTGCGAGTGAAGTTGTACTTCCGGACTTTTCATAAACCTCCTGCCAGGTACTATTCAGCACCTGGTCAGGCACCGACTGGTGCCTGACTCGGGAGTCCGCCAATTGACGGATTGGGGATCTGACTTTACAGTTGCGGCACAGTGTCGGAATTACACCGACTTCACCCAAATTACTTCTTTTTGTTTTTCTTGATAATTGACAAAACGGGCCATGGTAAAAAGCAAATCGGAAAGCCTGTTTAGATAAATAATAATTTCTGATGAAACTTTTTCTTTTTTGGCAAGGGCGATGACCCGTCTTTCCCCCCGACGGCAAACTGTTCGGGCCAAATGAAGCGATGCTCCTGCTTTTCCTCCCCCGGGCAGAATAAAATTCTGCAACAATGGAATTTTTTCTGTTAATTGATCTATCAACTGCTCAAATTCTCCAACTCGCAGTTTTAAGTATTTTGTATCTTGTATTATGTATTTTGTATTGGCAAGGCAAGAGCCAATCAGAAATAGGTCGCTCTGGATTTCCGATAATTTAGTTTTGAGTTTTGAGTTGTAGTTTTGAGTTTTGAGTTTTGAGTTTTGAGTTTCGGCAATCGCCACTCCGATTGCCGAGTTTAACTCATCCACGCTCCCTATCGCTTCCACTCGAATATCATCTTTCCCCACCCTCTTTCCCCCAAAAAGAGAAGTCTGTCCCCGATCTCCGGTTCTGGTATAAATTTTCATACCTTAATAGACAATAGATGATAGAAGATAGAAGGTGGTATTTTGAAAATAGAAGTTAGAGGATAGAAAAAATCTATCTTCCATCGTCTAACTTCAAAACCCTACCTTCCATTTTCTACCTTCTACCGTCTTCTTTGCAAATCGTAAAATTACTTCGTATCCTCCAAAAAACAATCCCGTGTAAAACAGATCGCCCATTAAGGTATTTCTAAAAAATGGTATGGCATAAAAATAGGCATCTATTAAACCCTTGAGATTTTTTGGATAAAGCCCTCCGACGAGCCACACTCCAAAGTTGGTAATAATAAAAAAGAGCAATGAGGAAGCAATGGCTGCGCCAATAATATTGGACATTGTTTTATGTTTTTTTAATCGTAAACCGATAATGCCAGTCATCACAAAACTGCCATAAACAAATAACATGGTGTTATGAAAACCAATAAAAATATCAGAGGCAAACATAGCCACAAGCGGAACAATCAAGGCATATTTTTTATTAAGATAAACTCCTCCAAAAAGGGCCATCGCCGCAATGGGAGCGAAATTGGGAGGATGAGGAATGAGTCGAAGCACAACAGTAAACAGGATTATTAATAAAGGACTGATGAATCTTTGTAGTTTCATAATAAATTGACCTAATTAACCTAATTGATCTAATTTACCTAATTTTTAATCAAGCACCAATGACAAAAATTGAGAAATTGGGCTTTCTTTAGGTCAATTAGAAATTAGTAATTAGAAATTCTCCATTCTATGGTATCTCCCTCTTTAGTTTTATAATCGGCCGGGCCGACCTCTGCCATTTTTCCATTGACATAAAAAGCCCAATATTCTCTTTTGGCAGACTCTGCTTTTCTGCCGTTGATGGCAACCACCAAACCTGAATTATCTTGCGCAACTTCTGCTTTTTGCTTAAGAAGAGTTAAGGCATCCTTTCCCTCTAATCCTTGATAAATAACGTAATTGCTAACCAGCGCCTGGCTGACCGTTTTCTCCGCCTTTTTGTTATTAAGAAAAAGGCCAAAAGCAATATTACCCGCCAAAACGGCAATAATAATTGCCAAAATTAAAAATTTTAGTTTTTTAAGATTTTTCAGATATAAAAGACTAAACTAACACTGTGAATAGCCGCAGCTGTAGCACTTCTTGCAGCCTTCTTCGTAGGCCAATGTTCCCGATCCGCACTCCGGGCAGATATCAAATAAGCTGGTGGCGGAAGAAGCGCCATCGCCATCAAGCGCCAGCTGCTGGAGCAAAACAATATCCGGCTGTGTTTGTTGATCAGATCTTTCTCCATTCATCACTTCCGGTTTTGCCTGACCGTTGCTGATTGTTGATTTCTTGTCTTCAACTTTACCATTTATGACAAAACCATAATGTTTAGAAAGCACTTTTGCCACCGCATCGGGCAGTGAACGAACCCTTTCCTTTCCAAAACCAATACTTCCCGCTCCTCCAATACCGGCCAGCTGGGCCACGACTTGACGAATTCGCTCTCTAGGAGAAAGACTGCCGGCCAAACGAAGATTCAAAGAGACAATTCGTCCCAGCGCTTCCGCCATGGCGGCAATATCGGAACCTGACTTTCCAATAGTTATAAACACTTCAAACGGCTGCTTATTTTCGTCGTGATTAATGGTAATAAACGCCTCTCCCACCGGAGTCCGTGTTTGATAGGTAACTCCTTCAACCATGATGGGACGTTTAACCAGCGGCGCTTCCTTTGTTTTCTCCACCTCCACTCTTTGTAAAATCCCCTGTCTTGACCCGTCTCTCATATAGGTAATTCCCTTGCATCCCAAATCATAAGCTAACATGTAAAGCTTCTTAACATCCGAAACAGTATGAGAAGAGGGAGCATTGACCGTCTTGGAAATAGAAGCATCAAGATATTTTTGGACAATTGCTTGAACTCTAACATGATCTTCAGGGCTTAAGTCATTTGCCGAAACAAAATAATCTGGTTTTTCAGAGGCTTGCCCTGAGGCGGTCGTTGGGTGGACCT
This sequence comes from uncultured Gammaproteobacteria bacterium, assembly GCA_964635045.1. Classification (GTDB taxonomy): domain Bacteria; phylum Patescibacteriota; class Microgenomatia; order Levybacterales; family UBA12049; genus CAZWMJ01. Next base: position 23,594 of record CAZWMJ010000007.1, read on the forward strand.
TCTTCCACTCCCCATAAAGAGAATGATAAACCAATTGCTTACCGAGTCTTCCGGTATGATAATATTCAAATTCGTAAACCGGTTCTATCCCCGATGAAGCTCCGGACAGAAGACTGGTGGTACCGGTGGGAGCCGCCTGAAGCAATACAGAATTGCGAACTCCATATTTTTTTATTTTCGCCCGGATTTCTTCCGGAAGCTTTTTGATGAAATACCCCTCCAAATGTTTTTTAATATTTATTTTGGGGAAAGGACCTTTTTCGCGGGCGATGTTTGCCGACTCGTCATAGGCGGAATCACGGATGGTTTGGTAGATTTTGTCAACCACTTCAAGCGATTCCTCTGATCCGTAACGGAGGTGCATTTTGATAAGCGCATCTGCCAAACCCAGCGTGCCCAGACCAATTCGCCGCTCGCCGTTCTTTTGCATTTTCTCAATTTCCGGATAAACATACTGATCCGCATCAACCACATTATCCTGAAACCGAACGCCAATTCTGGCATGCTCGCTCAAACTCTCGTAATCAAAGACGCCGGGATTATCCACGCTATATCCTTTCACAAAAGCTGAAAGATTAAGCGAGGCCAGATTGCAAACACCCCAAGACGGTAATCCCTCTTCGCCACATGGATTTACGCAGTTAATAGTATTCCAGTACCAGTTGTTGTACCATTTGTTGTAGCGCTCCATAAAAACCAGACCGGGTTCAGCGCTTTTCCAGGCAGCAGCGCAGATAAGATCCCATAAATATCGGGCTTTAATCGTTTTATGCACTTTTACTTTTTTGCCAAGTTTTTTCCAATGATCCAAAACTCCGTCCCATTTTTCGTCATACTCCGGGTCATCAATATCGGGGAAAACCAAATCCCAATCTTCGTCATTCTTGACGGCTTCCATAAATGCGTCCGATGCGCAGACTGACAAATTTGCTCCGTTAATTCTGCTCAGATCTTGTTTTACAGTAATAAACTCTTCGATATCAGGATGCCAATCCCACAGCATCAGCATTAGGGCGCCCCGACGACTGCCGCCCTGTTGAATAATGTCATGGGTTGCCAGAGAATACATCTCCGCCCAATTACAAGGTCCCGATGAAAATCCGTTTACCTTCTTAACCCGAGTGCCCTTGGGACGAAGAGAGGAAATATTAACACCGACTCCTCCGCCTCTGGCCATAATTTCAATCATGGCTTTAAGATTATCCAAAATCCCGTCTCTTGAATCCGGAGGAGAAGGAATAACGAAACAATTATAATAAGTAACAGCGTAGCCTGTCCCCGCCCCCGCCAAAACCCTGCCTCCGGGAACAAATTTGAAATCCTCCATAGACTCATAAAATTTCTTCTCCCAACCTTTTCTTTTATCTTTTTTCTCAACTTTGGCAATAGCCAAAGATACCCGATGCCACATCTCCTCGGGCGTTTTCTCAACAGGACTTCCCTTCTCGTCTTTAAGCGAGTATCGGTCTAAAAATACTTTGTCTCGAACTCCTTCTAACTGCATAAAATTATTTAATTAACCTTTTTACTTCTTTCTCAAAATCTTCCACATCCACAAATCTTTTAAAGACGCTGGAAAATCTAATATATGCCACCTTATCTATTTTTTTAAGCCGCTGGGCCACCATCTGCCCAATCTTTTGACTCCCTACTTCCACCGAATCCGCCCCCCGTAATTCCCGTTCAACATCTACTACTATTTTTTCAATATCGTCAATTGGTACTTTTGTTTTCTCACAAGATCGTATTATTCCGCTTTTTAACTTGTCTCTATTGAACTGCTCTCTTTTGCCATCTTTTTTTATAACTACCAAATTAATGTTTTCCACCCGCTCATAGGTTGTAAATCGTTTTTCACATTTAAGACAAGCGCGTCTTCTTCTAATTGTCTCCAAATCTTCACTATCCCGCGTTTCTACAACCTCTGTTTCATTGCTGCCGCAGTAAGGACACTTCATAACTACATCTAGTGCCAAGAAGCATATTATACCACTAAATCTGCCCTGTCAACTAGAAATTTCTATATCAAAAAACGTCAACTTATTTTCCAGCCTCAATATGATATCCCTTTTAAGGCAGGCCGGATAAACGAGTAAAAAAGAGCAGTACTTGGGGCTATCTTAGGTAAAATCCTGAACAATAAATATTTTCATTTTAATAAGTTTATATCGATTATGTAGTTAATAGCTTATTGACTCTTTTCTCAAGATCAGTCATTCTTTCTTGTAAAGAAATAAAGCCTTCCTTCAAATTCCGAGGCGCTTTTTCCTCTATTTCTTTTAGCACCTGCTGATGTTTTTGCGAAGAAAGTGAAAGTTGTCTCACCATATCAGACACGTTCACTCCCTGTTTTTTGGCCTCTGCCGTTTTGTCAATGGCCTCTTCAAAATAATTTTCACCTTTGGAAATTGTGGATTGGACTAATTGATAATTGCTATTACCCTTTTTAACAAGATACAAAGCGGCATTTAACCGTTTGTCTGCCGAAAGTAAATTAAACTTCGCTTTTTTGAGAGAATCCGAAGTGATAAACCAGACTATGCGATCTCTTAATGTCTTGAGAAAATACAGCCGGCTATCGGGCAGCAAACCGGGAGATGGCAGTTGATATTGAATAATTTCCGCTTTTTCCTCTTTTGAAAATACAACGGCAGTACTGCTCAAGAAAATAAAGCTAAAAACCAACGCCCAAATAATCTTCTTCATATCTTTTACTCTCTACTTACTCCCAACCCTGCGAGAGTCAGATTGAGGGTTTCCTCTTGATTGTGATTGTAAGTATTAACTACCAAGTCGTAATATTTTTTGTCCCAATAAACCCAATGAGGATCCGCTCCGCCATAAAGCCTGCTCCACTTCTCAAGATTGCGCCGTTCCCTCTCCACGATTTCATATTTCGCCTGTTCAATAGAAACACCGTCGCGATTGACCAATCTATCAATGCGAATCTCCTGTTTGTCATTCCCACTGCTGTCCTCGCAAATCAAAACTATTTTAAACGCTCCTTCAATCCCCTGCGCATCAAAACCGCTCAGGTGGCTTTGAATAATATAGTGCGACTCACGGCTCAGTATTTTTTTGATTCTCTGCTCATACGCCAGATCAAAACTGTCGGGCCTTTTATCCGTCTCCACCACGCTTGCTCCAAGTTCTTGGTTAATTTTGCGCATCAGCTCTCCTCCATTGACCATTTTCCATCCTAAAACTTCACAAAGTCCGGTGGCCAAAGTGGTGGCGCCGCTGCCAATGCGCCCGGAGATGGTAATGTTTCTGATGCCGGGTAAATCTAAAGGCTTATTCATTTTTTTCCTACCAATAATGTTTCCTCAATAAGCCTATTGGCGTATCCATATTCATTGTCATACCAAGCAATCACCTTGGCCATATTGCCCCCCACCACCTGAGTAAGCGACAAATCAACTACGGCAGAGTGAGGATTGCCAATAATGTCGGATGAAACGATTGGGTCTTCTGTCACTTCCAATATACCATTATATAAAAGATTTTTAGCTTCCTTTTTGAAAACTTCGTTTATTTCTTCCTTGGTGGTATTTTTTTTCAGCACAAATGTAAAGTCAGATAATGAACCGGTGATAATGGGTACGCGCAGGGCCAAACCGCCAAAGTCTTTAACATCCGGCAGCGCTTGAGCCAAGGCTTTCGTGGCCCCGGTGGAGGTGGGAATAATATTTTGGCCGGCAGCTCTGGCTCTTCGGTAATCTTTGTGTCCTCCATCCTGCAGGCGCTGATCCGATGTGTAACCATGAACTGTGGTCATCATGGCTTTGTCAACACCAAAATGCTCAATCATTATTTTTGCCACAGGGGCGATACAGTTGGTGGTGCAAGAGGCGTTATTGATAAGATTTTCTCCTTTATAGTCTGCGGCATTGACAGAAATAATATAAGTTGGCACATCTTGCCCTGATAATCCTTCCGATTTGATCGGGGCTGACAAAATCACCGCCTTTGCTCCGGCTGTCAGATGAGCTTTAAGCTTATCTTCTTTCCGAAAATGGCCCGTGGATTCAATCACCACATCAATGTCTAAATCTTTCCAGGGTAAAAGTAATGGATCCTTCTGTGAAAAAACGGGAATTTTTTTATCATCAATAATAATATGCCCAATGGCGTCTTTTAATATTCCCGTCTGATCCTGCAGATTCAGTTTTGAGCTTTGAATTTTGAGCTTTGAGTTTAAAGTATGATAAGCGGTATCATACTTTAGCAGATACATCCAGCCTGTAATATCGGTTGAAGAACCGGCGTTGATGGCCACAATTTCTATTTGGGATAGGTATTTTTCCAAAACTACCCGATGGGAAAGCCTGCCTATTCTACCGTATCCATTGATGGCAACACGAATCATACAACTTATGTTATTATATACGCAATAAAAAAAATCGGCAAGAGATATCTATTTTAACAACGCCTCGATTCCCGGCAGTTTTTCACCGGCTAAAAAATCAAGCATTGCTCCGCCGCCCACAGAAACAAAAGAAAATTTATCTAACAATCCAATCTTCTTCAAAAATCCGGCAGTATCTCCTCCTCCCACAATTGTGTAAGCCCGACTCTTAGCAATTGCCAAAGCCAGCTCCCGCGTTGCTTGCTGACAATCTTCATTTTCTATTAATCCCACCGGCCCATTCCAAATAATAGTTTTGGCCAAAGCAATAATCGACAAAAACTTCTTAAAACTCTCTTTCGTAAGATCTGTTCCCTCACTATTTAAATCCCCAACCAGCAGAATTGCTTTATTCTGACCTGTTTTCTCATGCTCAACTTTTAACAAAGTCTTACTATCGTTGGCAATCTTCCCGCCCACCAATACATAATCCGCAATCTGATGCATCTTGGCAACAACCGGCACTTTGGTTTCCATCTTGGCTCCGCCGATAACAACCACCAGTGGTCTCTCTGGATTTTCCATAGCAGAAGATAATACTTCCACTTCTTTTTGTAATCTCAGGCCGGCAAAATGAGGAAGATATTTAGGAATACCGACAATTGAGGCATGAGTGCGATGTGAAACCGCAAAGGAATCATTAACATAAATTTGGGCTAGCTCTGCCAGCTGTTTGGCAAATGCCGGATCATTTTCCCCCTCGCCTTTATAAAAACGCAAATTCTCCAGTAAAAAAAGCTTTGGTGTGATTTCCCAGCCGTCAAACCCATCCATCTTTTTCTTCGTAAATCTTAAATCTTTATTCTTAAATCTTCTTACCAACCATTGGGCTACCGGCTTAAGACTCAAGGCCAAATCAACTCCATTTGGGCGGCCCAACTTGCTTCCGATAATAACTACCGCTTCGCTTTTTACTAAATACTCTATGGTTGGCAAGCCGGCCCTGAGCCTCGTATCATCCTCAACTTGAGTTTTGAGTTTTGCCCGCCCCGCTTCGCTTGGCGAGGCCGGGGAGTTTTGAGTTTTGAGTTTTGTCAGCGGTACATCCAGATCCGCCCGCAGAAAAACCGTTTTGTTTTTAACATCGGCCTCCGTTACTAAAGGCAATTTCATACTAAATTAATCCGTAAATTCCTGTATAAACCATCTTATCATAAATCCCATCAGCAATCATGGGGTTAAAAAACTCCTCGGCGCTCTGGCAACTATTGGGGGAATACTTTTACTAACGCTTTAAGCGGATCAGTAAACTCTCTCGTTAATTAACTCACGCCTTAGCAGACAGACATTCAATCGCCCACTGCGGCCATTTATGTTGCTGCGCTTGCGCTAAAAGATCGCTTTCCAGTCTTAAACATACCGTGGGGTATGCTTTTGCCACTCTATCTATTAAATTTCTGAAGTAAGAATCACGCGTTGGATTATCTTCAAGATATTGCGCCATTTGCGAAAGCGCCTGACCAATAGCTTTAATAAACGGTTTCCCGCGCTTATCTGGTGATTCAGGCATCAATAATATCCCATAGAATCCGTCATACGGATTTCCTGAGAAATAATCTTGCTTGGTGCCATTTAACATTGCCTCCCACACACCTTGCAAACGGCTGTCTACCTGGTTTCTGGTAAGAGCTATAAGCAGACTATCCCGAAGTTCCACGCCTCTCCATTTGCCGTGAAGAGCACGGCGTTGATACATGGCATGGAGTTGCTCACTTAACTCATCGCGCGGACCTAGATTAGCGCATAACATCAACAAGCTGTCAATTAATCTAGCAGGACGTGCAGTACTCTGCGCATCTGGCTGGCTACCCAGAATAGAAACTGCGGCTTTGGCTAACGCAGACCTTGTAGCTATCCCCTTCAAACCCCACGGTATTCCCATTAATATCTGTTCAGGAGGTTCATACGTTGACGCTGCCTCTCCTGGAGGAAGATTATTACCTTGCAGCCAATTAGTTAATTGCTGTGGATCTGCCCCGGCTTCGATCCATTTCCGAAGATCTAACCTCATCCGTTGTGCATAGCCTACGTCGCTTTCTTGAGGTTCTTGATCAATACGCGGCAAGGCTTGTTTCTCCCCTTCGCTCATCTCACTTTCATCCAGAAGTCTCTTTACAACCACTTTTACTTCAGGCGGCAGAGAATGCATGCTTCCAGCGAACGCGTTGTGATCTCCGTTGTGTTCTTCCCACCAACGAAAGATCATATCTCTTAACCGAGTTGGTGTTGGCTGAGGCTCCCGTATGAGAAGTTCCGGTATAAGCGTTGTTGCATACGGAAGTCTTTGTTCACGGGCAGCTGTAAAAGCCGCGGCGTATCTTACGGGTTTTGGATCTTCCCATAACCTTTGCCAGATTGGATCCAGCGGCTGTTTCTGCGGGGCAGTATTTATTAAAGCCCCCAATAACCATTCCTCCGTGTTTGGAGCCAGACTTATTTCCCCTTGAACAGAACCTCTTAGGACAAAACGGCGAAACTCTCCGGACAAAGAAGGTGTGCCTAAACTAACACCTATAGCTCCCAAATTGGCTAGGGCTGTTTGATCCGGATCCTCCAGAGTGCGTTTATCCCCAATTTCCTGCAGCAGCCTTAGACAGGTTGCTTGAAACGGTCTTTGGAATTGTTCGCCGCCGCTCTTGTATGCGTCAACTAAAAGTTCTACCGGACTTTCGGATTGACCCGCGGCCAGAGGCGGTTGTATGTATGTTTCAAAAACACGCCCTCTCACCGCTTGATAAAGATCGTTCTCACGAAGGACATGCAATTCTGCTCCCCGACCGGGGCGTTCTGCTGTCATAATTTTTCAGGAGGCAGGTTGCTCACTATAGTACCGAATACTAAACCTAATTTTTATTTTTGTCAAGTTTTGCAACACATAAAGATTATTATACCAACTCCAACTCTTTAATTTTCTGAAAATCCCTCCTTTTACCAGATTAAGCTGTGTATGTTATGCTTAATACATGGCAGAAGCGGGATATAAAAAGTTAATCAGCTACAAACTTGCCCAAATTGCTTTTGATCTGGGCTGGGATTTTGTACCAAAGTATTACCCAAAAATTGAGGACTCCCGCCAGCGGGATCAAATAAAACAAGCCCTTCGCTCTGATAAGCAAAATATTGTTGAGGGTTCATCGGAAAGAAGTTTATCTTCTAAGCTCAAACTTTATGATGTAGCCAAAGCTTCAGGAATGGAAGCCTTGGAGGACTTTGAAGATATCCTCCGTTTCGAGAACTTGCCTCGCTGGAATAAGGATGACTCAAGACTCAAAAAACTTCGTCAAGTTTTTGAAGGTTATCCCTTTCCTAATCCTTCTAATCCCTCTCGTCCCCCTACTACCTCTGCAGTTTTAGAAGCTTTAGGTGGATTAGAAAGAAAAGAAGGAATAGAAGCAGTCGTCAATTATCTGATTGACCTTCTGACAAGAAACGGCTATTTGCTTGATAAGCAAATCAATGCTGTTGAAGAAAAACACCAAAGAGAAGGAGGATACAGAGAAAATCTGTTTAAAAAAAGACTTGAATACAAAAGGTCATTTTAATTCGTGAACTCCTGTACAAACATTTTGCCGTAGATGCCGCCATCTATTACTCCTATTCCCACTTTGCCAAAGTCGGAGGACAAGATGTTGGCCCGGTGCCCCGGGCTTTTCATCAATCCGTCGTGGGCTAAACTCACGTTTGGAGCATAAGCTAAGTTCTCTCCTGCGGATGTAAAAGAAATATTGGCGTTGGCCATCCGATCAAATGGATTTACCCCCTCCGGAGTATAGTGAGAGAAATATCCTCTGGTAAACATGTCTTTGGCGTGGATGCGAGCCACATCCCGTAACTTAACATCAAAAACAAGTTGGACAAGTCCTTGCTGTTTTCTCTCTTGATTAACAAGAGCGAACATCTGTTGTTCGGAAACCTCATCTATGCTAATTTTCTTTGTGGAAAAATTAAGATTGACCGACTGCTCGCTTGTTGGTGAAATTGTTAAGAAATTAATGGTCTCATTAATGGTGCCGCCGAAAATATCATTTAACGACCTTTCCAAACCTTGAGTCCGGGAAACAAAAAAACTGCCCAATTTTGAAGAAGATATCCCCTGTTTCAAAACGCCGGAAACAGGCATGGATATAATCAGGGTTAGAATAAAAGATAACAGAACAATTGCCGATAAACTGCCGGGCAATACTCCCAAAAATTTATCTAAATTTTGTATAATCTTATTTTTTGGTAAACGAGCGGCAAATCGGCGCAAAATAATACTTATAATTACTTCGCTAAGCGTTGCCGCCATAAAAAAACCAATTGCCGAGGAAAAGCTTTGCGGGATGGAAAAAGTGGTGTATAAAAATTGGCCAAAGAAATTGTAAAATTTAAGGGCCAACACAAATGACAGCACAAAACTGACGAAGGACAACAATGAAGAAATTAGTCCGGCGGCAAGCCCTTCCAGAGCGTAGAAAAAAATAACCATTAAAATAACAGCGTCAAGCCAGTTAAAACCAAATCTAACAGGCGAGATAAATTGTAAAAATTCGTTTATTTGCTGAATCATTGTCTAATACTTACTTCAATGATATCATAGAGTATATTGTTATGATTCTCTTCATAAAAAAAATTTTCCAAATGCACGGCAAAAAAACGGCAAAGATTGTTATTCTTATCTTGATTGCCGCAGCCGCATTTTATTTTTTTATTCTCAGAGATCTTCCGTTACCCACCAAACTTACCAGCGGCTCTCTCCCCCAGTCAACGCAGATTTTTGATCGAGAGGGCAATCTTTTATACACCATCTATGCAAATAAAAATCAGACCTTTGTTCCTCTCTCTTCAATTCCAAAATCTCTTCAGCTGGCCACCATTGCCATTGAAGACAAGGATTTCTATAAACATGGAGCAATTGACGTTCGGGGAATGCTGAGAGCTTCCTATTCAATAATATTTAGAAAACAGCTCCAGGGCGGATCAACCATCACTCAGCAGCTGGTGAAAAATAGTCTGTTAACGCCCGAACGGACCATTCTTAGAAAAATCAAGGAAATTATTTTATCATTTGCCACAGAAGCCATCTATCCAAAAGATAAAATATTGGAGATGTATCTTAATCAATCTCCTTATGGAGGCACTGCCTGGGGGGTGGAGGCGGCAAGCCAAACATATTTTGGCAAGCGCGTTAAAAATCTCACCGTTGAGGAAAGCGCGCTTTTAGCAGGACTGACAGAGGCGCCAACCGCCAACTCTCCTTTTGGCGCTCATCCGGAAAACGCGAAGAACCGTCAAATCGAGGTGTTGAAAAAAATGCTTGAACAAAATTATATCGCCAAACAGCAATTTGAAGAAGTAGTAAAAAAACCGCTCAATTACCAAAAAGTTTCCCAAAACATCAAAGCGGCTCATTTTGTACTTTATATAAAAGATTTACTGGTGAAAAAATATGGCGAACACAAGGTTGAGGAAGAGGGCTTAACTGTACTAACCAGTCTTGATCAATCAATACAAGACCTTGCTCAGGATGCGGTAGCCACCGAAATGGCAAAGCTTAAAGACAACCATGTTACCAATGGAGCCACACTTGTTACCAATCCCCAAACAGGAGAGATACTGGCCATGGTAGGAAGCAAAGATTATTTCGATACGCAAATCGATGGAAATGTCAACGTCACCCTGGCCTTTCGCCAACCCGGCTCAGCTATCAAACCCATCAACTACGCCACCGGTCTGGTTCATGGATACACCGCGGCCACGCCATTTATTGACAAACCGATATGTTTCCCAAATCCCGGCCAAAAACCATACTGTCCGGTCAACTATGATGGAAAGTGGCATGGAGTAATGCAAATGAGATACGCTCTTGCCAATTCCATTAATATTCCGGCGGTTAAAATGCTCAAACTTAATGGGGTGGAATCGCTGATTGCCACAGCCTCTGCCATGGGCATTACCACCTTTGGCGACCCCGATCGTTACGGATTGTCTCTGACTTTGGGCGGAGGGGAAGTAACCATGCTGGAAATGGCTCAGGCTTTTGGTGTTTTTGCCAATCAGGGTTATCGGGTCAACTTACATCCCATTCTTAAAGTGACCGACCGGGCAGGCAAAATATTGGAAGAGTACAAACCTTTCAAAAGCGCTATTTTCGGCAAAAAGGTTTTCCCGCCGGGAGTACCCTTCATCATCTCAGAGATGCTATCAGACAACGGTGCCAGAACAATGGAATTTGGCGAAAACTCGGCTCTTAAGGTTGGTAATAATATTGTGGCGGTAAAAACCGGCACCACCAACGATTTTCGGGACAATTGGACCATTGGCTACACGCCAAATATACTGGTGGCGGCTTGGGTGGGTAATAATGACAATACTCCCATGGGCAATCTTACATCAGGCATTACCGGAGCGGCGCCTATTTGGCACACCATTATGGCTAAATTATTGGAAAACCAAAAACCGGTCTGGCCGCATAAGCCGGATGATGTGGTAGGCAAAATCATCTGCGCCACCTCCGGCCTTCTGCCTCCGCCCGATGGAACGGCCGACCGCTGCCCCACCCGATATGAGTATTTTATCAAAGGCACCGAGCCAAAAACGGTTGAGGGGGGCAAACAAAAAGTGTTTATTGATAAAACAACTAATGATCCAGCCGCGCCCGGTAAAACTGATAATGTGGAAGAAAGAGATGAAATTGTAGTGACCGACCCAACAGGAGATAAATACTGCCTAACCTGCCCGCACCCAAACCAGTAATTTTTGCCTCTTTTATTTGAAACAAACTTATAGTATAATCCTGACACCGATTTTTTATGGAGTTTATATTTTTTATTATTGTTGTCGTCTTAAAAATCCTAATAGCCATCGGAGACGCCGTGCTGTTGATACTGAAATTTTTGGGGAAAACAGTGGTGAAAATCCTCCTTCTGTTTATTTTGGCCTGTAAGAATAACCTTGCAAGATTACGAAAATTATTAACTAGAATAAAACCACTAATTAATAGATTATCTCAACCAAAAATTAAGATAAAAATTATCGCTCCAACGATAAAACCAAGCTTAAAACCAATAAAAAAACAAAAACCAGTGGTGATATTCCCCCTGCCGTTCTCCCTAAAATTCAGATATTTCGCGGCAGGCTTCCTGTTCTCGCTGGTTGTTATTTTTATTCCCCTATTATTATTTCTTTTTTTGCAAGATTTGCCAAACCCAAATGAGTTAAGTCTTCGACTCATCCCTCAAACCACTAAAATTTATGACCGAAATGGCATACTTCTTTACCAAATATACGCCACCCAGAATAGAACGATTGTTCCTCTGTCGAATATCCCAAAGCCTCTTCAACTGGCAACGATTGCCATTGAAGACAAGGATTTTTACAAACATCCCGGTTTTGATGTCGAGGCAATCATTCGATCAGCTTTCAAAAATGTGTCCGGGGATGGACTTCAGGGAGGATCAACCATCACCCAGCAGCTGATCAAATCAGCCCTGCTCTCCCCTGAAACCAGCATCGTGAGAAAAATAAAAGAGGCTATCTTGGCTTTTTGGGCGGAGAGAATTTATAACAAAAATCAAATTCTGGAACTGTACTTTAACCAAATCCCCTACGGCGGCACTGCCTGGGGGGTGGAGGCGGCAGCGGAAGTATATTTCGGTAAAAAGGTGGAAAATTTAGATCTGGCGGAAAGCGCGTTCTTGGCAGGCATACCCAAAGCCCCCACCACCTATTCTCCCTTCGGCACTAGCCCTACTCTTTGGAAAAAACGCCAAAGCGATGTGCTAAAAAAAATGACAGAGCTGGGCTACATCACCAAAGATCAGGCAGGAAAGGCAACGGAGAGAGAACTTAATTTTCAGACGCCGCAAACTCCCATTTACGCGCCTCATTTTGTGATGTATGTCAAAGACCTGTTGGTAAAAAAGTATGGTTTGGCCTTCGTAGAAAGAGGAGGGCTAACAGTAGTCACCAGTCTTGACTTAAAACTTCAGCAGGAAGCGCAAAAAATTGTCAAAGAAGAGGTAGACAATAATGCCTATCTTCATATTACCAATGGATCGGCGCTTATTACTAATCCCAAAAACGGCGACGTGCTGGCAATGGTGGGAAGCAAAGACTTTTATGATTCAAATGGCGGGAATGTCAATGTCGCCACCTCTCTAAGGCAACCCGGCTCATCAATAAAAATAGTTACTTATGCCGCCGCTCTATCGCAAGGCTTGACAGCCGCCACCATTCTTGATGATTCGCCTATCACCTACCGTTATGCAAATAGTCCTTCCTATTCGCCGGTCAACTATGATGGGAAATTTCACGGAAAAATTCCCCTGCGGCTGGCTTTTGCCAATTCCTTTAATATTCCGGCTGTTAAAACCTTAAATCAAATTGGAATTCCCGATATGGTCAATCTTGGCAAAAAAATGGGGATTACCAGCTGGGGGGAACCTAGTCAATATGGTCTATCCATCACCTTGGGAGGGGCGGAGGTAAAAATGACTGATATGGCCGCCATTTACGGGACAGTAGCCAACAACGGAGTAAAAATAGATCTTAATCCGCTTATTAAAGTCAGCGATTACAAAGGAAATATTTTAGAGCAAAAAGACGGAGCATTGGGAGAACGAGTGCTTGATGAGGGAGTAACTTTTATTCTGTCAAGCATTTTGTCCGACAATGCTTCCAGATCCTGGGAATTCGGGATAAACTCTCCATTGAACATTCCCAATCATACCGTCTCTGTAAAAACGGGAACAAGCGACAATAAAAGAGATAACTGGACTGTTGGATACACTACGGCTAATGAAACTTCTCAAGACTCATATGTGGTGGCGGCTTGGGTGGGTAATAATGATAACAGTCCGATGAGTCAGCAGCTGGCCTCCGGCATTACCGGAGCGGCGCCCATCTGGAATAAAATTATGAACTTACTTTTAGTAAATAAAGCCGATGCCAAACCCAAAGTGCCCTTAAGCGTCATCTCCAAACCATGTTTGGGAAGGATTGAATATTTTATTAAGGGAACGGAAAACTCCATCAGTTGTATCCTGCCGCCTACTCCTACCCCGACCCCAAATCCTTAATCATCAAGAGCTTTTTGAAGAGTAAGGTAGGCTTTCCCGGGGTCGGGGGCGGCGGAAATAAATGAGGTGGCCACAAAACGGGTGGCTCCAGCCTCTTTGGCCAGTTTAATGGTGACGTCTTTTACTCCCCCATCAATCTCGATGGGCAAATTGGTTTTGGCCCGAAGCGCTTTAACTTTCTCCAGCCTTTCCGGCATCATGGGAGGGCCGGCAAAGCCCATTTTCTCCGACACGTAGCAATGAATCGCATCTAAATCATCATAAGGAACTGTTATGGCTTCAATCCCCGTTGGTCCGTCCAGCGCCAAACCAACCTCGCCCAGAATTTGTCCTTGGGCGACAAACTCTTCCTGTGAACTCATTTTCTCCACATGTCCCAAAAATCGTTTGAATCCCGCCTCGGCAAATGGTTTAAGGTAGTTGATAGGCTCCTTAACCATCATGTGAACTTCGAGAAAAAATTGATCTTTGTATTTGGCAAAAGGGGCAGGATTCAAAAAGGTGGTATTGTTGGCGGCAATGCCATCGGCAATATCAATATGAAGGGCTTTGGCAAAAGGAGAAAGAAGCTTGATTTTCCGCTCTACTTCCTCCCAACTTTTTTCTAAAATTCCCGGTATTACTTCAAACATAAATATATTAGACGGTAGAAGATTGAAAATAGAAGGTAGTCCGCCCAGGGAGGATTGAAGGTAGAAGCTGGAAGATAGATAAATCAAATCTAACTTCTATCATCCATCTTCAAATTACCATCTTCTATCTTCCACCATCTATCGTCATCTCTATTCTTTTTATTTTCTCCACTCTCCTAATATGTCTTTCTTCTGACGTAACAGGCGCTTCCAGCCAAATCTTAATTACTTTGAAAACGTCTTCTTCTTTCACAAAGCGGATGCCAATGGAAAGCATGTTGGCAAAGTTATGTTCGCGGGTCAGTTTGATAATTTCAAAGGGATCGGTACTTTGTCTGCCTTCTATATTAACCGACTGGGTGGGTAAGGCCGGGGTGTAAAATAAGGCGCAGCGAACGCCCTTAAACTTGTTGGCCACCATCGCCTCGCCCTGGCCCGAGCCGCCAAAAATAATACCAACAGACTCTTGGGGATCCTTAGAAACTGCTTCCGCGGCTTTGGAGATAAAATCAGGGTAATCATCGCTTTTATCGTAGTCAAATGCCCCACAATCCTCCACCTCATACCCTTCTTTCTGCAAAAATTCTTTAACTTTATTTTTCAACTCTAATCCCGTATGGTCGGTGGCCAAATAAACTTTCATTAATTCATCTTACCTGATATCCAAACCTAAATGCAATATCAAAAAAGACGCAAACCTACGCTATAAGTTTTTCTCTCCGGCTTCAATTTTAACCGGTAAAATATTTTCTTTTGGTGTGATTGGACAACCCCAGTTATCATTATATGAGCTATAAGGATTGTAGGCGTAGTTGAAATCTATGATTAATTTACCATCTTTTTGAGGAATTTGCAGCATTCTGCCGTTTTCATACGTTTCTTTTCCGGTTGTTTTGTCTCTAAAGAGTAAATAATACTGAAACTGTTCGGGCTTTGGATCTTCAAAAACAATTGCTTCAACATCATTGCCTTCAACATTGAATTTAACCTTGCCGGCCCTTAAATATACTTGTTCATCTCCACCTGTGGTTTTAATAATTACCTCTTTACCTACATAGGGAATGTTTTTATCGAGTGTTAACTCTAAACTTAAATTTGGGTTAGCGGGAAAGTAATTAAGTCCTTTAAAATTCCTCTTTTGTTCTTCGGTTAAAGGAGACTCGCTATCTTCTTTCCAAGCTTTATCTTTCTGCTTTCTAAATTCTAGTAATTTCTTTTCGTTATACATTTTTTTTTTGATTTTTAATATTTAATATTATTTAAGGTATTCAGTTATTCCCGCAATTCCTTCGGCATAGGTGGGGAAAGCATAAACCATGGTATCAAGCGTGTCAACTGGGATTTTTGCGTGCATACTCAACGTAATAAAATGAACAAATTCAGCCGTATTTTTGCCAATGACCGAGGCACCCAGAATTTGCCGAGTCTTTCCGTCAACCGACACCTTAATTACGCCTTCAGGATCGGACACAATCCCGCCTCGTCCTCCTCCATAAGGCATTTTGGCGGTTAAAACTTCAAACCCTTTTTCTCTTGCTTCCTTTTCCATTATTCCCACACTACCAATTTCCGGATCAGAAAATGTCCCTCGGGGAATCACCCGATGATCGACAGTTAATTTTTCACCCAGTAAATTTCGACCAATAATATATCCTTCGTATGAGGCGTTGTGAGTAAAAAGCATGTAGCCTGCCGCATCACCGGCCGAATAAATATGAGGTTGAGAAGTTTGCATAAATTCGTTTGTTTTAACCCCTTTTTCTGTTATTTCAACTTCTGCTGCTTTAAGATTTAGCTTATCAATATTGGGAGTCCGGCCTGCCGCCATTAAAATCTCCTCCGTATTGACTATTTTATGTTCGCCTTTAACATCAACATGTACTTTTTTTACCTTTCCCTCTTGCGTTAGTCCGGTCACTTTGGCGTTAAAAATAAAAGTAACGCCGTCTTTTTCTAAATATTTCCCGGCTAAGTCTGAAATTTCCGGCTCCTCGCGGTTGAGAATTTTATCTCCCCGAACAATAACTGTCACCGCTACCTCAAAGCGGGCAAACAGTTGAGCCAGTTCAACGGCAACGGGTCCTGCGCCGATAATAATCATCGACTTTGGCAAGATTTTAAGTTCAACCGCTTTATCCGAATCAATCACTTCCACCTCGTCAAGGCCGGGAATATCCGGCATGGCCGCTCGTGAACCGGTGGTAATGGCAAATTTATCTGCCTGATAGATTTCTCCACCAATTTCAATCTTATTGGGTGAGATAAACTTGGCTGTACCCCACAGTAAATCAACTTTTTTGTCCTTTAAGTCCTGCTCTGATTCAGAAGCGGCCGTGTTGGCCACTTTTTCCGCCCGATATTGCTGTACTCTTTGCCAGTCAAATCCCACTCCTTTGGCAATCACTCCAAACTTGGCGGCATTTTGGGCAAGATGAAGAACTTCGACACTTTTTATCAAGGCCTTGGTCGGTACACAGGCAAAATTAGGACAAGACCCGCCCAGTTTCCTATTTTCCGCTACAGCTATCTTTTTGAATTGATGGACAATCTGCTCCAGCACGGCAAAGCCGGCCGAACCTCCACCTATAACAATGACATCATATTTATTTTTCATTTTCTCCTGCCAGTTCAATCAATTCTTCTTTGGTGGGAGATCTGTCCGAATATGCCAAAATTTTTCTTGTTTTTGGGTTGATAAAGGTCGGCGTATAAATATAGCCCGTCTCATAGCCTTGTCTTTGGCTATTTTCATCAATCTCTTGCTCGTATTCAGCCCATCGCCTCCGGCCTTCGGTACCCTTGATATTATGCTTTTCAAACTCACATCCCTCTCTTTCCAATTCCTCCACAATCGGCTTAACCACCTCACAATCAACACAATCCTCTTTCCAAAGTTCAATTAATTTAGGATTTTTACTCATTTTCTTTTTCTTGCCTTTCTTTTTTATCTTGACAATCGCAACCTTTCGGATGTTTTTTTGAGTAATTTTTTAATCATTTTTGCTCGCTCATTTTTGGCAAGGGAATAGCAGATCATCTGACCGTCTCTAGTTTTCTCCACCAAGCCCATGTTTCTTAATTTTTTCAGCTGATGTGATACCGCCGGCATGGAAATACCCAAAACTGCTGTGATGTCTGAAACACAAGCTTCTTTTTGGTTAATCAAAATATGAAGCAGTTTAAGGCAGGTTGGATCGCCAATGCACTTAAAAAACTCCGCCTGTTGTTCAATTATTTGATCGTCCCACATATACTTTTATACTTTCGCAAGTATTAAAACATTTTTGGTGTGGTTTGTCAAGGGGCAAAATATCCTCTTGACTTTATGTACAAAATTCTGTACTATGTTTATGTATGATAAAAACTCTACCTATCAGTAAAGCAAGGCAAGAACTCCCAACCCTGGTTGAAAAGGCAAGCAAAATGCTTAATGAGTACATCATTACTGTCAACGGCGAACCGGCCGCGGTACTTATGTCCGCCCAAGAATACGAATCGTGGAAAGAAACCAATGAAATCTTAGCAGATCAAAAACTTATGAAAGCCATTAAGCAGGGAGAGAAAGAAATAGACGACGGCCGCGGTATTCCCTGGAAAGAGGTTAAAAAAGAACTTGGATTAAACTAAATGTATCGCTTAATTGTTGCTCCCCAAGCCCAAAAGGAACTTAAAAAAATCAAAAGTCATACCAGAGAAGCTATTTCTTTAGCCTTAGATGAAATAAAAGAGGATCCCTTTTTAGGCAAACCGTTAACCCGCGACCTGACAGGAAAGTTTGCTTATAAAGTAGGTTTATATAGAATTATTTATAAAGTTAACAAAATAGATAAAGTAGTCTATATACTTTCTGCGGGTCATCGCTCAATTGTATATCAATAATTATATCCCTCCAATCAGACCATAAATTTGATTAAACCTATAGTTTATAGTAAGATACTAAGACAGGTCGGAAAACCCACCCTTATTATTTCAAAACAAATAACTAAACTATATAATTTAGACTTATGACAACTGTAGAAGTGAGACCTAATATTATACAACATTTAGAAATAGAGGGTTTGCGGTGTACAAGATGGAGACATCGGTGACACTGTGGTTTGATCAATATACTCTAATGGA